>CAYYWB010000186.1:0-5334 GCA_964475285.1 uncultured Bifidobacteriaceae bacterium | reverse complement strand
TGAATCCGAATTGTGTGCTCCTAAACAACAGCAAACTGCCGGAGCGCGGGCTGGGTTGCAACGACGACTCAATCATCAAGAGCTGGATGTGGAAGCCGCAGGCGCAATTGAATCCAGCCAATGTATTATTCGATCATTACAGTATTGCGCGGGAGGCGGGGCGTGCTTACGCCCTGAACGTCGGTCCCGACACCACCGGGCATATTCCCGACAATCAAATGGCCATACTGATGCAGTTGAAGGACATGATTGCCACCCGCCCCCTGACTCCGCCACCCGCCCCGGCACAGCCGGCGGCCGCCCAGCCCTCCGCCGCCGACCGCTTGAAACAACTCAAGTCCCTTTACGATCAGGGCTTGATTAACAAGGAAGATTACGACCGCAAGTCGAAGGAGATTCTTGATTCACTTTGAGAAAGTTTGTCCTAACTAAAAAAGGATTTCAGTATGAGGCAAGGGTCGGTTTTCAACCGACATCAAATCGGAAAAATGAAAGGATTCGATTTTTTATTATCTTCGCAAGTTGCTTAATTAAAACAACTTGGAGACGAGGGTCGGAATCGAACATTGACAGGTCGATTTCAGCCCCAAAGTAGCCCATGCAAATTTACTATTCAAGCACTATTTCTGACTGTTCCTGACTATCCTTCCACTCTACTTTGTTAGCCATTTTGTTAGCCATCAATTCTTCGCAGCAGCAGCAATCTCGGCCTACCACCTTAGCCCTCTCATTCCTTCATGCGTTTAAGTTCATTCAGCAGCGCCGGCAGTGGCGTGACGTTGATGGACTTGCCAATGGGATAAGCTTCACGCACCGGGGCCACCACCCAGGTGGATTCCGGTCGCAAGTCCTCAATGGCCCGGTGAAAATCCGGCGTCAATTCCGGCGCAGTCGAGGCCTTGCATTCGATGGCCACACGGCGGCGGCCGCGCTGCAACACCAGGTCACATTCGGCCCCGGTGCTGGTGCGGTAGAAAAAAATCTCCCAACCGCCGCCCAGCACCCCCAGCACCTGCTCGATAACATAGCCTTCCCACGAACTGCCATACACAGGATGTCCCAGCAAATCGTTGTCGGTTTCCAACCGCAGCAGCGTGTGCAACAGGCCGGCATCACGCAGATAAATCTTGGGTGTTTTGACCAGCCGTTTTTTGAGGTTGGCCTCCAGCGGCAGCAGGACGCGCAGCATGAAAGCCTGCTCCAGCAAGCGCACATAACTTTGCACCGTGGGATGGGTGACGCCCAGCGCCTGGCCGACCTTGGAGGCGTTCCAGAGTTCGCCGTGATAATGAGCCGCCATTTGCCAGAAACGCCGCAGGACGCCGGCGGGAGTTGTCACGCCCAGTTGCGGCAGATCGCGTTCCAAAAATGTGCGGATGAATTCCTCGCGCCATTCCCCGCTGGCGGCGTCCGATTCCGCCAGGAAACTGCGGGGAAAACCACCCCGTCGCCAGTGGGTGTGCAACACGCCGGCATCGGCCTTGGGGGTCAGCACTTCCGGCAGGAGAAAGGGCGTCAATTCGAGATAGCCAACGCGTCCGGCCAGAGATTCGGAACTCTGGCGAAGCAGTTCGGGCGAGGCGGATCCAAGAATGAGCACCTGGCCGTTCCGCTGGCCGGCATCCAGCACGGAGCGCAGGACCGGAAACAATTCCGGAGCCCGCTGGATTTCATCCAGACAGATGAAACGCGAAGCGTTGGCCGCGAAAAAGGCCTCCGCATCGTGCAGGAGGGCTAGATCGGACGGGCGTTCCAAATCCAACAGGAGCGCGTTCGGAAAGTCGGCCAATATGCGGCGTGCCAGCGTGGACTTGCCACACTGGCGGGGGCCAAGGAGGGCGACGGCGGGGAACTGGCCAAGCCAGCGTTGCACTTGTTTTTCGAGCAGGCGCGGAATCATCCGTGCATATTGAAAGCATGGCTTACAAATTGCAAGCCCTGATTTTGCCACCGACGCAAAACACACTTTGCATTTAGTCGTCTTAAAGCAAATCGCCGCTGCATCCAATTTTGGCTGATTATCATCTGCGTTGTGGTTGATTATACAGGCATGATTCTTCGACCGAACATCGTTGCATTCTCACCGCACTTTTAAACCGGTCCTTCCAATGCATGGTGTTGCTAATGATTATATTCATATGGCCTAATCTTACATTTTAATTATTTAATTGCATTTACTTGCAGGCTTGCTATGCTGCGTCAGCTTTATGGTAAAAGCCGTTTCGAGTCTTATGTGAAACAGTAGCACGGTTTTATGCGACCTATTTTCCCAAACGGGTGGCAAGCATGGCTTCTCGTGTTTGATGTTTGGAGCGCGAGAAAGCCGGAGGGGAATTCCAAACTTCAGAAGAAGCCTGTAAAACCGCACGAATGGTCGCTTGCCCTGCGAAAAACCTTAAAGCCCCTTGTCTTCTTGGTCGCATTGACCCTGCCTGGAACATTGCCGGCGGATGCACAGATCTCACCTGACACAAGGGCGGTTGTTGCCGCGAACACCTCGTTCGCTCTGAATCTTTATTCCAGACTGAAAACGGCGGATGGCAACCTGTTTTTTTCACCTTACAGCATTTCCACGGCATTGGCGATGACCTATGGCGGTGCGCGGGGTCAAACGGCCCGGCAGATGGCCGACACATTGGGGTTCTGGATAGCGAACAAAGATGTGGTTGAATGCCTTTTGGCCAAACGTGCTGATTTAAACGTTAAAGACAGCACAGGCAAAACCGCTGTGGACAATCAAAGCTGGGCCATCCCTTATGTAGGTGACGTGTCCACAAATGCAACGTTTACGGTAAGTGATCCGACACTCGGGGACATCGATTCAAAAGGGGTATTTGCAGCCAAGAAACCGGGCAAAGTCACCATCAAGGCTGTAATTCGTGTAGTAACATCTTTGGGTGGTGACAAAGTGTTGGAACTGACTGAAAAAGTCCCCGCTGGAACGCCTGTTGCCGAGTTTCGTAATCAAATTGAGCTGACCATTACCAATTGACTAATGGTCACCAAGACGCATTTGAAATTCGCTCAGCGTCTGTTTAGATTCCTCAAAATAGAACGAGAAATGACTCGATAAATGAGCAACCTACTGGCACACAGCAAACACTTCGTTGTCTCACACGACCAGGAGACCGTTTATCTTGAGCGCCCAGACGGTTCGCGAGTGGTAATTGGTGATTTTTACGGAAACCCCAATTCAGCCACAATCGATTGGCAGGAAAAATGGGTTGTTGTTGTTGGCTGCGGGCTGATCCTCTACTGGCTCCGCGAGCCGTTTAAACCATACGAATATCATATCCAAACCAATCAGTGGTGGGAGTCTCACCGTTCTCCACCTGACGTGTGGTGGATTCAGGTCATCTATCAGTCATCCTCAACCACCGTTCGTTTTGTGGTGGATCCATCCGGAGATCATGCCGGCGTCTATCAGCTCGATGTGGATGATTACTCCATCCGCAAGCTGTTGCCGGAAGAAGCCGAAGAATCCAGCAAGGAATTATTCGATCCGGACTCCGGGGAACCCCTACATCCTGGCAACGAGCCAAAGGAACAGACCGATCCAGAAATCAAGAGACTCTTCAAGGTGATCGAAATTCACTCGGACAACGAGCAGCTCAAACCCATCACCCCGGAAATGCTCCAGCGCTTCAAAGATCGCTTCAACGAGTTGATGCAGGAGGGAGGTAATTTCCAAACCATTGCATTTGCCCAGGAGCAACTTGAGACCAGGGGACTGCCGGCGTCCGAGAAATGGCACATCGTGGAGAATGCCATTGGGTCGGCATTGAAGAGCGGAGAGAAGGACGAGAAAAAACTTCCCCGGGAGGCGGATTTGGCCACCTTGGAGGCGTTTCGCACCTATTTTCAGGCGCTCATCATATCGGAAATCGAGTCCCTGCCGCTCCGCTTTTCGCTTGAGCAGGTGAAGAACAGGGCACGGCAGGTCATCGAGAAAATGCCTCAGATTCATCCCGAGGGATTTTTGTCCGGGTTCAACCGTGAATCGGTTTTATGGCTGGAATATCACATCGAGGAACTGCGTCAAACCGGGGCGCTTGAGGATGGTGCCAGAAGAGCGGAATGCGTGGAACTTTACGGCGCATTTCTGGGGGAATGCATCATTCTCCATTATGGCGGCACATGGATCATGGACAAGGGGGACTGGCGAATTGCTTTTGATGATCAGCGGGTTGTTTCTCCATTTGCCGCGGTTGAAAAACAGATCGAGTGCGGATCCGATAACGGTATTGAGCGATTTATTGGCGTCATTCCCGAACACTTCGGGCTGGAACCCGTCAGTCTTGGAGAAAATACCCGTCTCGAATTTGTCCGGTCTCTGCTGGACCTGAAGCGTGTGCTACAGACACCGAAAGGCCACCGATGTCTGGTCTCACGCAAGCCTCGTGTTCCGATCATCGTCGAGCAATTGAAGGACCAGTTGATGGCTTACTTTGGCCAAACAGACGAACAAGCCGCCATCGCCCAGCTCGGCGAGGACGTAAGAACCCATGCGGGGACAGCCCACATTTTGAAGGACGGTATTGCCCAGGTTCTCGACGACTGGATGTTTGACTGCGTCGGTCTTGTGGAAGGCTGCGCCAACCGCAATGTTCAAGGATCAGAGAGGAAAGCACGTGAATGGTTGCATGCCCTGTTCGTAAAGCTCTTTCCCGATGCCACTCCACCACCCATGTAAAGTAAGGAATCAGTATGAGCATGGATTTGACCTTCCAATCATACCCGACAGGTCGAAGATTGAATTTTGAACGTAAAAATTGCGCCCCGGGAATCGGGCGGTGTGGATGGCGCAAATTTTTGAAACGGGTGCCCTGGACGAATTGCAAATTGATATTGACGCGGGAAATGGTTCCGTGCAAATTCGCCGCATGCACAACCAGAAACATGCCGCTGTCGGGACGACCGTGGTTTGGCAAGACGGTTCTGCCTCCGCGCGGCGCATTCTGCAAACTTTTTCAATTCTATTCACGCTTGCCGCCGGCGCCGGCTGGTTCGGCTGCGGCCAGGCCTGTGCGGCTGATGGCGCGGCGAACAAACCCACGATCTTCGTCCTTGGCGATTCGACGGCCCGGAACTCGGGCAATGGCCGGAGCGGCCAGCCCATCGTCGGCTGGGGCACTCCGCTGGCCGACTATTTTGATTCCGCGAAAATCTCGGTCGCCAATGTCGCCCACGCCGGAACATCAAGCCGCACCTATTACAACAACACGAACGACTGGCCGTCGGTCCTGCCCCGGATCAAGGCCGGCGATTTCATGTTGATCGTGTTTGGCATCAATGACGGCGGCCCGCCGCGCGCCGTGCGGGATCGCGGCTCCA
>CAYYWB010000185.1:0-5348 GCA_964475285.1 uncultured Bifidobacteriaceae bacterium | reverse complement strand
AAGCATCAGCCGGAAATGTTCGCCGCGTGCCAGCGCTGGTTCAAGGTGGCCAACAATCCCGCCAAGCTTGCGAAAGTGCTGGCCAAGGAATATCCGGACATCAAAAAAATCTCGATTGATTTCGCGCTCATGGAAAAGGCGCAGAACGTCATCGTGGCCGACGGCGCTTTTGAGTGGGACGACCTCGGCGCGTGGAACGCGCTGGCGCGGCATCTCAAGGCCGACGCGGAAGGCAATTGCGCCGTGGCGGATTTCATCCACGTGGACGCCGCGCGCAACATCATTTACGACGCGCGGACCAAAAACAGCACACCCATCGCCGTGGTCGGCCTGCGCGATTCCATTCTGGTGCAGACGGACGACGCGGTGCTGCTGGCGCACAAATCGCAGGCGCAGAAGGTCAAGGAACTGGTCCGGAAGCTCGGCGAGGACACGCGGCTAAAGAAACTGGTTTAGCTCCTGTTGAATCCGGCATTTCCGGCGGCCTGGCCGCTGAATTTACTTGATCAGCTCCTCCGCAATCAGCACCGCGTTGAGTGCTGCGCCGCGGAGCAACTGGTCGCCACTCACCCAGAAACACAGGCCGTTGTCCAGCGCGCAGTCCTTGCGGATGCGGCCCACCTCGCAGTTGTATTTTTCCGAGGTGAACAGCGGCATCGGATATTTCTTGTTCTCCGGCTCGTCCACGAGATCGAGGCCCGGCGCTTTTTTCAAAACCGCGCGCGCGGCTTCCACGGTCACGGGCTTTTCAAATTCCGCGCTCACCGCGATGGAGTGCGAACGATAAACCGGCACGCGCACGCACGTCACGCTCGCCCGGAAATTCGGGTGGTGCATGATCTTGCGGCCTTCGTTTTCCATCTTCATTTCTTCCTTCGTGTAGCCGGTCGGCAGAAATGAATCCACGTGCGGCAGGACGTTGAAGGCGATTTGATGCGGATAAACTTCCTTCGTCACCGGCTTGCCGGCGACGATTTCACCGACCTGCCGCCTCAATTCCTCGATGGCCTTCGCGCCGGTGCCGGAGACGGCCTGGTAGCTGGAGGCAAAAATGCGTTTCACGGTGAACGCCTTGTGCAGCGGATACAATGCCATGAGCGTGATGGCGGTGGTGCAATTCGGATTGGCGATGATGCCCTTGTGCCATTTCACGTCGGAGGCGTTGATTTCGGGGACGACGAGCGGGACGTTTTCATCCTGACGGAACGCGCTGGAATTGTCCACGACTATGCAGCCGGCTCTGGCTGCAATGGGCGCAAACTCCTTTGAAATGCTCCCGCCAGCGCTGAACAGCGCGATGTCTATGCCATCGAAGGAATCCTTCTTCAGTTCGGTGACGGCGATGTCCTTGTCGCGGAACTTAAGTGTTTTGCCGACGGAGCGCGCCGACGCGAGCAATGTCAGTTGACCCGCCGGAAAATTGCGTTTTTCCAGCGTTTTGATCATTTCGATGCCCACGGCGCCGGTCGCGCCGACAACTGCAACGTGCGGATGACGATTCATAAATGGCCGGCTAAATTAACATAAAAACCGCCGGCGTCAATCGCGGACGCCGGCACGGAAAACCAATTGTAACCGTCCGGTTACAATCCGGTTGCATGACCGGAAATCTACGCCATATTCCACGCTGCCAATTACAACCTTTATAATGTTGCGTCCATTTCTGTCCGCCCCGGCTGATCGTTGCTGGCGTTGCTTCCATGAGCCGCCGCAAGAAGGAGGAATCCGCGCAGGCCGGCAACACGTTCCAACTCACGCTGGCCGGCCTGATCATTTTCAGCCTCGCCTTGATTGCCGGCGTGTGGACACGGCCTGTGCTTCTGGGTGAGCGGCGACCAGTTGCTCAAAAGCGCGGCACTCAACGCCGTGCAGATTGCGGAAGATCTGTTGAAATTAAGTTCAACCACCAAGACGCCAGGAACGCGAAGACGATTCAAATTTTAATGGCAGGAATTCGGAAAGAGGGATTTCTGCCTTTTCATTTGTCCAATTCAATCTTGGCAGCCTTGGCGGCTTGGCGGTGATTATTTCACGGCGTCTTGAGCCGGTAAAAAACATTGCCACCTGGCGGCGGCAGAACCACTTCATTCTGCAAATTGGTGAGGTTCAGCACCGGCTGGTTTGTCACGACCGGCCACGAAGACAGGTCAGCGCTCTGTTGCAAGACAAAATTCATCGAAGGCATAATCCAAGAAAGCGCGAGATTGCCATTTGTCGGCGTAAGGTTCAACTGTGGCGCCGGCGTGGTTTGCAAAGTGTAAATTCCATCCCAATATATTGTTTTGTATCCGTTGTAAACTCCGGTGCCAATCAGCCCCACCAATTTGGAACCATCCGCCGAAGACGCGACGAATCCCCATGTGTAATTGTTGCCTGCGTCCAACGTCCAGGTTGTTCCTGAATTCGTTGAGAGATAAATCGGACCATTGGCCACAGCCGCCAATTTGCTGCCATCCGCCGATGAAGCAATGGAAGTCCATTGGCTGGCGGGCAGGCTGTTTGACATCCATGTTGCTCCCGTATCCGGCGAGGTATAAACCAAGCCGCTTTGCACTATCGCCGCCAATTTGGTTCCATCCGCCGACGAAGCAATAGCTTCCCAATTCGTGCTCGGCACGCTCGTTACAGTTGTCCAAGTTGATCCCGAATTCGTTGAGGTGTAAATCATGCCACCATAAGCAGCGATCGCCAGTTTGGTTCCATCCGCCGATGAAGTGACTGAACGGAATGTCTGATTATCCGTCACTGTGCTGTTTGATTTCCATGTCGCTCCAAAATCGGTCGAAGTGCAAATCAGATTGGAACAAGCCACGGCGACCAATTTGCTTCCATCCGCCGATGAAGCAATGGAAGTCCAAAATGCCGTTGGCAGGCTGTTGGATATCCATGTTGCACCCGCATTGGTTGAGGTATAAATCAGCCCCATTGAAACCACAGCCGCCAATTTAGTTCCGTCCGCCGATGAGGCGATAAAAGGAAACCATGGCTGGTTATTTAGCACCGCGCTGTTTAATGTC
Source organism: uncultured Bifidobacteriaceae bacterium (assembly GCA_964475285.1). Taxonomy (GTDB): domain Bacteria; phylum Verrucomicrobiota; class Verrucomicrobiia; order Limisphaerales; family UBA11358; genus UBA11358. Next base: position 2,331 of record CAYYWB010000185.1, on the reverse strand, counting down.
CATGTCTTTCCCGAATTCGTTGAGATGCAAACCCCGGCATTTTCAGGTCCAACCGCCACCAATTTGCTCCCGTCTGCTGATAAGGCAATGGAAGACCACTCGCCGAAAGGCGCGCTGGTCATTGTCCAAGTCTGGGCGACCACGGAATTCGAGCCGCACCAAGCCGCCGCAATCAGCAGCAGAATTTTATTGGGTTTCATTCAGCGGTATAAGCTAATCATCCATCCACCGGAGTTTTTGGCAAGTGGATTTTGTGGATCAGATCATTTCGTGAACCAGCTTGGCAACAGCCAGCCGGCGCGCGGAAATTTCAAAGGCCGTTTTCAAACGTGTGACCGCAGCTCCCGCTTGCGCGGCATTTGCGGCGTGAACGCGGCAAAGCGCGCCGGCTTTTTTCACGCGCCCGCCGGGCTTGGCGAGCTGGTCAACGCCCACGTCGTAATTGATGGCGGAATCCTTCGCGAGCCGCCCGCCACCCAGGTCGCGGATGACTTCACCAATGATGCGGGCGTCGCATTTGGAAACGTAGCCGGATTTTCCCGATTTCAATTCAACAACCACCGGCGCGGTTGAATCGAGCGCGAGTTTCTGGTTGAACGCCCTCAAGTCAGCGTCCTGGGCGACAATCATTTCGTCCCACTTTTTGCGCGGCTCGCCGGAATTCAAGCAGTCTTCCGCCAGCCTGCGCGCGGCGGCGAGGGATTTGGATTTTTCAGTTTGAACCATCAAATGCGCGGCGCAATCGAGGACGAGCGGGCGCAAGTCATCCAACGCAGCAGCCGACGTGAGGAGGCTCTGACTTGTTTCGGATTCCGGATTCCGAATTCCGGATTCGGTTTGGGCCTCCTCGCGTCGACTGCTACGCGGTTCAAGGCACTCGACGCTTTCCTTCACTTCCAGCCAGTTGCCGGCGGCGCGGCCGAGCGGCGTGTTCATGTCCGACAAAATGGCGCGGGTGTTCACGCCGCATTTGTTGCCGAGCGCAACCATCTCATTCGCTAGCTTGCGGGCGCCGGCCTTGGTTTGCATGAAGGCGGCGCAGCCAAATTTCACGTCGAGGATGAGCGCGTCCAGGCTTTCAGCGAGCTTCTTGGAGAGAATGGAGGCGGTGATGAGTGGAATGCTCGGCACGGTGCCGCTGGCGTCGCGCAGGGCGTAAATTTTTTTGTCGGCGGGAACCATTTTGTCCGTCTGGCCGCAGATGACGCAGCCGACTTGCTGGACTTGCGCGACAATTTGTGCGGCGGGCAAAAGCGTTTTGAAGCCGGGAATGGAATCCAGCTTGTCGAGCGTGCCGCCGGTGATGCCGAGGCCGCGACCGGAAATCATCGGCACGCGGAAGCCGAGGCACGCCAGCAGCGGCGCGAGCGGGAGCGACACCTTGTCGCCGATACCACCGGTGGAATGCTTGTCCACGAGCGGGCGCTTGTCCTTGGGAAATTTCAGCACGTCGCCGGAATCGCGCATGGCGAGCGTAAGCGCGGTGGTTTCGGCGGTGTCGAGGCCGCGAAAATATATGGCCATAAGCATCGCGGCCATCTGGTAATCGGGAATTTTCCCGGCGGTGAATTGGCGGATGAATCCTTGAATCTGCTCCGGCGCGAGAATTTTTCCTTCGCGTTTCGATTCAATTAGAGAAAGAAAGTTCATTAACAATTAAATCCGCGTAGTGGCTATTTGATACATCAGAGAAAGTGCTTTCCAAGCATCATCTTCCAAAACTTTTTCAAATGAAATCTTTTCCTTTATCGCACGATTAATAAATCCTGGCGAGTGAAGATTGTCTTGCAAGTGAACGAATGGGTTTCGGATTCGCCGCAATTCATCAACTTTCTTGGCAAGAAATTCATGCAGTAGGTTTTCCTTCCTCAAATACTTCACCATTGTTGCAAGACCGGCATTAGCCATCGTTGTCTCGCCTCGCTCGTCCAATTTGCATTGGAAAATGTGTTCGATGAAGGCTTGTGCCAGCAAAATGGTAGAAATGAATTGACCGTTAACAAAGGCCGCTTTTGCTTCGTCAAAAACAAATGCAGTTTCAGGTGGTAGTAAGAAAGAATATCCCTTCGGAAAAATTTCTTGAAGTTGTTTCAGCCTAGTTAAACGATTCTCAAATGATTTCTCATCTATTTTTCGGAGCGACGAGCGAAGTCGCGTTGGCCGCCGTTTCTTAACGTGCCCAAACAAGTCTTTGTCGCTCGTTCGAGACATTGGACAATCGTGGTTAAGATTACCCGCTAAATATTTTTGCCGCGATACTCGCGTTGTGGCCGCCAAAGCCGAAGGAGTTGTTGATGATGGCGTTCACCTTCATTTCGCGCGCGGTGTTGG
>CAYYWB010000184.1:0-5353 GCA_964475285.1 uncultured Bifidobacteriaceae bacterium | reverse complement strand
GAAACGCTCAAGGAAAAGCTCAAGCCGTATCTCCAGACCGGCGAGTGGACGGAATAATTCTTAAATAATGTTTGGAATGGACTCGCCTCTTGATGTTTTATGATAATTGGCTTTTAATATCCCGATGTTACCAGTTCGGTTAAACGCAATTTGTTCAGCCGCGATTTTTGGCTTTGTGCTCATGAATGTTTGCATGGCTGACAACATAAATACCGCGTGTGAAACAGCGCTGACCGAAGACAAACCTCCCTGCGTTCAAGTAACTTGGTATGTGTTAGAGGCTGATGGGTCTAATGTTTTGAAAGCAACATTGGCTTATTTTGGAAAAACCACCACCAACGCCAACAATGAAGTTGTCAATAAAATCAAATTGCCTCCCCGAATCATGAATGGGCTGTCGGCTGCTCCTTTTTGGGCACCCAACGGCGAAGAAATAATTCTCAATCAGAAAACCGACATTGAGGATCTAGGCCCGGCTATTCTTGCTTCATTGCAACGATCGCATTTGCCAAACGCAATTGCTGGTGTCAGTCCGGCCCGGCAGCGGCCAAATATTTATATTGAAAGTCCGAATCAAAGCATCTTGACTCAACCAATCATAGACGTCAAAGGCATAAGCGACCAGCCATTGCTGGGCGTCAGTTATGATGTTCTGAACGATTTACAAACGCTGACCAACCAGCACGGGTTTGTCACCGACGACTTCTTTGATAATCAACAACTCCGCTTCACCACCAATTGGTTTTCATGCTTCGACATCAACTTGGCTCCCGGAACCAACGCGGTTTTTGTTCGCGGCTATTACCCAAATGGCAGACTGACCATTAAAAAAATCTATGTATTACGGTTGGATTTGAAAACGAATGCGCCGACGTTTCAGATTAATTGGCCAAGTTTAGACCAACAAATTTCCGGCGAAGAGTTTACTCTTCGCGGCAATACGGATGATGACAACGCCACAGTGACTGGAGAAATCACCGACGGCAATCAAAGCAAGGTGATCAAAGGAGAAGTTGAGCGTGGCGGGCGATTTTGGTTGGAGCATGTTCCGTTATTTTCAAAAACAAATCACATAAAAATATCGGTGACGGATGTGGTCGGAAATTCCTCCGTCACAAACCTGACGATTGTTAAAAGTGAGGATATAATTATAATAAACCATATTCCGCCAAGGCAGCTTTTACAAATGCAAGTCATGGTTACAGGGAAAATAAGCCCACCCAACCGAAATGTTTGGGTTAATGGCCTAAAGGCAAATGTCCAAACAAACGGCGAATGGATGGTAGGCGGCGTGCCGCTTACAAAGGGCGGCACAGCCATTTTCGATGTATTGGCAATGCCATTGTCTGAACCGCTATTTGAATTTACGACTCAAAATGCGACTACAAATTCAGAAATCAAACCACAGGAATCGATTTCAATAAAAACAGCCTACGCGCCAACGGCGATCATTCTTAATGCAAGCCAACCAACTTATGGCACTTTCAAAATCCACCTTGATGGAACTGAAGGTCAAAACTTCGTGTTGCAGGATTCGACCAATTTGGCTGACTGGACGCCAATTCTAACCAACCTAAATTCTGCCGCCACATTTGACTATTACGACACCAATGTTGTGTTGTATGGTTGTCGATTTTTTCGCATCGCGCCGGTTCCTTAATTTTTTTAATGAAAAATCACCTGTCCCGCTTCAACAGAAATTCCGCCAGCGCTTCGAGGGCGACGGCTTTGCCCTTGAAAATGTCCAGCGCGGCAAACGCCTTGGCCGTCAGTTGCGCCGCAATCTTCCGCGATTTCTCCAGGCCCACGATGGCCGGATAGGTCGCCTTTTGCACGGCCACGTCCTTGCCCGCCGTCTTGCCGAGCTGCTCGCTGGTCTGCGTCACGTCCAGAATGTCGTCAATCACCTGAAACGCCAGGCCGACGTGATGGCCGAAATCCGTGAGCGCCGCGAGCTGCGCGGGCGTGCAGTTGGCGCTCATGCCGCCGAGTCGCACGGAACAGCAGAGCAGGGCGGAGGTCTTGCGCTCGTGGATGAATTTCAATTCGGCGATGGATAGCTTTTTGTTTTCCCCTTCCAGATCCGCGACCTGGCCGCCGACGAGTTGCAGCGAGCCGGACGCCTTGGCGATTTCCAGAATGATCTTGTCGTGCGGATAGCACGGGAATTTTTTGCATTGCGAGGCGATCTCAAACGCCTGCGTCAACAGCGCATCGCCCGCCAGCACAGCGATGCCTTCGCCGAAGACTTTATGGTTCGTCGGCTTGCCGCGGCGGAAATCGTCATTGTCCATCGCCGGCAAATCGTCATGGATGAGCGAGTAGGTGTGGATGCACTCCATGGCGCACGCGAGCGGCATCGCGTCTTTTTCCGAACCGCCGCAAGCCGCCGCCGCCGCGAGCAGGACGGCGGGGCGCATCCGCTTGCCGCCGGCGAACAGTGAATAGCGCATGGCCTTGTGAATCGTGGCGGGCTTGGTTTTTTCGGACGGCAGGAATTTGTCGAGCGCGGCGTTGACGGCGTCGGTGCGCGTGGCGAGAAATTGGCTCAAATTGAATGTTTTCGGTGCGGACATGACGTGTTGTTTTAGAAAACAGACAAAGCAGGCGCAAGCCAGAATCCAGATTTTTTGACGGCGGCGAGTTGACTCAAAATAGAAAGGAGCCGAAGGCAAGGACGGAAAGGCGGTTAAAATGCCGAGGTGCCGCAGTGAAAATAATCTTGACGATTCTGCCCTGTGCTGGCAACGTCCGTTCGCTTCGAGCCAGCGTAGCTCAGCGGTAGAGCAATGCTTTCGTAAAGCAAAGGTCGTCGGTTCAATCCCGACCGCTGGCTCCACTTGTAAATAAAGGGTTTTATCGCGTTTCGCGGCTTCACTTTCCTGTTTATACTTGCTTCCGTGTCACAAGTATGTCACATTATCGCGCATGAAAACGAAAGCATCGCGCAATCCCAAACAGCCGGACTCTTGGCCAAAGATCGTGCAACCGGGGCGGGCAGTCGTCAGGGTGTATCGCCGCAAGACGCCCGCCGGGAATTTCAGCTATCTGGTTGCCAACTACGCGGACGGCGACAAGCGGCGAATGGACGCCTACCCGTCCGCCGTGGAAGCCATTGAAGCGGCAACCAAGCTCGCGCAACGGCTGGACTCCCGCGACTACGTTGCCGCGAGCATGACGAAACAGCAGGCGATTGAATACGCCAACGCGGAAGCCCGGTTGAAACCGTTTGGCGTCACCGTGGACAGCGCGACGGCAGCCGTGGCGCACTGTTTGAAGATCGTCGGGGACTTGGCGAGCCTGCAAGCGGCGGCGACGTTCTACCGCGAGCGTCACCGGCAAGTCACCGCCAAGCGCGTCGCCGACGCGGTTGCAGAACTGTTGCAGCACCAGACGGCGAACGGAGCATCACCGCGTTATCTTCCGCCGTTGCGCAGCCGCCTTGCCCGGTTTGCCGCCGATTTTCAAACAGATGTTGGCAACGTCACCACGCCGAACATTCAGGAATGGCTGGACGCAAAACATTTCAAGCCGCACAACCTGAAATCTTTCGTCACGATGATTCACACGCTGTTTGATTATTGCCAGTCGCGCGGCTATTGCGACAGCAACCCCGCGCAAGGTTTGCAACGGGTGAAGATCAAAGGCGGCAGCGTGGAAATCTACACCGCCGACGAAATCACGCGGCTGTTGTCGGCAGCGTCGCCGGACTTCCGGCCTTGCATTGTTTTGGGCGCGTTCGCCGGGCTGCGCAGCGCGGAGATTGAACGGCTGACGTGGCAGGACATAGATTTTGAGCAGCGGCACATTGTCATTGGCGCGCACGCCAGCAAGACCGCCACACGGCGGATTGTGCCGCTGGCGGACAACGCGGCGGAATGGCTCGCCCTGACGCCGGAAACGGAGCGCACGGGCAGCGTGTGGAAACACACTCACGATCAATTTCACGATGCGCAGCAAATCACCGCCGACGCCGCAAAAGTGAAATGGAAATCCAACGGGTTGCGCCACTCGTTTGTGAGTTGCGTTTTCGCGCTGACGAATGACGCCGGGCGCACGGCTGGCTTTGCGGGCAACTCGCCCGGAGTGGTTCACAAATTTTACCGCGAACTGGTGAAGCCAGCCGATGCGAGACAGTGGTTCAACGTCCGCCCGCAATCCGCCGTGGAAAGCGCGACGCCCGCGCAACTGCCATTCGGCCATGCCAACGCCAAGCAAAATTTCATTCCCACCTGACACCATGAAAACAAAAACACTCACCATCAAACGACGCGGACGCAAGCCGGGCGACGGTATTCTGAAAACCCTTGACCGCGACAGCACCCTTTTGGAAAAGCAAGTCCGGCTCACTTACGGGCGGACGGCTGGCAATCGGCTGGCGGAGCGTGTCCGCTGGTTTCACCACTTGCCGGACATGATGAAAGACCCCAAAAAACCTGATTTTGTGGACAAGGAAACCGGCGAAAATCTTAATCGCTTTCACGAGCAAATGGTGAAGGCGCTTTTGGATTTCAAGCCGGACTGGTTTCAAGCAATGGCCGACGCCATCAAAGCGGAAATCGCCGCGCAAGACGCCTACCCGTTGCACATGGCATTGCTGGAAATTCACGGCGCTCCAAAAATCCGCCGCGCCGATTTGATCTATCCCGAAAACGCCACGGGTGAAAATGTGGCACTGAAGCCGCGCTACACCATTGCCGTGTTGTGCGACATTCTGAAAAAACAGGGCAGGCGTCCAGCAAATCAGGGCGATGCAGAATGGCAGCGCACTGTCCGCCGGGCTTGTGTTGAAATTGGTATTCCCTACTTGCCCGGCAAGCCGGGGCGACGCCGCAAGAAATCCTGACTCTGCCGAATTGCGGACATTTCTTCTTATTTCAGTGTCCTGATTTATTTGCGCGTGACGTGGCAGATTTGCCCCGTGAACGCGAATAAAATTCAACCGCTGGAAACCGCCACCAGCAATCAATCTTCGTTGGCGGCAGTGCAACGCTACGGCGGCAAGCGCGACGTGGCGAGCATGGTTCAAATGTCCGTCCGCAGCGTGGATAACTTCGTTGCGCAAGGCTGCCCGCATTTGAAGCTGGGCAAACGCCGCGTCCGTTTCGACATGGCGGAAGTCCGGCAATGGCTCGCCGACAATTTCCGCTGCCAACGTCGCGCGGTGAAAGGCGCGCAATGAAAGCACTCGCCGAATACCAGTCCGCCGACGAAATCAGGAACGATCCCGAAATTCCGAACATCGTTGTCCGCGCTCACATAGTCGAGGCGTGGAATCGGCTGCACGAAAACGACGTGCCGCCGCTGCCGACACCAAACGAAGAGGAGCGCGCACAGTTGGCGGACATCAAAA
>CAYYWB010000183.1:0-5369 GCA_964475285.1 uncultured Bifidobacteriaceae bacterium | reverse complement strand
AGAGCGAGACGACGCTGGGGACGGCCACGTTCACGAAGCTCTGGCTTGAATTGGCACCAAAAGTTTGCGCCGGCGCATACCGGGTGCCGCCATCGGACACGTCGGTGATTGTCGCGCCCGCCGGCACGTCAAAAATCAATTCGCCGAGTTCGCCCTGCGCCGGGCGGATGGCAACTTGATGCACGCCCTCGACCACGCCGGCCGACGGAACGTAAAGCTGCGACATTTCCGCGTAGAAAACCGGCTTCTCATTTTTCACGTCGCGGCTGCGCGGCCTCCAGCCGATCCACGCGCTGTCGGGCGTCAGGACCAGCGTCGCGACGGTGTTGGTGCCGCTGGCGCCGCGCTGGACGGACACGGCCTGCGGCGAGAACACGTCCACGTCCAGGTTCACCAGCGAGAGCGTGACGCGGTTGACAAGCCCGCTCACCACCGGCAGCGTGAACCCGCTGTCCGTGCCGCGTTTCGTGACCTGGATCTGATACTGAACCTCGATGTCAAACGCGCCGCCGGATTGCGCGACGAGTTGCTGCGTGCTGCGCGAACCCGCCGGCGACTGCTCCAGCTTGAGCATTTTCGGATAATTGACGTGAGTCAGCACCGCCGGCTGAAACAGCAGCGGCAATGTCTGGCCCTTGTCCGCCTGCCAGTGAATTTTCGCCGTCGCCAGCGCAAAGGTGTCTTCAACGCGGATTTGCTGCGTGACGGATTCCGGCATCGCTGTGATGGAACCCGCGATGGCCCCGGTCACCGCGCCGGCGAGGCCGGTCATCGCGCCGCCGAACAGGCAAAGGGCAACCAGCGTCGCCACCACCGTTGGCGGCGGGAGAGTTGGCGGCGGCAGATCGAATTTCGGCCTGGCCGGCAGATTCCAGAGCTGTTTCAGCGACGGAATCACGACGTGCAACAGCAGGAACGCGCCGACGACGGCGAAAAATGCGGGGACGCCGTTGGGCAGGCGCAGCGCCGCCCACGCGGCCAGCGTCCAGCCGAGAATTTGGAACGCCGGCCTCCGGCTCGGCGTGCTGGTTGAGTTTGTGATCGAGCCGTGCCGGAGGCCGGCGCTCCGCCGCCAGCCCCAAAAAAAGACGACCAGCGCGAGAAACGCCGGCCAGACTTTGCTGAAGGTTCCGGCGCCGGCCTCGGCCACCGGCACGTTGGCGACATCCACGGTCAGCGCGCTGTTCGCCTGCTGCACCGGCGCGAGAAACGTCAGCGTGTCCGACGGACTGGCGTTGATGGATTCAAATGAATTGGCGGCATAAACGAGCGAGACGGCGGCAAAAATCACCGCCGCGAGTCCGATAATTGCGCCGAGCAGATGGCGCGCGCTGAATTGATAAACGCCCTCGCCCGCCGCCCAGCGCCACAGGAAAACGGCAAGCACCACGGAAAACAGCGCCACCAGCAGCGATATAATCGCCGCGCCCGCCTGGTCGCCCCGTGCCAGTTGCGCGACTTGCGCAAAGCCGGTCGCGTCCACCGTTCCGCCGGCGGGCGCGAGCGTGCCGCTGCGATACATCAGCCGCTGGCCTTCGTCGGGCGTAAGCTGCCATTCCGCCAGCATGACCGGCGCGGCCACGATTGGCGCGGCGATGCTTACGCTCGCCGGCACGGACGAAGTCGTGGCGAGTTTCAAATCCAGCGTCAGCACCGTGTCCGGGTCGGCGTGCTGGGGCAGCGGAATGAGATTGGATTTGCCGTCCATCACCGGCACCACGGACGAGTTGTTGACCGTCGCCGACCATAATTCGGTTCCCTCCGGCAGCGTCACGCGGAAATTCGGGTTGCCCCGGCTTTTCACGAAGTAGCGCGCCTCGGTGATGGCCTGGCCTTCCTTGGAAATTTTCGTGGTGAGCGACGCGCGGTCCACGACCTGCGCGAGCGAATCGCCCTGCGCGAGCGGGCTTAACGCGAGGTTCAAGTTGAAAGGCCGGGAGGCGTAGCTATACGCCGCCAGCACCGGCTGGTCGAAAAACAAACGGTATTCCGGCGGCACTTCGCCGGGTTCCAGCGCGAGCAGGCCGGGCGAAACATCGGCGGGCTTCACCTGGAATTGATACGCGCTGATGATGATGGTGTGGCCGGACTCGGATTGCGCGTCGAGCGGGCGCGCGCCGGTGAACGACAGCGTCTCGCCGTTCGGCTTGAACGGCCGCTCGTAGGTCGCCAGCAGCGTGTAGGCGCCCGAAACCGGCGTGTTCAATTGCACGATGTAGCCGTTCGCCGTTTTTACCGGATTGCGGATGTCCTTGCCGGTGAACTCGACGTTGTAATATTCATCCGACAGCTCGACGCGGAACGACGACACCGGCGCGCCGCTGATGACGTAATTTATCACGCTGCTGCCGTAGGCGATGCCTTCGCCGATGGAAAACAAATGGAACGCGTCCGCCTGCACCGTCTGCGGCAGGCGTTCCACGCGCAGCGTCGCCGACCAGTCAGGGTCGCTCAAGCGGAACGCCGCCTGTATGCCCGCCAGCGGTTTCGGGAAAAATGCCGTGGCGATGTCCGTCAACGCCTGCGTGCGCTCCGCCGTCAGCCGGAAGCCGCTGTCCGCCGACACCCCGACAAATCCGCGCACGGTTTTCGCCTTCACCACCTCGATGCGCGGCAGCGTCCAGTTCGTGTCGCCGAGCGGCTGGTTGCGTTCGAGGTGGAGCTGGATCACCTGCCGGTCGGAAACCGGCTGGCCATAGACAATCCGCAGCTCCGCGCCGCTGTGGTCCGCCGTTTCGCCCGTGAAATAATCGCTCATGCCCGACGCCTTGGGCTGCGCGACGGTGTAGCCCTTCGGAATGTTCAGCAGCAGCTCGCGCAACGGCGCCTCGCGGATATCCAATTCGATTTCCGCGTCCACGGACAATTCGCTTTCGCCGAGATTGTAGGCGAGCACCTGCGACACGCCGATTTCCGGCAGAATCTGGTCCGCCTGGATTTTCAGCGCAAAATCCGCGCTGGAAAAACGGTAGGCAAAACGCTGGCTGCCCGTCGCGCGAAACACGTTTGCCTCCGGGAACTGCTCCGGCGAAATCTGCGACAGCCCGCTCGCCTGCGCCACTTCCAGCCGCACCGCGCCGTCGTTCACGATGCGGAACGTGCCGGCAAACCGCGTCGCGCCTTCGGGCTGCACCTGCATCGCGTCCGCCGTTTGCGGGAACGCGCCGAGCGGCGTCTGCATCTGGACGAAAACCGTGAAGTCATCCTTCTGCGGCTGGTTGAACTGCACGACCAGCCGGCGGTCGGCGGAATTCGTGCCGGCCTCGACGTTCCACGACAGCACCGCGTCGCCCTGGACGCGCGTCACTTCGCCGTCGCCGTGCAGCCGCAGCACGAGGCTGTTCATCTCGCCCTGCATGATTTTGCCGTTGAACAAATCCGCCTGCCGCATCAGGCCGGGGCTGACGCTGATTTGCGAGGTCATTTCGGCGGCGTAAAATAATTTCCCCTCGGCCTCCGGGCGCGATTGTTTCCACGCAAACTTCACCGAGCCGTCCACAGGCAGGTAGCTCGTGAAGTTGGTGCCGCTGCGCTCGGGCCGCACGGCGCTGGCGAATTGAAATTCCGTGTCCGCCGCCAGCCCTTGCAGCACGACCGGCTGCAATGCGCTCGTGGCGACGCGAAAATCCACCGCGCTCCAGTCGTTGCTCTTGGTGACGGTGGCGTTGAAATGGACCTCGATTGGATAAGTCCCGCCGCGGTCGAACGTCGCTACGAAGCGGCCCCGGTCCGCGCCCATCTGCCATTTCTGGCGCGCGTCGAGGCTGGTAAGCGCGACCGGGCCGGAAAGCAGTTCCAGCGTGCCGCCCCTGGCGTCCTCGACGTTTGCCGTGGCGGTGAGCGTGAACGCCGCGACCTCGCCGCCGAGATCGCCGGTCAGCTTGAAATCCGACAGCGTGATTCCGCCCGCCGCCGCGCGCGACGCGGCAAGGAACAACAGGGCGCAAAGGAGTGGGGTGGTGATTTTTGTTTTCATAATTCAATAAGTATTTAGCTGTTTCAACGACCGTCAGTTGTCAGGCGCGCGTCAAACGTTTGTAAAAAAATTGTGAAACGGCGGAAGAAGACGTAGCGCAGATTTTTAATCTGCCGTATCGCCGGGTTGCACCCGGCAAAACGCCCGGCGACACGACGGCTTCCGATTTTTTCCAAGCGCCGCGGATTGCAAATCCGCGATACGGCAGAATGCAATTCTGCGCTACACCTTTGGCCGGCGCGCGCATTTCCCTTCTTCGCGCCTCGGGCTTCAGGTTTTATTTGGATTTCGCAATTCGACATTTGGAATTCCCCTTTCATTTTCCTTCAGGGCTTTTCGCCGGGATTTTCACCGCCGGCAGCTTGAGCGTGCCTTGCCAGACGTGATAATTGAGCGGACTCGGATGGTCTTTCGAAGGAGTGAAGGTGGCGGACAAGTAATAGTCATTGGTCGCATTTGGCGGGATTATCCAATCTTCAAACCCGTTTGGGATGTCCAGGCCGTTGGGTTTTGTGCTGGGTCCTAATGGGCCGTCGTCCGCGCGAACCCGCACAGTGGCATCAATCGGCAATGTCACCCAGCAAGGGGCGCTGACAAACCCCCAGACAACGCTCCCAAAGCCGGGAATCGGCTGGCCGCGACCATCTTCCAATTCAAGGTCCAGGTTGGTTCCAAAACAATATATTTCGATGGGGGGATACCATATATTTGTGGCACAAACATGCTGTAGTTCCAAATAAATCCGGGCATGGTTATGAGTGCTGATGCCTTGGTCATCGTAAACAAGCAACCGTCCGCGAAGAAACGGCCCGATTTGGCCATCGCGCACAACAGCCGACCAATCGCCGGTGGCAATGAGGTTGGTATCCGTCTGCCCAAAACAACACCGGCAGGCCAGCAGCATCAAAATGGGAATTGCCTTAAGAATTTGTTGCGCGCCGGTTTTCATGCGGTTTTCTTTTATGTTCAAAATGATCTTACCCCCGGTTCCCCCGGCTGATCCGACGGGCTTGGCTCACTCGCCGGCCTGGGCTGATTCAACAAACTCATCGCCTGGCGGATCATCCATTCCAACTGTCTTGGGCGCTGGTCGGCGCCGTAAATTTGCGGCACGCCGCTCAAATCCCGCAGCAGTTCATCCGGCGTGACTTCCTGCGCATACGGACTGCCCGCCAGCCATTCGGAGAACGCGCTGGCCGTCGCCGCCAGCCGCATCGCCGGGCTGGATTGTTCCAGCGCGGGCGCGTTGCCGTCGTAAGGCACATACCAAGAGTGTTCCTCAACCTCCATCGTGCCGGGAATTTTGTAGCGCACATACACCGTCGCCACCGGGCCGAAGCCGTCCGGCTTGATTTCCACCGTGTAAAGCGCGTTGCCCGCCTCCTGCGCGGCG
>CAYYWB010000182.1:0-5385 GCA_964475285.1 uncultured Bifidobacteriaceae bacterium | reverse complement strand
CGCGGCGATCCGGAAAAAGTCCACGGCCTGACCGACCTGGATGTCTGGCCGAGGGAACTGGCGGAAAAATATCGCAGGGACGACCGGCGGGTGATGTCCACCGGCAACGCCATTTTCGAGGAGGAGATGATCTTTGTCGGAAACAGCAATGCCTGGTATGAAACCTTCAAAACCCCAGTTCGTGATGACAAAGGCAATGTGATTGGAACCGCGGGTTATGCCCGCGACATCACCGAACGCAAGCAGGCGGGAGAAGCAATGCGCCGCCAGAATGAATATCTGACCGCCCTGCAGGAAACCATGCTCGACGTGGCATCGCAACTGGATTTGGACCGGTTGCTGGAAAACATCCTCAAGCGCGCCGGACAATTGATGGGCACCTCCACCGGCTTTCTCGATCTGCTGGAACCGGGCGATGATCATCTCACCCCGAAAATCGCCCTGGGCGTTTTGGCGGAGGAATCGCTCAAATACAAGAACAAGCCGGGCGAAGGCCTGGGTGGGAAAGTCTGGCAGGCAGGCCGGACCATTTTGATTGAGGACTACGACGCCTGGCCGGAGCGGATTAAAAGCCATCAGATCAATTTGATCCGGTCAATCATGGCGGCACCGCTGATGTCGAAGTCGGGCTTTGTGGGCGTGCTGGGGCTGGCCCATGAAAAGAAGTTGAACCGGACCTTTGGCCCGGATGCCGTCCAGCAATTGGACCAGTTCGCGCGGTTTGCCACGATTGCCATTGAAAACGCGCGGCTGTATTCGACGGCCCGGCGTGAATTGACGCAGCGGAAGGAAGCGGAGGCGGCGCTGCGCGAGAGCGAGGAGCGTTACCGCCGGCTTTTTGATCTGGCGGCCGACGCCGTCATCCTGGTGGACAGCGAGACCCATCGCTATGTGGACGCCAACCAGGCCGCGCAACGGCTCTACGGTTACAGCCGGGAGGAGTTTCTCCAGATGGGGCCGGAGAATGTTTCCGCAGAGCCGGAACAAACCCGCGGGCATATTGATGCCGGTGATGCCTATGTTCCGCTCCGCTGGCATCGCAAAAAAAATGGCGAGCGGTTCGCCGTGGAAATTGTCGCCAGCCAGATCATTCACCGGGGACGCCGGACGGCGCTGGTCACCCTTCGGGACATCACCGCCCGCCTGCAGGCGGAAATGGCGGCGCGCGAATCGCAGGCGCTGTATCATTCGCTGGTTGACCAAATGCCCGCCGGCGTCTTCCGCAAGGATCGCGCGGGCCGATACGTCTTTGTCAACTCCTGGCTCTGCCAATTCCACAGCCTGAAGGCAGAACAGTTCATTGGCCGGACGCCGGAGGAACTTGAGCAGGAGGAAGCGGCGCACGGCCCGAAGTATCCGGAGATCCTCCTGCTTTTCCGAGATGGAAGCAAACACCACGAAGAAATCCTGCGCACCGGCAAGCCGATTCATGTCGAGGAAATCTATGTCACAGCCGATGGCGGCAAACGGCATTTGCACGTGATGAAATCGGCGGTGTTCGGTCCTGACGGCCAAATCGTGGGCACGCAAGGCATTCAATTTGACATCACCGAACGCAAACAAATGGAAGCCGATCTGGCCCGCGAGCGTGATTTGTGGCAGACGCTGCTGGATAATTCGCCGGACCACATTTATTTCAAGGACACCCAATCCCGCTTCATCAAGTCCAGCGAGGCCCAGGCCCGCCAATTTGGGTTGGCATCCCCGGATGAAATGGTCGGCAAGACGGATTTTGACTTTTTCGGCGAATCGCACGCCCGTCCCGCTTATGAGGACGAACAGGAAATCATCCGCACGGGCCGGCCGATGATTGCCAGGGAAGAGCGGGAGGAGTGGAAGGATGGTCATGTCACCTGGGCGTCCAGCACGAAAATGCCGATGCGCGACGGCACCGGGAAAATTATCGGCATCATGGGCATTTCGCGCGACATCACCGAACGCAAGCGGGTGGAGCAGCAACTGGTGGAAGAGTTCGGCTTCAACCGGAAAATCATCTCGGACGCCCCGGCGGGCATTGTGGTCTTCAAGGCGTCCGGCCAATGCGTGCTGGCCAACGAAACCGCCGCGCGGGCGCTCAATGCCACCGTGCCCCAGATTTTGGAGCAGAATTTCCGGCACATCGCATCCTGGCACGCCTCGGGAATGCTCAAGGTCGCGGAAGAAACACTGGCCACCGGGGAGCCGAGGGAATGCGAGGCGCATTTCGTCAGCACGTTTGGCAGGGAGGTCTGGCTGGTGTGCCACTTCAGCCACTTCGTTCAGAACGACGAACCCCACCTGCTGATCATTTTCAGCGACTTCACCGAAAAGAAAAAGCTGGAAGCCCAGCTCATGCGCGCCCAGCGCATGGAAAGCATTGGCACGCTCGCCGGCGGCATCGCCCACGACCTCAACAACGTGCTGACGCCGCTCCTCATGTCGGTCCAGATATTGAAGGAAAAAATTCCCGACACCGACGCACAGACCACGCTGGATATTCTGGAGACCAATGTCGTTCGCGGCGCGAGCCTGATCAAACAATTGCTGGCCTTCGGGCGCGGAATCGAGGGCGAACGCATCACGATTCAACCCAGACACATCGGCCGCAACATCGGGCAGATTGTGGATGCCACCTTCCCCAAATCCATCGCGTTTGAATTCCGCTCCCCCGCCGACCTCTGGCCCATCACCGGCGACCCGACGCAGATCGAGCAGGTCCTGTTGAACCTCTGCCTCAACGCGCGCGACGCCATGCCCCGCGGCGGAAAATTGTCCATGCGGATGGAAAACAAGGTGCTCGGCGAAGCCGACACTGCCGCGAACCTGGACGCCAGGCCCGGACGCCATGTGGTCATCAGCGTGGCGGACACCGGAGAGGGAATGACCAGGGAAACCCAGGACCGGATATTCGAGCCTTTCTTCACCACCAAGGAACAGGGCAAGGGAACCGGGCTGGGTTTGTCCACCACGCTGGCCATCGTCAAAAGCCACGACGGCTTCATCACCTGTTACAGCGAATTGGGCAGGGGCAGCGTCTTCAAGGTTTATCTCCCGGCCAGCCCCGGGGCGGAGGCCGTGGAAAAACCGGTGGCGAAATCCAGCCTGCCGCGCGGCCACAACGAACTGGTGCTGGTCGTGGATGACGAAAAACCCATCCTCAACATGGCTCAAACCATGCTCGAAAAATTTGGTTACCGCGTCCTGCCGGCCGCCAACGGCGCGGAGGCCATCAAGATTTACGCCTTGCGCCAGGACGAAATTGCCGCGGTCATCACCGACATGGCCATGCCGGTCATGGACGGGCGCGCCACCATCATTGCGCTCCGGGCGCTCAATCCCAAAGTCAAGGTCATCGGCTCAAGCGGATTGGACATGAATGACGACGCGGCCAACGCCGCCCACGCCGCAACACGGCGCTTCATACCCAAGCCCTACACCCTCGAATCCATGCTGAACATCCTGCACGAAGTTCTTCAGGACAATTCCGCGCAGTAGAAAACGCGCGAGGCGAAATTTCCGCCGGACGGGCCGGCAGCTAAATCCGCTTCTCGTCCAGATCAATCGCGTCCACAAAGGTCTTCACGTCGTCACGGTGCGCGCCGCCGCACTGTTCCTTGCGCATTTTCAGCCGCGCGATGGCCGCCGCATCGTCCGCCAGCGGGCGGCTCGACATGTCCTGCCAGTGCGCGGCCTTTTCGGCGGCGGTGCGCTTGACGTTTTTCCGCACCCAGTCGCACACCTCGCCGTCGGTGATGGAATTTTTCACCACGCCGATCATCTGCTCGTGCGTGACGCCGGCGGCCTTGAGCCAGAAGCCGTCGAAGCCCTTGCCGAAATTATCCGTGTAATCGGCGTGCAGCTTGCCGGCGAGGTGCAGGCGGATTTTGTCAATGTAACGCGGCAGGTAGCCCCAGCCGTCCATCGTTTCGCGCGGGCTGCGCGGGTAAATGATTTCACTCATGCGCGGATGTTCCAACAGCCGGCGGAAAATTTCAAATTTGAAATTTGCTTTTTCACCCGGCGCTTCCATCTTCTCCACATGAAACGATTTGATTTCGACGTGGCCATCATCGGCGGCGGTAGCGGCGGTTACGCGGTGGCCAGAACCGCCGCCGCCGCGGGCTTGAAAACGGTCGTCATCGAAGGCGGCGCGGCAGTCGGCGGACTCTGCATCCTGCGCGGCTGCATGCCGACGAAGGCTTTGCTCTACGCGGCGGAAGTTTTGCATCTCGCGAAAAACCCGCAACCGTGGGGAATTCGTCCCGGAAAAGTTTCCTATGATTTTGCGAAAGTGATGGCGCGGAAAAATCTGATGATAAAAGACTTTGCCGACTTCCGCGCGAAGCAGTTGAACGACGGTCGCTTCAAATTCATCCGCGCCAACGCAACATTTCTCGATGCCAACAAGCTGGAATTAAAATCGGCAATCGGCAATCGGCAATCGGCAATTACAGCCCGGCATTTCGTCATCGCCACCGGCTCGCGTGTTTCACCGTCACCGTTGCCGCAACTGAACGACGCTGGCTTTATCACCAGCGACGATGCAGTTGCGCTGAAGCGATTGCCCAAGTCGCTCATTGTTCTCGGCGGCGGCGCGATTGCGTGCGAGTTCGCGCAATTCTTCGCCCGCTTCGGGGTCAAAGTCACGCTCATCCAGCGCAGCGGACACATTTTGAAGGAATTCGACGCCGACGCCGGAATGGAAATTGAAAAGGTTTTCCGGCGCGAAGGCATCCGGGTTTTCACCGGCACAAAGCTTCTGGACTCGAAGAGCAACGGAAAATTGAAAACCGTTTCATTCGAGCACGAGGGCAAAACCGTTTCCGTTTCCGCCGAAGAAATTTTGTTTGCGCTGGGCCGCGTGCCAAACACCGCGCCGCTCGGCCTGGAAAACGCCGGGGTGAAAACTGAAAATGGCCGCGTCGTCACAAACGGCAAAATGCAGACAAGCGCGCCGCACATTTACGCGGCGGGCGATTGCACCGGGCCGCATGAAATCGTCCACATCGCAATTCAGCAGGGCGAAACGGCGGCGCACAACATCGCGCAGCCAAAGTCGCCGCGCCGGATGGATTACCGGCTGCTGATTTCGGTCGTCTTCACCGAGCCGCAGGTCGCGTTCGTTGGCTTGACGGAAAAAGAGGCGGCGGCACGCGGAATAAAATTTCTGGCAGCGAGCTATCCGTTCAACGACCACGGCAAAGCGCTCATCATGGAGGCGAAGGATGGCTTCGTGAAATTGCTGGCGAATCCGAAGACCGGCGAAATCCTCGGCGGCGCGTGCGTCGGCCCGGTCGGCGGCGAACTCATCCACGAAATCGTCACGGCGATGGCGAAACGGATGACCGTTCACGAACTCGCGGCGATGCCGCATTATCATCCGACGCTCGCGGAAATCTGGACTTA
>CAYYWB010000181.1:0-5396 GCA_964475285.1 uncultured Bifidobacteriaceae bacterium | reverse complement strand
AAAGCGGCGACGAATTCACCGTGACGACAAATGACGAGCACATTCCGCATTTGCGAATCAGCAACACCTACAAGGACCTCATGGCGCAGGGCGAAAATTCCCCGGAGGTGAAGGATTACATCCGCGACAAAATCCGCGCCGGGA
Source organism: uncultured Bifidobacteriaceae bacterium (assembly GCA_964475285.1). Taxonomy (GTDB): domain Bacteria; phylum Verrucomicrobiota; class Verrucomicrobiia; order Limisphaerales; family UBA11358; genus UBA11358. The sequence continues at coordinate 5,252 of CAYYWB010000181.1, read as the reverse complement.
AATTCCTCATCAAGAGCCTGCACCAGCGCCAGCAGACCATTTCGAGCATCGCCAGGGAAATCGTGAAGCGGCAGGGCGACTTCATGGAAAACGGCGTCGCGCAGTTGAAACCCATGACCATGGCGCAAATCGCCGAAGTCGTGGGTGTTCACGAAACCACCGTCAGCCGCGCCGTGTCCGGCAAATACATGCAGACGCCGCAGGGCGTGTTTGAGATGAGATTTTTCTTCACCGCCGGCCTGCACACCACGGGCGGAGCGGACATCTCCAACGCCAGCGTGAAGGACATGGTTGCCGAAATTTTCAAAAATGAAGACCCGGCCCGGCCATTGTCCGACCAGGAAGTCTTGAAAATGCTGGTTGCCAAGGGCATCACCATCGCGCGCCGCACCGTCGCCAAATACCGCGAGGAATTGAACATCCTGCCGTCAAATCTGCGGAAGGTTTATTGAACCCATAAATCGAAGTTCAACCACGGAGGAACACGGATAATCAGGTCTTTACGATTACGCGGACGACGGGGTGGAGGAAATGTTGTGGCCATTTCCCCGACGAGGCGTCGCAGCCAGCCACAACGTTGCTTCTATTTTTGAAGCCGACTATTCAGCCTATCAGCATATTAGCAACCCCGTCATATCTTCCTCAATCTAAATCCGACAATAACACAAACAACTACCGCCGTAATAATGCCGCAAATAAAATCGCCTCGCACACCCAAAGTGCTGCCGGTCACAGGCAGCCAAAGCGGCGCACACAAACCAACAAGCGCTCCAAGCACCATCATCAGAATCAGCCGCTTCTTGACGCTCTGCCGCGTGGCGTCAACAGGCTGTGCCGCTATTGCGTCTGCGGAAACCGATGGCTGTTGCTTCTCCTGCTTCTGCCGCTTGATGTAATAAAACGTGAAACCAAGTGGAACAAAAACGCCAATAATCAAAACCCACTGAAACGCCTCTGGAATGTGAAGCGGCTTGGAAAACACGTTCAGCATCATCATCGCGCACGCTGTGTAGCTGGCGATATAAAGTTTGGTGCGTGTGGTCATGGTGCTGGGTTGCCTAACAGATAATGGACAGCTCGGTATTCAGCCTATCCTTTCCCAAGTTCAGTCCATCCTGTTTCACAAGAAGAAGTGTAAGCTGGACTGAACCCGTTGTCACGCATAAAATTGCATCATTTATGACCTCACGACCGCCCACTGCAAACGCGGCGCAGGCACCGCCGGGCAATTTGTTGTGGAGCGCGACGTTGACGCCGCTTCAACATCGTCAGCCTGTAGATCAATCGTTTCTTTCACTTCCACGCGGACAGTGAAGCGGCCTGAAGGCCGCGCGCCGGGGGAACTTGTCAGATGCACACGACCCGCAAAGAGCTTGTGATTGTTAATTTCGGCCCCACGGCTTATAGATTGGCGTCGGAGAATTTACCGCCTTAAAAACTTCGCCACGGCTTCGGTGCGCGTCCGCACCTGCAATTTTTCGTAGATGCGGCGGATGTAGGTGTGGACGGTCTCGTAGCTGATTTGAAGTTTGTCGGCAATTTCCTTATACATCAGCCCCTGGCTCAAGAGGTCGAGCACCTGCTGTTCGCGTTCGGAAAGGTTTTCGGCGGGCTGCGCGGGCGCGGCTTTCTGGAAAGATTGGACGACCTTGCGCGCGATGTGCATGGTCATGGGCGAGCCGCCGCGCTTGACTTCGTGGATGGCTTCAATCAGCTCCTTGCTGGAGGTGCGCTTGAGCATGTAGCCGCTCGCGCCGGCGGCCAGGGCGTTGAAGATGTTTTCCGTGTCCTCATAAACCGTGAGCATCATCACCTGCGTCTGCGGCAGGAGCGGCTTCAATTGCCGGACGCACTCCACGCCGTTCATGCCGGGCAGGTTGATGTCCATGAGCACGACGTCGGGCTTGACGTCGGGCAGTTCCTTGAGCGCGTCCTCGGCGCTGGGATGCTGGCTCACGCAGCGGAAGCCCTCGGCGCGGTTTAACACGCGGGCGAGCGTGCCGCGCAGCTTGTCATTGTCCTCAACGATGGAAATGGAAATGGGCATGGCTCAAGGCGGAACGAAGAATGCAGAATGAAGAATGAAGAAGCAAGACCGGCGCTCACCGAAATGAAATTCTGCATTCTTCATTCTTCATTTCAGTCCGATTGGCACCGTCAGCCGGACAATTGTTCCCCGCTCCGATGCCGGGCCGATTTCAAATTCGCCGCCGATGTCCTGCATGCGCTTTTTCATGTTGCGCAGGCCGTTCCGGTTTTGCGGCGCGGGCTGGTTGCCGGTTCCACGGCCATTGTCTTCGATTTCGAGGATGAATTGACCCGGCTCCAGACGCAATCGCATCCGCGCCTCGGTCGCCTGCGCGTGCTTGACGATGTTGTGGACGGCCTCCTTGAACGCGAGAAAGACGTTGTGGCGGACTTCCGGCGGTATTGAAATCGCGGGCAATTGCGCGGGCAAATCCGCGCGGCAGCGCAATCCGGCCAGCGCGAGATATTCCTGCGCGTATTTGCCGGCGTAATTGACAAGGCCGTCCAGCGTGTCGTTGGCGGGATTGACGGCCCAGACGATTTCGTCAAGTGAGCGTGTGGTTTCGCGGGCGGTCTGGGAAATCTGCTGGGCGTGCTGCTCGATTTCCGCCGGCTCGTTCTTGTCGGCCTCGGCCATTTCGCCCAGCAGCGCTACTTGCGTGAGGTTCGCGCCGAGCTGGTCGTGGAGGTCGCGGGCGATGCGGGCGCGCTCGCGTTCCAGCGCCTCGCGATGCTGGAGCGATTGCAACTGGCGGTGCAATTTTTGCGTGGAAAGGTAGCGCACGACGGCGGCGACCATTGCCAAGATGAAAACGATGGCCGCCGCGCGGAACAAGCCGGTCTGCCAAAATTGCGGCTGCACAATCACTGTCAGAACCGCCGAGTCTGGCCCGCTCCAGATGTTGTCCTCGTTACAGGCCTGGACGTGGAAGCGGTAATTGCCTGGCGGCAGTTTTGGATAGCGCGCGACGCGGTCGGCCTTGGCATCAGTCCAAGTCGTCTCGTGTCCTTCCAAAACGTATTTGAACCGGACCAGTTCGGGCGCGGAAAAATTCAGCGCCGTGTAGCCGATGTCCAACTGCTCGTAGCCGGGCGGGATGACGATGGATGCCGGCCAGGCTGAATTCAGCCGGTTCGTCTTTTGCTCGTGCTTATCCACCAGAACGGATTCAATCAATACCAACGGCGGCTGAAGGTTGGTCTTGAGCTGCGCCGGATCCACCGATGCAAGTCCCTTGATGGTCGGAGACCACAACCGGCCGTCGGGGGTGCGGCAGGTGGCGGGTTGCGAGCCGGCGGAACATTCGCGTGTCGGCAGGCCGTCGGCTTTGCCATAAGTCCGGCAGGAAATGACGTTGCTTGTCCCGGCGGCAAAATCGTTCAGCGATTGCTTCTGAATGCGCATCAATCCCACGTTGGAGCCGATCCACAAATATCCAGCATCGTCCTCGCCGATGTAATTGATGCTGTCGCTGGCGAGTCCGTTCGCGGTGGCATAACGCGTCCATTTGCCGTTCTGGAGCCGGGCCAGCCCGTGGCCGCCGGTGCCGATCCACAGGACACCGTCCTTGTCCGCGTAAAGGCAGGAAATGTCATCGCCGGGCAGGCCGTTTTCAGCCTGGCGATAAACCGTGAATTTTCCGTCCTTGTAAAAATTCAATCCGCGGCTTTCCGTGCCAACCCAGAGATTGCCGGCGGCGTCCTGCGCAATGGCGCGGACGGCGTTATCCGAAAGGCCGTCGCGCGTCGTGAGCAGTTTCCATTTTTGCCCGTCAAAGTTCGCGAGGCCGTTTTGAGTTCCGGCCCAAAGCTGCCCGTCCCGTCCTTCAAACAGCGCGAAAATTTCCCGGCCCAAAATTTCCGCGTCCGGGGCGGGAACAAAATGATTGGTTTGAAACAGGAACAGACCGTCATCGCGCGTGCCGGCCCAGACCTGCTGTTTCTTGTCCACCAACACTGTCCAAGCGTTGGAAGCCTGTCCAATGGCAAAATCTTGAACGGTATTGGTCGTCCAATATGACACACCCTTGGCGTTGAAGGCGGCCCACAATCCGCCATGGTTGTCCGCCGCCAGCGATTGCGCCGCCCACGGATTCATTTCAGCCGGGGTGGTGAAGATTTTCGTTTTGATCCGGTTCAAACCGCTGCCGTCGGTGCCCACCCAAAGATTGCCTTCGCGATCCAGGCACAGGGAAAGGACATAAGTTGACGACAATCCCTGCTGCGTGGAGAGGTGACGGCATCGCCCATCCGCATCATACCAAAAAACGCCCGCGCCGAGCGTGCCGACAATCAAACCGCCGTTGTTGTCCTCGCAGGCGGAAGTGACGATGGCATTTCCCCACGGGCTTGGTCCGAAATTCTTTTCGAGCTGGTTGCCCGCCCATTTTTGAACTGTTCCGTTGAACAGCCGCCAGGCGGTGTTTGTTGCTGACGGCACTTCCATTCTTGCCGCCCGGGGCTGTATTTTGGCGGAAATAATGCCGGGGTAAGAATTCATTTTGCCGTCGCGATAAATGGAAAGTCCTCCCACGGCGGAAAACAGGATGTTGCTGGGGGAATCTTCTTCCGCGTAAACGACCTTCCCGACACCCTTCACGCTTTCATCGCTGAAAACCCGGATTTGTCCATCCTTGATGGCAAGCAAGCCGGACGACTCGGTTCCGACCCAGAGATTCGTCCGGCTGTCCTCAAACAGAAAGACGATGCGGTCGCTGGTCAGACCGGGCGTGTTCTGTTCGTCGAAAACCGTGAAATGAATCCCGTCAAAGCGCACCAGTCCGTGAAGCGTTCCAAGCCAGAGATAACCGTCCTTCGTCTGGAGGACGGAAATGACTTCGCTGTCCGGCAGGCCATCCTCGGCGCTCCATGAATTCACGATGAACGTCCCGCCGGACTCGTCCACGGGGCCGGCGACCGCCGAAAGCGCGAGCGCAATAACGCAAAGCGGCAGCCCTGCGAATCGAAACGCCCTTGATTTCTTCAGCATAATCGGTTTGGAGCATCCCGGCGGATGCGTAGTCGTGCCGGAAAGATACAAGTCCGGCGGCAAAGAGGAAAAAGTATTTTTCAAAAATCACTTGTCAGTCCGGCGCGACGGGTTAAGTTTGCCCTGCCCAACGAGAACTGGGCGCCGTGGCGGATGCCGGCGATGTAAATCGTGTGTGATCGCGGCATCCGCCATTTTGTTCTGTCTTCCAAACTTCGCTTCCAGCGCGGAGGTT
>CAYYWB010000180.1:0-5399 GCA_964475285.1 uncultured Bifidobacteriaceae bacterium | reverse complement strand
TTTCCGTGCGCTACGTCATCCTCGGCCATTCCGAGCGGCGGCAATATCAAAAGGAGACCGACAAGCTCATTTCCAAAAAGGCGGCGGCGGTCCACGGCGCATCGCTCAAGCCGATTGTCTGCGTCGGCGAAACGCTGGCGGAACGCGAGGCCGGCCAGATGGAAAAGGTTCTGGAGACGCAGGTGCGCGGCAGTCTCGCCGGGCTGACCAGGGAGCAGATGGCCGAAACCATCGTCGCCTACGAGCCGGTTTGGGCCATCGGCACGGGCAAGACCGCCACGACGCAACAGGCGCAGGACACGCACGCGTTCATTCGCGGCGTGCTGGCGAAGATGTTCGACGAAGCCACCGCAAAAAAGGTGCGCATCCAATACGGCGGCAGCGTGAAGCCCAGCAATGCCAAGGAATTGATGGGGCAGCCGGACGTGGACGGCGCGCTGGTCGGCGGCGCGGCGCTGGAGGCGCGAAGTTTTGCTGACATCATCAAGAATTCAATCTAACATTCGGCCATGACGTTTATCGCTGGAATTTTAACGGTGCTGCTGGTTCTCAACTGCATCCTGCTGATCCTTTTGGTGCTGGTTCAACTGCCCAAAAAAGACGCTGGCGCGGGCATGGCCTTCGGCGGCGGGGCGGCGGATGCGCTCTTTGGCGCGGGTTCGGGCAATGTCCTGACTAAAATCACAAAATGGGCGACGGGCATTTTTTTCGCAATGGCACTCGTTCTCGGCATTCTGGATGAAAGCGCCAATCACAGCGGCACATCGGCGGAAAAACTGATCGAACAAAATCAAACGCGGATGCCCCAGTCTGCCGCGCCGCCCGACACGCTCCCGCCGTCAACGACAACGACCAATCCAACTTCATCTTCCTTGCCCGCAATTCCGGCCGGCATCCCGCCTGTGGCGCCGCATCCAACAAATTAGGCCGTCATTTTGAAATGCGCCCCGGTCAGATTGCGGATGGCGGAAAGCGGGAGGCGGAACAGCGGCGCGTTGCGGATGATGGCGGTTTGCTGGCTGCTGGCCGCCGGTGTTTGTCTGCTGACGCCCGGTTGTGCGCGTCGCGAACTGCCAGCCAACATCACCATCATCAACGGGGCGGAGCCTGAAACACTCGATCCCGCCCTGCTCACCGGACAGCCGGAAATGCGCATCGCAATCGGCTTGTTCGAGGGACTGACCCGGCTGGATCCCAAAACGGCGCGGCCAATTCCCGGCATGGCTGGAAGTTGGGACATTTCGCCGGATGGAAAAACCTGCACGTTCCATTTGCGGACAAATCTCGTCTGGTCCACCGGCGGGGCCATTCGCGCCGACGATGTGGTTTATTCCTGGATTCGCACGCTGAATCCGGCGACCGGCTCCGAATACGCCGGGCAGCTTTACTACGTCAAAAACGCCGAGGCCTTCAACACGGGCAAAATCAAAGACCCGGCGTTGGTTGGCGTTCATGCGCCAGATCCCTTCACCGTGCGCGTCGAGTTGAATTATCCAACCCCGTTCTTTCTGGACATCTGCGCGATGCCGCTGGCATACGTTGTGCCGCGGCAGACGATTGAGAAATACGGCGACCACTGGCTGATGGCGCGTCCGCTTCCAAGCAGCGGCCCGTATGAACTCGTTTACTGGCGTCTGAACGACAAGGTGCGCCTGAAGAAAAATCCTCTTTATTGGGACGAGGCGGACACGCAATCATACATCATTGACATTCTGCCGATTGGCTCGCCGGGCGCGGCGTTGAATCTTTATCTGACCGGCCAGGCGGACATCGTATGGGACAAAGGGCTGATGCCGCCACAATTGCTGGACGTGTTGCTCAAACGCCCGGATTTTCACACGTTCAATTATCTCGGCACGTATTTCATCCGCTTCAACGTGACGCGGAAACCGTTTGACGATCCACGCGTTCGGCGGGCGCTGGCGCTGGCCATTGACAAAAAACGCATCGTCGAAAAAATAACCAAGGGCGGCGAACTCATCGCCTCGCATTTTGTTCCCGATGGCACGGCCAATTACACTTCGCCGGACGGGCTGGATTACAATCCCGCGTTGGCGAAACAATTGCTGGCGGAGGCCGGTTATCCCGGCGGCAGGGGTTTTCCGCGATTTGAGTATATGTTCAACGCGGCGGCCGGCGGCGGCGATGAAATTCACCAGGACATCGCCATCGAATTGCAGCAAATGTGGCGCGACACGCTGGGCATCCAAATGGATTTGCGCCAGCTTGAATGGAAGGTGTATTTGAGCGCGCAATCGCATCTGGAATACCAGCTCGCGCGGGCGAGCTGGATTGGCGATTACGACGATCCGAACACATTTTTGGGCATGTTCATCACCGGCAACGGCAACAACGAGACCGGCTGGAGCAATCCGCGTTACGACTCGCTCGTTCAGCAGGCCAACGAAACAAGCGATTTGAAACAGCGGGAGCAACTGTTTCAACAGGCCGAAACAATCTTGATCCACGATGAAATGCCAATCATTCCGCTCTATATTTACGCCGGCATCAATGCGTTTGACACGAACAGGATTCAGGGCCTTTACCAGAACATATTGGATGATCACCCGCTGAATTACCTAAAAAGAAACCAGTCGCGAAAATAGCATGTATTTTCTCAAGCGCCTTCTGTTCGCCGTGCCTCTGCTGCTGGTCATCAGCGCGATGGCGTTTGCGCTGGTCCATCTTGCGCCCGGCGGCCCATTCGACCGCGAGCGAGCGCCCGCCTCGCCGGAAATCGAGCGCACCCTGAAGGCAAAATATCATCTGGACGAACCGGTGTGGAAACAATACCTGCGCTACCTCGGCGATCTGGCGCACGGCGATTTTGGCGTCTCGCTCAAATACCGCGACCAGACCGTCAATGACATCATCGCGCAGGGATTGCCGGTTTCGCTGCTGCTCGGCGCGATGGCGTTCGGATTCGCGATGGGCGCCGGATTGCCGGTCGGATTCATCACCGCCGCCAGACGCGGGGGCTGGACGGATTATGCCGGCAGCTTTCTGGCAATTCTCGCTGTGTGCGTCCCGGCATTTGTCGTCGCGCCGCTTTTGATTCTGGCCTTTGCGATAAAATCCAGGCTGCTGCCCGTCGGACTTTGGGAGACGCCGTGGCACATGATTTTGCCGCCGGTTGCGCTGGGACTTTTCTTTGCCGGACAAGTCACGCGCATTTTTCGCGAGGGAATGATGCAGGCCGCGCAATCGGAATTTGTCACCACCGCGCGCGCCAAAGGCCTGACCGAACACGCCCTGCTGCTCAAACATGCCGTGCGCATCGGGATTTTGCCGGTGGTCTCGTATTCCGGCCCGATGCTCGCGGATTTGCTCACCGGCTCGTTTATCATTGAAAGCATTTTTCAAATCCCCGGCATCGGCGTTTTTCTGGTCAACGGCTCGCTCAATCGCGATTACACCGTCGTCGTCGGCCTCTCGCTGCTTTACGCGATGCTGCTCATCGGGTTGAATCTGATCGTGGATTTTGCCTACACCCTCCTTGATCCGCGCGTGAAATATGAATAAGCCTGTCGAGAGTCGAGAGTCGAGAGTCGAGGGCAATATAATGCCGGCGAGCGACCTTGCTTCCGGCTCTCGACCCTCGACCCTCGGCCCTCGACAAATGGCCTGGCTTCGTTTCAAGCGGAACCGAGCCGCGGTCGTGAGCGCATGGTTTCTGATTTTGCTGCTCGCCGCGGTTATCGTCTGGCCGGTCACGTTGAAAATTCCGGGAACACATTTCCCGCAGTTGCACAATCCAGACCAGCTTTCTGACGCGCAATTCGCACCGCCGGGAGCGCAACACTGGTTCGGCACGGATGTTCACGGGCGCGACCTTTTCTCCCGCGTCCTGTTCGGCGCGCAAATCTCGCTGCTCGTCGGCGTCGTTGGCGCGCTCGTCAGCCTCGTCATCGGTGTGTTGTGGGGCGCCGTCGCTGGTTACGTCGGCGGGCGGGTGGATGCCGTTTTGATGCGCATAGTGGACGTGTTGTATTCCCTGCCGACCGTCATTTTCGTCATCGTCCTCATCACCACGGTCGGCGAATTGTTGAAACAGTCGCACTTCATCGCCAGTTCGCCGTCGTTTGGCAAAAGCCTTCGCGTCATCCTTTTGTTCATCGGCCTTGGTGCGGTGTCATGGCTGACGATGGCGCGGATTGTTCGCGGACAGGTGCTTTCGCTGCGGACGCGCGCATTTGTCGAGGCCAGCCGCGCGCTCGGCGCGAGGCCGCGCTGGATCATCGCCCGTCACATCATCCCGAACATCTTCGGCGTCGCGATCACGTATCTGGCGCTGACGATGCCAGCCATCATCCTTTACGAATCTTTTTTGAGCTACCTCGGCCTCGGCGTCCAGCCGCCGATGGCAAGCTGGGGAACGCTCATCGCCGAGGGCGTTTCGCAAATCAATCCAGTCCGCATTTACTGGTGGCTGATTGCATTTCCCGGCGGCGTGCTGGTGGCGACGCTGCTGGCGCTGAACTTCCTCGGCGACGGCCTGCGCGATGCTTGGGATGTCAAAGGCAGGAATTAACATCCTGCTCTGCTACTGCCAGAAACAGGGCAGGGAAGTGGCGGGAATTGATCTGTAAATCGCAACTCGAAATTCCCTACAGCCTCACTTGTTGCGAGACCGGAATGGCCGCGGCGCGACGGACAGCGTGATTGCGGATATGGTCAAAATCCCCCTGTTCGCAACCCTTCACAAATCCTTCCGTGACGGATTTCAGCTCCTCCCAGCGCGCGCGGATTTGTTTCGCCTCGGGCGAGGTGACTTCGTTGTCGTGCGCGGCCTTGGCGATGACTTGCAGCAGGTCGGCAAATTCCTGCACAATTTGGTTGGTGGCGGGGATGAGATAATGCGGATGCGGGATACTCTTGGGATTGGGGATGAAAAACCCATTGGAGCGCTGGCAAATCCACTGGGCGATGCGGGGGTCGCCAGTGCTTTTGAGCAGCGCCTCAACGCGGTCGAGGGGATTGCCAATGCCGCTGCCGGAGGCGTGTTCGGGCGGCTCGGCCCATTTGTAAATCACCGACGACGACAGGCCGATGTCTTCGGCTACTTGCTTGGGCGACTTCGTCTTGAAAACTTCGCGCAGGAGTTCGTAGGATTGCATGGCTAGAAAATGGAAAACCGCCGCCGGTTTGGCAAGAGGGAAGCGGTTACAAAATGGAGGCAAAATTATAACTGCGCCGGCCGCGGTTTTGGTGTTTAATAAGCCTCGAATATGAAGTCACCCGGCAAAATCCAGTTTAGTTTTCCTGCTTGCTTTGCGGGCGGGTTGGGATTTTACTCATTCCAACAATCAATCAGCGAGGACTTATGATTATTTACGGAATCTGCCTGGTGGTTGGGCTGCTGTTCACAATGGGCAGCGTAATGTTTGGGCATTTCTTCG
>CAYYWB010000179.1:0-5415 GCA_964475285.1 uncultured Bifidobacteriaceae bacterium | reverse complement strand
GACAGACCATGCACGTCGAGAAAAAGTGCATTTTGCGGCTCACCTTGTCCCAGCCGAACAGCAGCACCGCGAGAAAACCGGATTCGAGGAAGAACGCGAAGATGCCCTCCGCCGCCAGTGCGCTGCCGAACACGTCGCCGACATAGCGCGAATACGCCGCCCAATTCGTGCCGAACTCGAATTCCATCACGATGCCCGTCGCCACGCCGATGGCAAACGTGAGCGCGAACACGCGCGTCCAGAACCGCGCCATCTGGTGATAGAGCGTGTTGCCGGTCTTGAGCCACAGCCCTTCCATCAGCACGAGCATCAGGCCGAGGCCGATGCTTAACGGCGGATAAAGGTAATGAAACGCGACGGTCGCGCCGAACTGGATTCGTGAAAGCGTCAGAACATCCATAAGTCAAATCGCAGTCCAGATTTTCACAGAAATAAAACCGGCGTTCAATCTTAACTTTATTCGGGACTAATTTTTTCAATCCTGGGAGCGCCGCCGTCCCGGCGGCTGGCGGATGAAAATGCTTTGTTGCCAAAAAACGCCGGCGAGACGCCGGTGCTCCCAATATTCATCAGCCGAAAATCATTTGCAGCCGCGGCGTCTTCTGTTAGGCTGGCATCGGCTAGGGAAAGTTATGAAGCATTGGATTTCCATCGCGGTCGCGGGCATGGCTTTGAGCGCGGCGGTTCAAGCCGCGCAGGTGGGGCTGATCAAGATTGACGGCGCCATCGGCCCGGCCACGGCCAGTTACATTTCCCGCGCCATTGATGTGGCGACAGCCCAGGGCGACGAATGCCTCATCCTCCAGCTCGACACGCCGGGCGGCCTGCTTGATTCCGCGTCGGAGATTGTCCAGAAATTCTACGCCTCGAAAGTGCCCACGGTGGTTTATGTGTCGCCGGCGCCGGCGCGCGCGGGCAGCGCGGGCGTGTTCATCACCATGGCGGCGGACGTGGCCGTGATGGCGCCGCACACGCGCATCGGCGCGGCGCATCCGGTGGAACTCGGCGCCAGCGGCGAGGTGGAAAAAACCGACGACGTGATGAAGAAAAAAATGGAGAACGACACCGCCAGCTTCGCCCAATCCATCGCCGACAAACGGAGCCGCAGCGCGGCCTGGGCCAAATCCGCCGTGCTCGACAGCGCCTCCATCACGGCGGAAGATGCGCTGGACAAAAAAGTGATTGATTTCCTCGCGGACGACACGCCGGACCTGCTCAAGCAGCTTGACGGGCGCGAAATCGGCGGCAAGAAGTTGAACACCGCCAACGCCGCCGTCGTGGAAATCCCGATGAATTTGTTTGAGCATTTTTCCCAATTATTCCTGCGGCCGGAAGTCATGTTCATTTTGATGCTGATGGTGATTTACGGAATCATCGGCGAATTGAGCAGTCCCGGCGCGATTCTGCCGGGCATTGTCGGCGCGATTGCGCTGATCCTCGTGCTTTACATGTCGGCCATCCTGCCGGTCAACGTCACCGGACTGGTGTTGATCGCGCTGGCGATTGCGCTGTTCATCACCGACGTTTTTGCGACGACGCATGGCGTTTTGACGGCGGGCGGCATCCTCTCATTTTTCCTCGGCGCGCTGATGCTGTTCAGCGATGCCGGGCCGGGCTTCGGACTGTCGCTGTTCTGGATCATTCCGGGGACGGTGGTGACGGCGTTGTTTTTCATATTTGTCGTCGGCAAGGGCATCGCCGCGCAATTCAAACCCGTCCGCGCCGGCAGGGAAACGATGCTCGGCCAGACGGTCAACGCGCTTTCGCGGATTGACGCGGCGGGCGGCAAGGTGTTTATCGAAGGCGAACATTGGAACGCCGTCAGCGAAACGCCGGTGGAAGCCGGCCGGCCGGTGGAAATCACCGGCATCGAAGGATTGACTTTGAAAGTAAAACCAAAAAACTAAAAAACGGAATAATTATGGACCAAATCATCAATCTAGCCCTTAAAATCGGAGGCATCCCCGTCGTGATCATCGCCGTGCTGGCGATTTTCATTCTGCCGCAATCCATCCGCATTTTGCGCGAATACGAGCGCGGCGTCATCTTCCGGCTCGGCAAGCTCATTGGCGCCAAGGGGCCGGGGCTGATCTTTCTCATTCCGGTGGTGGACCGCATGGTGAAGATGGATTTGCGCGTGGTGACGATTGATGTGCCAAAGCAGGAGATCATGACCAAGGACAACGTGCCGGCCACGGTGGACGCGGTGATGTATTTCCGCGTGGTGGACGCGAACGCGGCGGTGGTGAAGGTGGAAAATTTCTGGAAGGCGACCTCGCTCATTGGCCAGACGACCTTGCGCAGTGTGCTCGGCCAGTCGGCACTCGATGAATTGCTCTCCCAGCGCGATGTCATCAACCAGAAATTGCAGGAGATCATTGACAAGCAGACCGAGCCGTGGGGCATCAAGGTCACAGCGGTCGAGGTGAAGGAAGTGTCGCTGCCCGACAGCATGAAGCGCGCGATGGCCAAGCAGGCCGAGGCCGAGCGCGAACGCCGCGCGAAAGTGGTGAACGCCGAGGGCGAATTCCAGGCCGCCGAAAAAATGTGTCAGGCCGCCGCGCTCATCGCGAAGGAGCCGATTGCGCTGCAATTGCGTTATCTCCAGACCATGCGCGAAATGGCAAGCGAGCACAACACGACCACGTTCCTGCCGCTGCCGATTGACTTGTTCAGCGCGTTTTTGAAGAAATAGGAAACGAAAAGCATTCCGCTGATTTTGAGGATTCGTGAATGATTTTCCTGCATATCACGTTTTGGGTGTTCTCCGGCCTGGCGATGTGGTGGTTGAGCGGATTTGATTCGCACGTGACGGGCGAAAACAGGTGGAACGATTTCGCCCGCAGGGCGGCCCGGTGCCTGGCGACCGTGATTCTGACCTTGGTCTTTTTCGCACCCAACGCCGTCCGCACCGGTTATGTTTTCGTCCCGCTGATTCTCATCGTCCCGCCAACCATCGGCATCATGTGGGCCGGCTGCGCCGCCGCGCTGCTCGCGCAGTTCATCCATCGCATGATTGATTCCGATGACCGGCAGCCGTTTGACCCGAACGAAAACGCGCGCAATCTGGACAGGGTCGCGAGCCTGCTCAAAAGCGGACGGCACAAGGAAGCCGCGCAATTATCCGAGAAGCTCAAGGCATCGGGCGGCGCCAACATTCTCGTGTTGGAAACGATGCTGGCGCGCGCCGGCGTCCCGCATGAAAGTTCTAGGAAACCCCCACCGCTGGCCGGGGTGCTCCGGCTGCGGTCGGAAGGAAAATTTGACGAGGCCGAAACGGTCTTGAAATCGCTGCTGGCGGAAAACCCGTCGAATATGGATGCGGTGCTGATGCTGATGCGGCTTTACGCCTGGGATTTGGGCCAGCCTGGCAAGGCCGGGGAGGTTCTCCGGGCGTTGAAAAAGCAGCCGCATATTCCGTCCGCCTACATCGAATACGCGCAGCGTTCCATCCACGAATGGGGCCGGGGAACACCACCGTTGGCGGCTGAAGTCCTGCCGGAATCCGTGGACGAGCTGCTGGCGTGCGGATATCTCGGCACGGCAATCGAAATGCTGGAACAAAAGACCAGGGAGCAGCCGCGGGATTTCGATTTGTGGCTGAAACTGGCCGAGGCGCACGGCCTGCATTCCGGCAACATCCATCGCGCCGAAAAAATCGTGCATTTCATGGAATCCAAACACGGTTTCAGCGCGGAACAAATCCAGATCGCGAAGGCCAGGCTCAAGGAATGGCGCGAAACGAAGCCGCAGAGGAATTGAATTTTCCGGGCCGGCAATTTGTTTGATTGACGGACCGGTTTTCCAATCCGAAATTCAGGAAGTGAAATTGGAAATTTGATTATGCCACTTTACGAATACGAACTGTGCGAGGGCGGCTGCGTGGTCTGCGGCGGCAAATTCACCTTGAACCGCCCGCTCTCGGCCAAGCCGCTCACGCATTGCCCCGCGTGCAAAAAGCCGGTGCGGAAAATCATTTCCGGCTTCAGCACGCCGCACAAGCTCAAGCCGCTGTCCATCACCGACGCGAAAAAGGCCGGCTTCACCGTGCTCAAGAAAGTCAGCAAGGGCGAATACGAGAGGCAGTGACCGGGCGGGTGCCGGCCAAATGCCAGCGGCAATTGGATCAATGCCAGGACTCAAAACGAAGCTCCGTAGGAGCGCAATCTTTGTAGCCGCAAAGCACAAAAATGACAAAGCTCCATGGGAGCGGCATATTCTGGAAAATGATTTTGAGATGTCGCTCCTGATGGAGCTTGTAATTTGTATTAGCGTCTGGTTTCTACAAGAGATGCCGCGCCTAGCGGAGCTTGAACACGCGGAATTTACCGCAGAGGCGCGGAGGCGCGGAACAGGAATCAAACAACGCCCCTCGATAAAATATCCCATTTCACTGCATTAAACTCGGATTCACTGACTGCGCCTGATTGTTGCAAATCGAATAATTCCCGTATTCTGGCTAATGCGTGTTCCCTCTTTTTTCCTTCAGGCTGTCCAAGATAAAGATTTTTTGCGCGTTGCCATTCATCGGTTGTGATTGCACCAGTCCGCACCAATGCTGCAAGCTTCTCCAACTCAATGGCAATGCTGCCCGAAACCGGAATGGGTTCGAGACTGCGAAGCAATTTTCTTGTAGCTTCATCACCGATTTCAATTCTTTCCTTCGCTGTGACTTTTCCGTGGTAAGTCGCCAATAATTCTTGTCCGCGCGGCGTTCCCAAAGGAACAACGGAGCTTGTTCTACAAGCTGAACAAATATCATTGCCAGTGGGAGACGTTCTCGATTCCCAAACCAGTAAAGTGCCACAATTCGTGCAGATATAATTCGGCTTTGGTGGATTTAGTCGTCTTTTCAGAGACTTGTAATTGCCAGTTGCAATCGCGGCAGCAATCAAAAAGCCAAACGCCAAAAGGCCAACAATGACGGAAAAACTTGAATCAGCAGAGATTGGCAGAACAATAAAAAACAAAACTGCTGTTGTTATCCATAAAATTATAGCTTTCTTTGGAGAAGCTACTTTTGGGCGAGGAGATGGCTTTGATTTATTTTCAGTAATTGGACTCGGCTGGGGCACATAAAGCAATGTTTCCATTTTGCAATGCGGACATTCCGCAGAGCGTGTTTCACCTTTGCTAAAACCGCTGGCATCAAATTCAATTCCACCGTTACAATTCTGGCATCGGCAGATGACGTATTGAGACTGATTTTCGCCCACGCACAAAATTTTAAGCCAATTCGCCGGGTGAGGAAAAGATTATTTCCAAAATGGACATCTCACGAAACGCCCCGGTTCGACTTCGAGCAGTTCGGGAATTTTTTCGGAACATTCCGGCTTGGCAATCGGGCAGCGCGGGGCGAACCGGCAGCCGGGCGGGAAATTGCCGATGCGCGGGACGTTGCCGGGAATGGCCGAG
>CAYYWB010000178.1:0-5428 GCA_964475285.1 uncultured Bifidobacteriaceae bacterium | reverse complement strand
CCGTGATGTCCACCGTCGCGCCGGCGTCCTGCAACGGCCGCGCCACGACGTGTCCGGCGTCGTTGATGTCGAAATACTTCGCGCCCCAGCGATGGATGTTGTAAAGCGTGCGCGCCGTGTCAATGCTCCACGGCGAGCCAGCATCGGTTGCATGGTTCATTTCGGTGAAATCAAGCGAGGCGAACTATAAAACTCTGCGCGAGGAAAGCAACAGGCGGAATGAAAAATTTTCGTGACGCTTCGAGCTTTGCAGTTTTGGAAAAATCTGATTTCATCGCGCCATGCCGAAAACGTCACTCGCTGCCATCGTCAAACATTGCGACCAATTGCTCCGCACCAAATCCATCGGCGATTACGACGGCGCGGCCAACGGATTGCAAGTGGACGGCCGGGGGCCGATCACCCGAATTGCCGCCACCGTGGACGCCAGCCTCGCCACGGTAAGACTTGCGATTGCCGCCAGGGCGGATTTGCTCATCGTTCATCACGGACTGTTCTGGTCGCCCTCGCATCCGTGGACTGGCAAAAGACACGAACTGCTCAGGCTGCTGGTGGAAAACAATCTGGCCGTCTACAGCTCGCACCTGCCGCTCGACGCGCACCCGAAACTCGGCAACAACGCGCAGCTCTGCGCCGCGCTCGGCCTGAAAAATCTGAAGCCATTTTTCCTGACCCATGGCCAGACCATCGGCTTCAAATCGCAAACGAAAATTTCCCGCCCGGAACTGGCGAAACGGCTGGAGCGCGCAACCGGCGCGAAACCGCGAATCATTCCCGGCGGCAAAGCGATTTGCGAAAAAATCGGCGTCGTCACCGGCGGCGCGGGCGGCGATTTGAAAATTGCCGCCGATGAAGGCGTGGACACCTTCATCACCGGCGAAGGGCCGCACTGGACTTTTGCGCTGGCGGAGGAATTGGAATTGAACGTCCTTTACGGTGGCCATTACGCGACGGAGACCTTCGGCGTGAAGGTGTTGGCGGCGCATCTTTCCAGAAAATTCCATCTGCCGTGGGAATTTCTTGACCACCCAACAGGACTTTGATTTTCGCAAAGGCGCAAAGTGCGCCAAGACAATTGAATTTTTGCGCCTTGGCGTCTTTGCGTGAGGTCAATTCAGTTGCGTCAGCACCCGCTCGACAATTTTCCGGCCAATGGCCAGCGATGCTGTCGCCGCCGGCGAAGGCGCGTTGACGACGTGCAAAACGCCGGGCGCTTCCTGAAAATGAAAGTCCTCCACCAGTTTGCCGTCCGGCAACATCGCCTGCGCGCGCACGCCGGAGCCGCCGGTCTCCAAATCGTCCTCGCGGATTTCCGGCACAAGCTTTTGAAGCGAGCGCGTGAACTCGGCCCTGGAGAGCGAGCGGCGGATTTCGTAACCGCACATGCTCGGATACTTCGCCAGAAATTTCCACAAGCCGGGAAAGCAAAGCGTTTCCGCCAGATCGCGCAAATTGACATTCGACCATTTGTAACCTTCGCGCGCGAAGGCGAGCACGGCGTTCGGCCCGGCCTCGATGCCGCCGTGAACGAGCCGCGTGAAATGGACGCCGAGAAACGGAAATTTCGGATCGGGCACGGGATAAATCAGATTGCGGACGAGAAATTGCCGTCCCTTTTTGATTTGAAAATACTCGCCTCGGAACGGGATGATTTTGGCGGACGCTTTTTGTCCCGACGCCTTCACTAGCCGGTCCGCGTGAAGTCCGCCGCAGGTGATGACAACTTTCGCGCGAAAAGTTCCGGCGGAAGTCTCGACGACTTGTCCGCCGCCGGCCGGAACCATTTTCAAGACCCGCGCGTTGAGTTTGATTTCGCCGCCGGATTTACGGATAAGCTCGCCAAGCTTTTCGCACACGCCCGGATAATCCACGATGCCTTCCTGCGGGACGTGAATCGCGGCGATGCCGACGGCGTGCGGCTCAATTTCCTTGATTTGCTCCGGCGTGAGCTTGCGCAAACCTTGAAGTCCGTTTGCGTTGCCGCGTTCCCAGAGATTGTCGAGTCGCGGCAATTCGTTCTCGGTGGTGGCGATGACAATTTTACCGCATTGTTCGTGGGCGATGCCGTGTTCGCGGCAAAACGCGATCATTTCGCGCAGCCCGCCGACGCTCAACTTCGCCTTTTCGGAACCGGGTTTGTAATAAAGGCCGGAGTGCAGCACTCCGCTGTTATTGCCGGTTTGGTGCGCGGCGAGTTTGGATTCCTTTTCGATCAGCAGCAATTTCGTTTGCGGCCATGCCTCAAGCAAACGCCAGGCCGTGGCCAGCCCGACTATGCCGCCGCCAACAATGACCGCGTCGTAATTCATTTAACCTTCTTTTTGCCGCCCTTTGAAAGAAAGCCGACAATCATTGCCTTGCCGTCGCTGGCGACCATGCCGAGGAAGCGGAAAAGCCGCCGCCACAAATTCATCTCCGGCCAGGCGGCGAGCGTTTCACCGGCCAGCTTGTCGGCCTCGGCATTGCGGCCCAGTGCGCGGAGACATTCCACCTTCATATCCTGCGCCTGGCGGACACGGAGATTCGACATCAGTGTTCCGTCGAGAAATTTCAGCGCCTCCTCGTATTTTTTTTCGGCGATGCGCTGCTGCGCGAATTCCAGAAGCCGCGCGACGGCGGCGGCTTCCTTTTCAAAATAGGCCGGATTGAAGGCGCGGCGTTCCTCCGGCGTGTGCAGCGTGAACCGCTCCTCCTGGAACACGGCGTAAAGGTCAGAGAATTTGTCCTGCTGTTTCTCCAGTTCGGCGGCGCGCTGTTCCAGATTTTTCAGCGCGGCATCTTTTTTTTCAGGATCGAGGTTCATGGCATCAATGAGTTTTTTGGCGGAAATCTTGCGTTCCTCCAGCGCGAGCTGGAAAAAGCGCGCCCAAAACGGCACATCGCGCATCCGGCGTGTGCGGCCCTTGCCGCGAACCGGCAGCATGACAATCGGCAGCCACGCATAGCGCCCGGCCATCTCGCCGATTTGATGGACCCAGCGGTCGTCATACCAAAACGGAAAATGCCCGCAGAAAAGCTGCTGGAGCGTTTCCAGCCAGCGCCAGCCGAAAACCGGGTAAGTGCAGGTGTCCGCCGTCATCGGGTCGTGCGGACTGGCGAGAAAAATGCCGTCGGGAAATTTCGCCGCGACTTCGCGGAGCACATTGTCCCAGCCCGGCGTGTCGAAGCGGACATCGTCGCCGAGTACCATGTAGATTTCCGCCGTGCGGCCGGAGGCCTGCCACAGAATGGACTGCATCTCGCCGAGGCCGGAGGTCTGCCCGCCGATGTGCCAGTGTAATTGCACGCCCGCGTCGCTCAGCCGCCCGTCATCAATTGCCTTGCGCGTGCCGGAATCGTCCTCGTCCACATAAAGCCAGAGCGAAACTTTTTCCTTTTTCGCGGTGTGGGTCTTGAGCGCGACAAACACTTCCGCGAGCATTTCAGGCCGCCCGCGCGTGGCCATGATGAGGCAGATTTCGCCGGGATGAATCTGCGGAGCGTTCATGCGTCGGCGAATTCATGCCGGCCAAACGCGAAAAAGGGAATGCCGCGCCGGGCCAGCTCCTTCTGAAAATGATTTCCGACGAATCCGGTTCCGCCTGTGACCAAGACGTTCATTTTGCGATTTCCTAAATCGAATTCAGCAGCTTGCAGAGCGACTCGATGCGGGCGGTTTTGAGTTCGGGATAATTGCCGATGTAAGCGCCGAAGAAATGGACGTGGTTGACCTTCGGATATTTTTTGTATTCTTCCGGCATCAGCTTGCGCATGAACGGCTGCCGCAACTGGTTGCCGCCGCCGGATGTGCCGCGGCGGAATTCAATCTTTCGCTCGCGCAATGTCTTTTCGATGCGATCCCAAAGTTTCTGGTCCGGTTCACGCAAAACCAGGGTGAAGGCGTAATTGCAACTGCCTTCGCGCTCGAAGTCGGTGAAGAAACGCTTCGGGTCAAGACCGTCGAGGAAACAATTCAGGTTGCGCGTGCGGATTTTGTTCCGCGCGTCGAGCCGCTTTAGTTGCGAGCGGCCCATGACGGCGTTGATTTCGGTGCTGCGGACGTTGTAGGCCGGAAACGCAAAGATGAAATCGGGGTTCAAATCCGGCCACTCGGTTTTGTAGCGGTTCTTCAGCGCGTCGGATTTGCTTTCGCGCACCATGCCATGCGAGCGGAACATCCGGAGCTTCTCGTAAAAATCCGGGTCGTCCGTGCAAACCATGCCGCCCTCGATGGTGCTCATGTGGTGCGCGTAATAGAACGAAAAGTTCGAGGCGAACCCGAACGAGCCGAGTTTCTGCCCCTTGAACGTCGCGCCGTGCGATTCGCAAACGTCCTCGATGAGCGGAATGTTGCGTTTCTTCAATTCCGCCAGCAGATAACTGTCGAGTGCGTTGTAGCCGAGAATATGCGTCAGGAAAACGGCGCGCGTCTTTTTGGAGATTTTTTTGACAACCTGCCTCGTGTCCATGCCAAGCGTGCGCGGGTTGATGTCCACGAACACCGGGTCGAAGTTGTTTTGCAGAACCGACGCGACATCGGAAATCCATGTCAGTGTCGGCACGATGATTTCTCCGCCGCCGAACCGTTCGCGAATCGCCGCCATCGTGATTTGGTTGGCGGACGAGCCGGAGTTGACGAAGACGCTGTGCTTCACGCCGAGCCAGTCGGACCATTCCTGCTCGAACGCGGCGACATTTTTGGACTGCGTGAGAATTGGATCGTCCTGTTGCAGGAATTTTATCACCGCGTCGAGGTCTGCGCGCGCGATGTTGTTTTCCATCAGCGGCCAGTCGCGCAATTCGGCTGCGGCCTTACTTTTCGTTGTAGTAATCGCCATATTCGACAATGATGGTGCTGCATCCGTCCTCGCGCTCTAGGGCTTTTTTGTAGGCCGGGAAAATCTGCTCCGGCTCGTCGAGGCGGATGACTTCAATCGTCTTGCACATCAGGCGGAACGCCTCCGTGAAATCGCCGACGTGCTGAAATTGCGGGTGCAGCGGGCGCTCGGAGCCGATGCCGGTGCGGATGATGACCTTGGGCTGGTAGCCGCCGTTGGAAATGATCGGCAGCTTGTCCAGGTGATTCACGACTTGGTTGACGGCCAGCAGGAGGAAATTCCAGCGCGGATAAATGCTCACCGGCACATGGCCGCCGAGCGCAAGTCCGTTGGAGATGCCCATCTGCATTTCCTCGGTAACGGGCATTTCCAGCAGCTTGTCGCGGGAAACTTTTTTGAGCGTGTTGCTCATAGCCGTGCCGGGACAGGCCACGGCTTGGCCGAGAAAAATCGTGCGCGGGTCGCGACCGAGAAACTCCATCGCGCGGCACATTTCGTCAAAATACTTCATGCGAGTTGAATTAAATTAAAATTGGACGCGCTGGCCGGCGCCGGCGTGCGGATATTTGGTTTGATACTTGTAATAAACCACCAGCGGATGGCGGCTGTTT
>CAYYWB010000177.1:0-5439 GCA_964475285.1 uncultured Bifidobacteriaceae bacterium | reverse complement strand
GTTCGCTGCCCGGTCACGACGTGCAGCATTGGCTGAAGGCCGAGGCGGAATTGATTGCGGAACGCAACCTCACCCGGGTTCATGGATGTCACCGCCAGACGTAAAATATTTTCCCAGACCACAAACAAAAACCGAAAGCTACAATTATATTTATATGAAAACTTTGAAAAGCACCTCCGCGGAAGCACCCAAAATGTATGAGACCGAAAACGACATCTCCAAGCAGCGCCGGACGGAATTGAACGCGCTGCTGAACCGGCGGCTGGCGGACGCCGTGGATCTGCAAATGCAGATGAAGCAGGCGCATTGGAACGTGAAGGGGCCGGGCTTCATCGGCCTGCACGAACTGTTCGACAAGGTTGCAGGGGCAGTGGAGTCCTATGTGGACAAGATTGCCGAGCGGATCGTGCAACTTGGCGGCATTGCCGAAGGGACGGTGCGCCTGGCCGCGTCGCGCACGCGGCTGCCCGAATACCCGCTGGAGATTGCGGACGGCATGGCGCATGTCGAGGGCGTGGCCCGCGCGCTGTCCATCTTCGGAAAAGAAGCCCGCTCCACGATTGATGAGGCGAACGCCCTGGACGACGCCGACACGGCGGATCTGTTCACCGAGATTTCGCGCGGGACGGATCAATGGCTTTGGTTCGTCGAGGCCCATTCCCAAGCCGCGAAATAAATTTATGAGAGCTTCCAAATTCAAACTCGCCGCCATGGCGCAAACGCCGGTTTTCCCGCAAACGCTTCACCGGCTGCGACCGAATCCTGAAGCCGCAAATCCGAAACCCGAAAAACGGGACAACATTTTTTCCAAATCCCGCGATACGCGGGAGGATCGCGGCACGCGTGAAATGAAAACTTCGCATAACGCACAAACATTTTCACACGGGCTTTGATTTTTTGTCCCATGAAAACAAATCTACTGAAAGATGGCGTCTTGACGGAAAATTCCGCCGGCCTCGGCACCGTCACCCGCAAAATGGTGCGGGAGCGCGCGATTGAACTGGCCGCCATCAACGGCCGAACCGCGCGGGAGGTGTCGAAATCGGATCGGGAACAAGCCAAACGCGAACTGACGGATGATCCGGGCACGGACGCAAACGAGGCGGCCCTAGAATCCGCGCCCGAATCCGAACGCTGGGATCCAGTGCCCGGCTCGACCGGACACAAAGTGCCGGCGGCGCCCAGCGCCGATGAGGACAACGAAGGGCGAAGCGATAATGAAAGACTGGTGGACGAAGGGATCGCCGGTGCGGAACATGATCAAGCGCGCCAAGCCACCGGAAACCTGTGACTATGCGTGCATTGCTCTACCTGCTCTTTCTGGCTTGCTTGGGGGTCCTCCTTTTTTGCGCAGCCTTGATTCGACGGCCAATGTCCAGGCAATGAAAGCCTCGCGACGAAAGTCCCGGGATTGCCAAGTGTAATTATGCCAAACATTACAAGTCGTGAGATACGTCTGGCTTCCCGCCCCACAGGGATTCCAACTGCGGACAACTTTGCCTCGGGACAGACTGATCTGGGGCCGTTGCAGGGCCAGCAGGTGCTCGTTCGCAATCTCTTCATGTCGGTGGACCCGTATATGCGGGGTCGCATGAACGAGGGAAAATCGTGTGTTCCGCCGTTCGCGTTGGGCCAACCGCTTGAAGGCGGCGCGGTCGGCGAGGTCATCGAGTCCCGCGCCGGGGAATTCAAGCCGGGCGATGCCGTCACTTCCAATTTCGGCTGGCGGGAATACTTCATTGCATCGCCGAAAGATTTGCATCCGGTCAGCCGTGAAATTCAGTCGCTCTCGGTTTATCTCGGCGCGCTTGGCATGACGGGCATGACCGCGTGGGTCGGGTTGAATCTGGTGGAGGTCAAAGCCGGCGATGTCGTTTTTATCTCGGGAGCCGCCGGCGCTGTGGGGAGTGTGGCCGGGCAACTGGCGAAATTGCGCGGCTGCAAAGTCATTGGCTCCGCCGGGTCCATGGAGAAGATCAGGTTTCTGCGAGAAGAATGCGGCTTTGACATCGCCTTCGATTACAAGACTGCCCCGGTGCTCGAACAACTGACTCTGGAGGCGCCAGACGGGATTGATGTTTATTTCGACAACGTCGGAGGCGAAACGCTGGAGGCGGCGCTCTCGGTTTTGAAGGTTCAGGGCCGGATCATCGCCTGTGGCGGCATCTCCGGTTACAACGAGGAAAAGCCGCGGCCCGGTCCCAACAATCTCTTCAACATGATTACCAAACGGCTGACGATGAAAGGATTCATTGTTCGCGACTGGCTGGATCGTCAGGGTGAATTTGAAAAGGAAGTGGGCTGCTATCTCCGAACCGGCAAACTGAAGAACAAGGAAACGGTCGTGGAAGCAATTGAGCAGGCGGTGGGCGCGTTCATCGGCCTCTTCGCCGGGAAGAATATTGGTAAAATGGTGGTGAAGTTGGGTTGACGCGGTCAATCAGCACACTCCTCGTCGTTGCGGGCGATTTCGGTATCACCGGGCGTTTGGCAAAGCCAGGCATTCCTGAATTTTCCATGGGGTGAACACCCCATACCGGCGAATGAGATTTCGACTTATAGTCA
The DNA here is from genome assembly GCA_964475285.1 of uncultured Bifidobacteriaceae bacterium. GTDB lineage: Bacteria > Verrucomicrobiota > Verrucomicrobiia > Limisphaerales > UBA11358 > UBA11358. The sequence continues at coordinate 2,874 of CAYYWB010000177.1, read as the reverse complement.
ACGTGTTCTGAGAAATAATGGCCGGTTCTGACACTAATATCGCGATGAAATTATTGCTTAAAGTTTTTGTTTTGATTTGCCTGTCCACTGGCGCGGCTCTGTCGGTGAGGGCGCAAGCTGCGGTTCCACCGCCGATGCCGGCCTATCAACCGCTGCCTGCCGCGCAACTGGACCAGTTGCTGGGCCAGATTGCACTGTATCCCGACCCGTTGATTGCCGAAATTTTGCCGGCTTCCACTTTGCCCACTCAAATCGTGCTGGCAGATCGTTATATTGTTGGCGGCGGTGACCCCAACCAGATTGCGCAGCAGCCCTGGGACGCCAGCGTCCAGGCCATGGCCCGCTACCCGGCGGTGTTGAAATGGATGGATGACAACTTGAATTGGACGACGGAACTGGGACAGGCTTTTCTCAATCAACAACCGGATGTGATGGCCTCCATCCAACACCTGCGCGCGACGGCCTCCAAGCTCGGTAACTTGCAATCCTCCCCGCAACAACAGGTGATTACCGACGGCAGCGACATCGAAATTGTTCCGGCGGATCCCCAGGTGATTTATGTGCCGGTCTATCAACCGGATCAGGTTTATTATGATGCGCCTTTTGGTTCGCCTTTCATCACCTTTGGCATCGGCTGGCCGATCGGTGCGTGGCTGGACTACGATTGCGATTGGGGAAACGGCAATCTCATTTTCTGGGGTAACGGCTACTCGCGTCCCGCCAACTGGTGGCGCGAATCATCCCGTCAGCGGGACATAAGTCATGCGGGTGTCTGGCGCGCGAACAATCATCCCGGCGCGGTCGCAGCCAACCGTGGCGACCGGGGTTATGGCGGGAACGCGATTTCGCGCGCGCCAACTCCGGCGGCCATCCGGCAAGAACTCGCCCGCCCGGTGGCGCAGCTAGCTGAACGCCCGGCGAGCGTTTCCCGTTCAGCGCCGAGTCCAGTTGAGCGTGCCACACCCGTCAGCAAGCCGGAATCGAATGGTGCGTTCATTGGCATACAAAGTTCACATGAGACGAAAAGCTATAGCAATCGCGGCCAACAAAGTATGCAGGCTGTCCCCCGTTCCGCACCGGCGTCGCGGCCAGTTCCCTCTGACGGCGGTCATGTTGGCGGAGATGGCTCCGTTGGTGGCGGCAGGCGTTAATTTTTATTTCCATGATTTTCAAAAATATATTACCAATGAAATCGAACTTACTTTCCTTTTGGCGCCAGGCTCCGTTGGTGGTGTTTGGACTGGGATTGGCACTACCACATTATGTCTCTGCGGCAGAGGAGCAGGCTTTCAATTCACCGAATGACGCCGTCATTGCTCTGGTGACGGCAGCCCGGAATCAGGACACCAATGCGTTTCAACTAATTTTCGGTCCAGCCTGCCGTGATTTGATTTCGCCTGATGTCGTCCAAGCCACAGAAGAATTCAAAATGTTTGTGGAACGGCTGACGGGGAAAACGCAATTGATCAACAATTCCGAATCCAATGCCACGCTGGAATTGGACGCGGATGGCTGGCCTTTTCCCATTCCGTTGATCAAACAAGGCGCGCAATGGCACTTCGATACCGCCGCCGGCAAAAACGAGATTCTAGCCCGCCGCGTCGGCCGGGACGAAATGGGCACGATCAATGTCTGCGACGCGTATGTGCAGGCGCAGCGCGAATATGCCAGTGAGGATCGCCTGGGGGACGGGGTGCTCGCCTATGCGCAGTTCCTCCGCAGCACACCCGGCACACACGACGGCCTTTTCTGGCCGACGAACTCGGGCGGGGAGTTAAGCCCGTTGGGACCGCTCATCGCGCAGGCGCGCGTGGAAGGTTATCACCGCACAGCCACGATGCTTAACGACGAGCAGGCGCCGTATCACGGCTATTATTTCAAAATCCTGACCCGCCAGGGGAAACACGCGCCGGGCGGAAAGTATAACTACCTCATCAATGGTCGGATGATTGCTGGATTTGCCATCGTAGCCTGGCCGTCCGAATGGGGTAACACGGGTGTGATGACCTTCGTCGTTAATCAACAAGGCAAGGTCTATCAAAAGAACCTCGGATCCAAGACTGCGAAAAACGCCAAGGCCATGACGTGTTACGATCCGGATGGATCTTGGACTCTGGCGCAATAAAGCCTGCAAGAACGCTGCTCGGATGTGTGGGTCATTCGCGAAGTGTTCATGCAATACTTAAAGATCGTATGTCCATCGCTTTATACCCATGAATGCCGACACGGTAAAATCAGTTGCCAATGAGGCAATCGTCGCCACTGGTCTGACCAAGTGGTTTGGTGAAGGGGAAACCAGGAAAACGGCCGTAAATAGTGTCACGCTGGTCGCGCATTTTGGCGAGATGCTGTTCATCGTCGGCCCTTCCGGCAGCGGCAAGACCACGATGTTAAGCATGATTTCCGGCATCCTGCGTCCCAATGCCGGCAACGTCAAAGTCAAAGGGGACGATATCTGGACGTTGAACAACGACCAGTTGGCTGATTTCCGTCTGAACACTATTGGTTTCGTTTTTCAGGATTACCATCTGTTTCCACGGCTGACGACGGCCGAGAATGTTGCCATCCCACTGATCCTGAAACAGCGCAACTGGAATGAATCCATCACCGAAGCTGCTCGATACCTTGAGATAGTTGGTTTGAAAGACCGGGACGGGATTTTGCCCGTGAAGCTCTCGGGCGGCGAGCAACAGCGCGTGGCGATCGCGCGTGCGATCATCAGCCAGCCGGAAATTTTGATTCTCGACGAGCCGACCGCTTCGCTGGATGGTGACACCGGGAGAATGATTATCGCCTTCGTCAAAGAGAATATTTTGAATGAAAAGCGCTGCATTATGATCGTCACCCATGATGCGCGCATCAACGAATATGCGG
>CAYYWB010000176.1:0-5440 GCA_964475285.1 uncultured Bifidobacteriaceae bacterium | reverse complement strand
ACTGCGGCGACATGTCGCCGCTTTGAAAGCGCGGACATGTCCGCGCACTCCAAAATGACCGGGCTGAAGGCTCCATTGCCTAACTACCAACCCGTCTTCGCCAGCGCTTCGCCGGGGCAAGCGCTGCCGTGGCAACGGAGGTTAAAGGTTAGGTTGTTGGTTGACTGTTTTTTCTCAGCCTCAATGAACACTTGTCCCGCCGCAGTTTCCTGCGACGTCCAAGCCGCCTCCAAAGCTATTACGGAAGCGGATCCGCACACGCGGCGTTCAGGCAAGGTGGAAAATAGCGGAAATGCGGAGATTGGCAAGAGGGAATTACGACTTCACGGCTTGTGAATTTCTCGATAAGGCTGTTGCTGCTCATACAACGCGAGCCGGTCCTGCATTGCCTTGCGCTCCTTGTCACCTGCCGCAGTCATATCCAAAGCCTGTTTCTGATACTTAATCGCTTGTTGGAAATCATCTGCTTCAGCAAAGGCCGCCGCTAATGTGTCCACACGTGTCCAATTCGTCCAACTCGAGAAATTACAAGCTTTTGTGGCCGCTTCGACGGCTTCTTTGCCATTTCTCATTGAAGCAATCGGACAAGTGGCACGCAACCACCCGAGATTATTCCAAGCGCTTGGATTTATTGGATCAATTTGAATTGCTCGATGATAATCTTGTTCAGCTTCGTCAAATCGCCCCTTTTTGTCATAACAAAAACCGCGCAATGCCAATGCCGTGGCGTCGTTAGGATTGAGACGGAGGCCTTCGCTCCAATCGGTAATCGCCTTGTCAACTTCACCGATGGCAGCATAGACAGATGCCCGATTTTTAAATGCCAAATCATTTGTCGGATTGAGCTGTATGTATTTGTTCAAGTCTCCTATTGATTTTTCAAATTCACCTTTTGCACGGTAGGCAATTGCACGATCAAAAATGGCAAAGGCATTTTTGGGGTCGAATTGAATAGCTGCGGTGAAGTCGGCGATTGCCTTATCAAATTCACCGTCGCTGAAATGAAGCGCACCGTCAACAATCAGTTCATCAACTCTGGTCAGATGATTGGTCTCGCTGGCTGGCATGGAATTAACAATTCCAACACCCGCTAAAAATGCCAAACAAATTTGCAGCCTGATTTTTCCCATAAGTCAGACGCTATTTCGCGCCAGCCCCGTTTGTCGAGAAAAAATTTCAATTGCGCGCCAGCGCTTCCAGTTTCTTGAGCGAAAAGGTGTCGCCGCCGCGCAGAAAGAACCGCGTGATTTGCTCGCGCAACTGGCGGTAAAGCGCGGGGTCGGTCTGCGCGAGCTGCGCGGGCGCGGCGCGGCGCGCAAAACGCACCAGCGCGGCGAGTTCGCCCCAGCGCTTTTGCCGCAGATAAACGTCAATCTGCGACTGGTCGGCCAGCAGCGCGCGGGCGGTGAGTTCTTCTTCGCGGGCGTTCATGGTTCAGGTTTCCAACACTTCAAGATAAACAAGGTTTTCCTTGGCGCGTTCGCGGGCGCGCGGCTCAAACGCGGCCACGATTTTCCGCACGCGCCGCAAATCGGGACGATGCCGGCTCACGAGAAACCGGATGTCGCCGAGGTCTTTCGGCTCCGCGCGGATCAGCTTGGCGGCGATCAAATTTTCCACCGGCGGACGGAAAATATGCAGCCGGCCGATGCGCTCAACGAGCACCGGCTCAAAATGTCCAATTTGCGTCAGGCCGGGTTCGACCAGTTGCAGATAGGGACGGTCAGGTTCGAGCGTTTGCTTTGGGTCAAAGAGCAGCCCGATTTTCTCCGCGGCGGCTTTCAATTCGCCTCGGTCGTAATCGCTCGCCGGTTTCCAGATGTCCAAATCGGCGGAAGTCCGCCCTTCCATGCCGCCTAACAGACACGCCGCCGAACCGATAAGACAGAGCCGCACGGGCGAACCTTTTTTGCCGAGCGCGCGCGACAGATCCGCCAGCACAACATTCCATGCTTCGCCGTCGAGTTGTAAATTCAGGGACATCAATTAAGCCCTGCCAGCATAGCAAAAAACGGATGGCAAATCAATTTCCATTCACTTCACCCAGCCCTGCGCCTTCAGCCAGAACAGACAATCCTCCGTCCACGGATGCAGGTTCACGAACGGCGGCGTCCGGATGCCCATGCCCAGGCCCATGCCGTGCCCGCCTTTTTGGTAGATGTGCAAATCGAACGGCACGTGATTTTTCCGCAGCGCCCCGGCAAACATCAGCGTGTTTTCCGGCGGCACGGTCCGGTCTTCGGATGTGCACCAGATGAAGCACGGCGGCGTGCTGGCGTCCACGTGCAATTCGCTGGAGGTTTCCTGCACCAGTTCCGGCGGAGGATTTCTGCCGAGCAAATAACCTTTCGAGCCCGGATGCGCGAACTCGCCCATCGTGATGACCGGATAACAAAGGATGCCGATGTCCGGGCGCGAACTTTGCCGCTCGATCGCGTCGGCGGAATTGGTGTCGCCGGAATCAAAATGCGTCATCAACATCGAAGCCACATGGCCGCCCGCCGACGAGCCCATGATGCCGATGCGCTTCGGATCAATTTTGAATTCATCCGCCCGCGCGCGAACCGTCCGCACCGCCCGCGCCGCGTCCTGCAACTCCGCCGGATGCCGGTAGCCGTCCGCGCCGATCCGGTATTTCAACACGAAACAGGTGATGCCATGCTGATTGAGCCAGAGCGCGTAATCATTTCCCTCGCGCGGCGAGAGATGCTGATAGCCGCCGCCGGGACAAATCACCAGCGCCGCTCCCGCCGTCGCATCGCTTTGGCGCGGCAAGCCGGTGGCATTTGTGCCGTCAGGCAGATACGGCGTGATCGTCGGGATGTCGTTGGTCTTTGTGCCGAGCGCGCCGGGCGCGCCGTCGGGCCAGAGCGGAATGGCGGTTTGCATTTCGGCGCGGGCCAGAATGAGCGACGCAAATAAAATTGCGGATGCGAAAAGTGTTTTCATGTTTGGTTTGGACGATGCTCGCGGAAATCCGCCGGCATTTCAATCCCGAAGAAATCCGCGATAAATCCGCCGCCGATTTGCCGGCTCACGGCGGGAGCGGCCGGCCTTTGGTTTCCGGAGCGAACGGCAGAATCAGCAGTCCGACGAGATAAATCAGGGCCACGGTGCTGGCGGCGAGGCCAAAACTGCCCAGCGCGACGACCAGATAACCGGTCACAAACGGCCCGCTGGCCGCCAGCACCCGGCCGATGTTGAAGCAGAATCCGGCGCCGGTCGCGCGAAGCCGCGTGGGATACAATTCCGGCAGGTAAATCGGAAAGCCGCTGAAAATGCCGTTGTTGAAAAATCCCAGCAGCGGCAGCAGCAGCAGCACCTGCGCGTAGGTTCGCGGCGTCAGGAACGTGACGGGCAGCATCACCAGGCTGCCCACGCACATCAGGGCAAAGACCCGCCGCCGGCCCACGCGATCCGCCAGCGGGGCAAAAATCAGGTAACCCGCCAGCGCCCCGGCATTCAACAGCATGGTGGCGTAGCTGACGCGGCTTGTGAGTTCGGATGCGCTCATGCCTTTCAAATCCGGCAGCGCGCGGACGAGCGTGGGCGTCCAGTTCGTCGCGCCCCACAAACCGAACACGGCCACGAACGCCAGCCCGGAGCCGACCAGCGTGGCGCGCAGCAGTCCCGGCGAAAACAGTTCCGCCAGTTTCAACGGATGCGCGCCGCCGGCCTGCCGCTCCTCGGCGCGGGCCTTGACCCATCGTTCCGGTTCCCTGACCCACAACCGGATGAGGAACGCGACCAGCGCCGGCACAACACCGACCACAAAAATGAGCCGCCAGCTACAGTTGCGCAGGAGCAGGGTGAGAATCGCCGCCACAATAAATCCCGCCGCCCATGCCGATTGCAGCAGTCCCGCCGCCTTGGTGCGCTTGTCTTCCGGCCACACCTCCGCCACCAGCGCCGCGCCCGCCGCCCATTCGCCGCCGATGCCCAGCGCCGTGATAAAACGGAACAGCGCCAGTTCCCACCAATTCTGCGACAGCGCGGCCAGGCCGGTGAACACGGCGTAAATCAGGATTGTGAACACCAACGCCCGGGTCCGCCCCAGATAATCCGCCAGAACACCGAACAGCACCCCGCCAATTGCCCAGCCGATCAGAAAAATCGAGAAAATGATTCCGCCATACCAGCCGATGACCTCGGCGGTCGCGGGTCCGCCGCCGGACGCGGGCAGGAGGTCGTGCAGCGCCGGTTGCAGGACCAGCGCGTAAATCGTGGAGTCCATGGAATCGAACACCCAGCCCAGCCACGCGACGAAGAGCACCAGCCATTGGTAGCGCGTGACCCCGTGACGCCAGGAATTGGGTTTCACGGAAAACAGTGTAACCGGACTTGCCAACAAATGGAAGCTCCGACCTGGCCGGCTGGCGCTTCATTGACTCTGCGGGATTGCGCTCCTATCTTCGTTTTTGCATGTTCGAGCTTGTTTCCAGTTACCAGCCCGCCGGCGACCAGCCGCAGGCGATTGCGAAGCTGACGGAAGGCATTTTGTCCGGCGCGAAGCATCAGACGCTGCTCGGCGTCACCGGTTCGGGAAAAACTTTTACCGTCGCGAACGTCATCCGGAACGTGGACAAACCGACGCTCGTCATTTCGCACAACAAGACTCTCGCCGCGCAGCTTTACGCCGAATTCAAAAGTTTTTTCCCGAACAACGCCGTCGAATACTTCGTCAGCTATTTCGACTATTACCAGCCGGAAGCCTACATCCCGCGCACCGACACGTTCATCGAGAAGGATTCCAGCCGGAACGACGAAATCGAGCGGCTGCGGCTCTCGACGATGAGCAGCCTGTTCACGCGGCGCGACGTGATTGTGGTCGCCAGCGTCTCGTGCATTTACGGCATCGGCAGCAAGGAGGATTACGAGGCGCTCGTGATTCCCATCCGCATTGGGCAGGAAATTTCCCGGCAGCAATTCCTCACGCGCCTCGTGGATTTGCAATACGAACGCAACGACATCACGTTTGAGCGCGGCAACTTTCGCGTGCGCGGCGACACGATTGAAGTTCGTCCCGCCGGTCGCGAGGACGGCCTGCGCGTGGAGTTCTTCGGCGACGAAATCGAGCGGCTCACGCGCTTCGAGCCGTTGACGGGAAACAAAATCGAATCGCTCGACGGCGTGACCATTTTCCCGGCCAAGCAATTCGTCACGACCGGCGACAAGATGAAGCGCGCCATCCTCGCCATCCGCGAGGAATTGCGCGAGCGCATCGTGCATTTCGAGAAGCACGGCAAGCTGCTCGAAGCCCAGCGAATCAAGCAGCGCACGGAATACGATTTGGAAATGATGGAGGAAATGGGCGTCTGTTCCGGCATCGAAAATTATTCCCGCCACATCGCCGGCCGGCCTGCCGGCTCGCGACCGGCGACGGTGATTGATTTTTTCCCGGACGATTACCTGCTGGTCATTGACGAATCGCACGCGACCG
>CAYYWB010000175.1:0-5442 GCA_964475285.1 uncultured Bifidobacteriaceae bacterium | reverse complement strand
TCGGTTTTGCTGAAAGATTATCCCGAACCGCAGCGCAGCCAGGTTTTGGATTTGCTCTTCAAGCCCAAATTCGGCGCTTCGATGAGCGCGCTGCTGGTCGAAGTTCCCGGCGACGGCAACGCCACGCAAGGCGCCGAGCCAAGCCACATGCATACCACGACCGACCTCAACTTCAGCCGCGGTTACGAATGGTGGCTGATGCGCGAAGCCAAGAAACGCAATCCCGATCTCACACTCGACGCCTGCGCCTGGGGTTGTCCCGCCTGGGTGGGCAACGGCAATTTCTGGTCGCAGGACATGTGCGACTATTACGCCAAATGGATTCAAGGGCTGAAATCGGCCTACGGCCTGAATCTGGACGCCATCGGCTGCCGCAACGAAAAAGGCGTCAACGAGGACTTCGTGAAAAAATTCCGCGCCACGCTCGACGCCGACGGTTTGAAAAATGTCAAAATCCACGGCTTTGACAATTGGGACCGGACAAAATTCGACTGGGTCCGGCACATGACCAATGACGTGGCGCTGCGCAACGCGGTGGCCATCTTGAGCAATCACACCATGGCCACGGCACCCACGCCGCCGGACGTGGTCAAGCTCGCCGAAGCGTATGACAAACCGATTTGGAACAGCGAGGAGCACGTTTATAAAAAAGGGTTCGACTGCGAAATCAGCCTCGTGCAGGCGTTCAACCAGAATTTCATCCACAGCGGCGTCACAAAAATCGTGAACTGGTATCTCGTCGGCTCCGTCTATCCGATGGAATCCTATTCCGAAGACCCGCCCGCCATGATCGCGAATTCGCCGTGGAGCGGAAATTATCACACCCGCGAAGTGTTGTGGGGCTACGCGCACTACGGACAATTCTCAAAGGTCGGCTGGACGTATCTCAATGGCGCTTGCGGCAACCTGGACGGCGGCGGCACGTTCGTCACGCTCAAATCGCCGGGCAGGGATTACAGCGTCATTCTCGAAACCAAGGGCGCGAAATCCGTCCAGAATGTCACCTTCAATGTCAGCGGCGGTTTGTCCACCGGCAAACTTTGCGTGTGGCGCAGCGACGCCGCCGAACAATTTGCAAAGCAGGCCGGCATCACGCTCGAAAACGGATCGTTCACCATCGCGCTGGAAACCAACGCCGTCTATTCCATTTCCACCACCACCGGCCAGCAAAAGGGTTCGTTCGACAACATCCCCGCCGACCAGAAATTTCCGTTCCCGTATTTTGAAACTTTTGACGAATACTCCACGCCCAAACAATTCGGCTATCTGCCGCATTACACGGCGGACATCGCCAGCATCTTTGAAATCGCCGACCGCCCGGACAAAACCGGGAAATGCCTGCGCCAGGTCGTCGGCCAGACGCCTCAAAGCTGGGCGCCGGAATGGACGCCTTACACCATCATCGGCGACCGTGACTGGCAGGATTACGAAGTCAGCGCCGATATTTATCTGGACGACGGCGGCTGGGCGGGCGTGATGGGCCGCGTCAATAACGTCGGCACCGGCTACGGCACCGTGCCCAAGGGATATTACCTGCGGCTCGCGGTGGACGGCAGTTGCGCCTTGTTCGCCAACACGCAGGCGAGAAATGAAGCCGCCGGCACCCAGCTTGCCACGGGAACCGCCGCCAACATCGCCGGAAATCAATGGCACAATGTGAAGCTGCAACTCTCCGGCCCGGTCATCACCGGCTTCGTGGACGGCGCGCCGGTTTTGTCCGTGACGAACAATCTCTATTCGCGCGGCATGGCCGGGCTGATTACCGGTGATTTCAAAACCCGGAACACCGCCTGCTTCGACAACCTGCTGATCAACGCCGTCGGCGCACCGACCCCAAAACCAACGGTGTTCGCCAAAAGCCAGACGCCGATGTATAAATAGAAACTGTGGCAAACGGAGCGTAGCGGCTTTCGGCAGAAAGCCGCATTCTTCAATTTCAGAAAGTTTGCGGCGCTTTGCCGAGTCGCCGCTGCGGCGAGCGTTACGTTTGCGTAGCAGCCGACGTAAGGAGGCTCCAACTTTCCGTCGGGAAATGAATGAGCCTCCTCACGTTGGCTGCTACTGGTTTTCAGGGCACGGAGCGGATGCGCCAGAAATTGTTCGTGGTGGCGTCCGGCGCGTGAACTCGCGGATTTTCACTCCCGATAAAGAGCCAGAGGCTGGCGCAGTCCAAGACGCTTCGCGAATTTCAAGCCTCATTGTGACACGCGCAGCCTCTTGCAGTGCGACGGCCCTCCGCCGCTCTCGGTCATGGCGAGCGGAGGCGGTAGAAGCGGCCGGGATAATTCGTCCACTGCGGATCGCTGAAATAGGATGTGCCATTGGTGCCGATGAAAGTGTTAAGCGTGTTGGTGGACACCGGCAACCAAACGGGGTTGGAAAAATTCGTGCAGGCTTCCACCACGATGACCAGATTGCTGCTGCCGGTGATGTTGAACCCAAATTGATTTGCCTGCACACCAAAGCTTCCATCCCTTGTCTGCGCCTGCGGATTCCAAAGCACGGTCGGAAGGCCGGTATTGGCGGCAAAGACATCCCAGCCTGTGGTGCCCGGCAGGTAATAGGCGGTCGCACCGTCATCTAAGAAAGCAGTCCAATTAACGGGAGCATTGCCTTGAAAATAGAATTGTGTCAGATATTTACACCCATCAAACGCATCGTCCCCAATGCTGGTAACGCTGTTGGGAATTGTGATGCTGGTAAACCCGGTGCAGAATTCGAAAGCCCCGAACCCAATACCGGTGACACTGTTCGGAATTATCATGTTGGCCAACCCGGTGCAGCTCCCGAACGCCTCCTCCCCGATGCTGGTGACGCTGTTGGGAACCGTGATGTTGGTCAAAAAAAAGCAGCAAAAAAACGATTCAATCCCGATATTGGTGACGCTATTGGGGATAGTGTAGCTTCCGGTTTTGCCCCCCGGACATTGGACGAGCGTCGTCTGGCTCTTGTCAAACAAGACCCCGGTAAAACTGCTATAGAAGGGATTGTTTGTATCCACCATTATTACAGTCAGGCTGTTACATTCAGCGAATGCACCGTTTCCTATGTTGGTGACGCTGTTGGGAATCGTCACGTTGGTCAGGCTGATGCATAAAAAGAACGCCCCGTATCCGATGCTGGTAATGCTGTTGGGCATCGTGACGTTGGTTAGGCCGTAGCATTCGTCGAACGCCTCGTCTCCGATGGTGGTAACGCTACTGGGGACCGTGACGCTGGTCAATTTGATACAGCCCAAGAATGTCTCGTCCCTGATGCTGGTAATGCTGTTGGGGATCGTAACGCTTCTCAAGCTGGTGCATGACTCGAACGCACCGCTTCCTATGTTGGTGACGTTGTTGGAAATCGTGATGTTGGTCAGGCTGGAACATTGATAAAAAGTATAATCCCCGATGCTGGTAACGCTGTTTGGAATCGCAACGCTTCTCAGGCTGCTGCACAACTCGAACGCACCGTTTCCTATGTTGGTGACGCTGTTGGGAATCGTAACGTTGGTCAAGCTGGAACATTGAGAAAAAGTATTAGTCCCGATGCTGGTAACGCTGTTGGGGATCGTAACGCTTCTCAAGCTGGTGCATAACTCGAACGCCCAGCTTCCTATGTTGGTGACACTGTTGGAAATCGTGATGTTGGTCAGGCTGGAACATTGAAAGAAAGCAAAATCCCCGATGCCGATGACGTTGGTGCTGATCATGATATTGGTCAGTCTGATACAATCATAGAATGCATACAGCCCGAGGTTGGTGACGCTGTTGGGGATCGTGACGCTAGTTAGGCTGGTGCAATTAGAGAACGCTGCACTAGCGATGCTGGCGATCGGGTAGCCATTGGTCGTGCTTGGAATTGTCACCTCACCGCCGGAACCGGTGTAACCCGTAATGGTGATCGCGCCGTTGTTGGTCGTGAAGGTAAATTGGGCCTGCACGACGGCGGGCAGCATCGCCGCACACAGCAGCCAGACTTGAACCAGATTACGTCTGGTTTTCATGATTGCTCTATTAGAACGCATAAAATGTGCCAGTCTAATTTTTCAGCTTTTTTGCCGATTTTAAGGCTATTTTATCACTGGGAACTTCAGAATTGCGTGAATCTCACGCAAATGCGGGAAAATTTCACGCAAGACTCGCTCGGTGATTGGGATTAGGCTGTGTGAAGCGCCATATCCGATTTCACGGCTTTGACCTAATTCCCGTCCAAGCGGTGGATCCATTGGAATATCGGGAGTTGGGAGATGGGAAAGCGGGCATTTCCCGGTTCAAAACCGGGCGACGCCAAAATAGTTTATACAAATTCCCCGGTTGCGGTGTCTATCCAATGAAACCGGTGCTTGCGGACGGCCACCATTGCGCACGGCCACCATTTTGAAATGAATTTTGACTGGGAAACACTTTATAAGGCGAAGGCGGCGGAATTGATCCTTTATGGCCGCGCGCTGGGCCTGACCCATGGCGAGGCGGAGGACGTTTTGCAGGAAACGTTTCTGATTCTGTTGAAATCACCGCAACGCCCATTGCGCCCATTGGAGCCGGAGCATTATTGCGTGCGCAGTTTTCGGAACCGCGCGCTGAATCATCGCCGCTCGCTGTGGCGGCGGCTGACGCGGGAACTTGAAGTCTTTGCAGACGGCCACCTGTTTGCAGACGGCCACCATTGGTTCGAAAAATCTTCGGATGAAACCGAACAGTGCATGCAGACGGCGGCGGTGGATTGTCTGGCCGCGTTGCCGGTGGAGCAGCGCGAGGCGATTGTGCTGAAAATCTGGCACCGGTTCACGTTCGAGGAAATCGGCGGGCTGCTGGGCATTTCGCCGAACACGGCGGCGGGCCGTTACCGCTACGGTTTGCAAAAGATCAAACGCGAATTAAAAGGAGCTGTTTATGGACGAGAACGAGATGAAATCACTGGAGAACCGGCTGCGTTCCTGGCGACCGCGCCGGGCGTCGGCGACGCTTAAGTGGCGGCTGTTTCTGGCGGACACCGTAAATGTGCCGCGAATGCTCCGGGTTGCGGGCTGGCTGACGCCGACCACGGCCTGCGCGATGCTGACGCTGCTGGTGCTGAATTCCGAAAACGCCGCCCCCGCCGGCGGCCACCGGCAGCCAGCCATCATGGCGATGTTGAGCAACCAAAGCTACGCGGTGTCCATGACCAGCCGACAGTCCGAGCAGAACAATTTGTCCGTCTTTACTTTTGATTGGACAAACCGCAGCGGTTCGGGTTTCATTGGCGACTTTCCGCAGTTCAGGAAGTGATGAACTGGCGAACACAATGAAAATCCAACAACCGACGAACGCAAAAAAAACGGCGCAACCACCCGGCAAGACGCCGCAGAAACCGGCGGCCACAACGCCGCCACCCGCGCCCGCAAAACTTCCGCCGCTGTTCCGCAAAATTGACTGGCTGGTGCTGATTGTCTGTTTCGCGGCGGTGTGGACGGCTTAT
>CAYYWB010000174.1:0-5498 GCA_964475285.1 uncultured Bifidobacteriaceae bacterium | reverse complement strand
CACTTATAATCACAAAAATAGTATAGTGCAATACCTAACTGGAAATAGTATAATTACTGTGGGATTGATAGTCGCAGCCATTGTCGGCTTTCTCATTTACCTGATGAATGCCAGGCGCCCGTGAGGCCGGTTAACTGGATTCATGGCGGCGAGATGCGCGCCATAACTATCGGACGTCCTAATTTGAGGTTGGAACCAAAAAGTGCTGCCAGCGGTCGTTTTCCAAAATCAGGTCCTTGTAGCCGTGTCGGTTGAGACAGTCTTGAATTTCCGGCGGAATGTTTGGATGGGGATATATGTCATACTTGATGGGACGCTCTTGACTGACGAGCAATTGAAATTTGACTTCCCAGCCCTGCATCAGAACGCTGATTTCTGCAAAATCTCCCGGCGGCACTGTCTTGACGAGCAATGTGTTCATAAACGCTAATGCGACCACAAAATTGCTCCGAAGTCTGATGAAGGGTTGCAATTTTGATGGCGCATCGGCCGGAAAGTGTAGGCGCGAATAATAATTAGTTCAGTCCTGGATTCACTCCAGAATTCACCCCCTGATACGTCCCGTGGCCGAAATACAACTGGTCGGGGCCGATCAGGTTCGCGGGCGTGCCCGGCGGCGTGAAGGGCGTGAGGGGCCAGGGCTCGGCCTGACCGCTGTTCACCATGTCGGCCGTGGCGATGCGCGCGGCCTCCATGCTTTTGCTGCCGATGACCCACCACGGCTCCCACGCCGGCTTGGAGGCGGAATCTGAATCGCCGGAGCCGGAATCGCCGGCAGACGGCGTGCCGTTGCCGGAGGAGGAACCGCCCTGCGAATTGCCGGAGCCACCCGCGCCACCGGCGGCGGCGTATCCCGCCGGGGCAGTCGGCATGGCGGCGGGAGCGGCGTTGTTGTCCGTTGCCAGCAACAAAATGTCTGCCGCCGGTAATTGCCGCGAATTGTCAACCGCCGCAACCGCCGGCGCGACGCCGGGCGCGGCGGCTGCGGGCGCGTTTGAGGGCGCGGGCGGTTTGGACAGGGCGACGGTCTGGACGACGCCGTGGTTGATGATTTTGATTTCGCCAGCCCGCTCGTCCACGGACAGCAATTCGATTTCCCCGTCGCTCTGCCCCTCGCCGAGCAGATAATTTTTTCCCTTGCCCGCCGGCAATTTGAACAGCGCATATTTGCGGCCAAAAATATTCATGACGCCATTAAGGGTAATGTCCGGCGTTGGAATGGCGGCACCGGCGTCCGCCGCCGGCGGCGGCGAAACCAAACCGAAGACGCTCCGCTGATAAATGACGCTGTAAGGATTGGCTGCCGCGTCCGGCCCGGCCGCCCGCGCCGCGCCGGCAGACAAAAGGAAACCGATGGCAAGCACCGCCAGGTTTGCTTTTATTTTCATCGCGCGGTTTCCCTATTTGGCAGAAAGCCGGCGCAGGACAACCCGCGCCGGCCATTGGGTGCTCTTAATTCAGGCTGGCATTAATTCGGGGTAATATAGTAGCCGACCGAGGGGCGGCTGACCTTCATTTCGGAGAGACGGATGGCGGTGACTGGTCCGTAAGTCTGGCTTGTGCCGTTATTGGCTTCCGCCTGGGAAAGGTCGTAGTCAAGTCCTGACACCATGTTTGTGTAATACGAATAGGTGTTGTCCCCGGCGGTGTGCGTGTTCAGCATTTCGATGCACTCATAGCTCCAGAAGCTGTATTGGCCCTTGATGATGGGCGTGAAGTCGGGATACGCCGGGACCTGTGTCGGCGAACCGGAGGTGCTGATGGTGTAATTGTTGAACGGCATAAAGCCGTCGTAGGCGATGATGGAGCAATTGCCGCCGCCGTTGGGCTTGGCATTCGCGCCTCCCGTGTTGGAGCCTGCAACCGTCAAGGCGTCGTTGAGTCCCAGATAACCGACACAACCAACGCCGACGCTGTTGACGGTAGCGTTCTGGCTGGTCAAGGCAGTCGCTTCATTGCCGCCGGAGCTGTATCCGGTGCCATAGATGGCGCCGGTCAAAAGATCAGTCATGAGCGCCCAAACGGTGGGCGCGGCGTTGTTGAAGCCCCAGTATTTGTGCGCGCCGGTGTAAAGCGCGTCGGCGCTGGCGGTGACGCGCGTGCCGGAATCCTTGTTGCGCCCGGTGACATAGATGTTGGCCGTGTCATCAGCCGAGTTGCCGGTGAACATCGAGAGTTTCAGCAGGCCGTTGGCCCACAGCGACCCCAACTGTTTGGTCGTGATGTTGGTCACGGTCGTCGGGCAGTAGTAGTTTCTGCAATAGACGAACGGCAGGACGGCAACGTGGGTCTCGGTGACGGGCACGCCGCTGGCCAGTGTCGAACTCTGGTCCACATCCGAGAAGGTGATGGTGGGCACCGCGCTCACCGTCCCGCCGCCGCCAGCGTTCGTGAAGGTGAGGGAGGTGTTGTTCTTCAGGTCATTCAGACCTTGAACCGAGCCGTTGAAGTTGCAATAAATCGTCACGGTCTGGCCGCCAAAAAGGGAAGTCATCGTCCCCGTCGCGGTATAGGTGCCCGTGCCGGTGCCGGCATTGGGGGGCATTATTGTGGTTGAAGCGTGGCCGTCATATGCGTATTGGATGGCGCGGAAAACATTGGCGCGGAAGGCGGTTGAGCCGGCAATGTAAATGTTCACCTGCGCTTGCAAGGTGCTGGCGGCAAACAGTCCGCCTAGAACTGCCATGGTAAGGATTTTTTTCATATTTTTGTGGTTTATTGATTTTTGGTTTTTGTTGGTTGTTGGAATTTTGATTTGCAAAGGTTCAAGGATTCAGCTTTTGCGGGTGATTCTGCGCCAGCCGGCCAGTCCGATCAGTCCCATGCCGAACACCGCAAATGTCGCCGGCTCGGGCACCGGTTCGGGATTGAAGGTGAGCGTGCCGTTGGGGTCCAGTTCAAAGAAGCCGACATAGCTGCCGGCGACGCCGGGATCCATCTCGAACAAAGCCGACCTGTCACCCTCAACGTATGAACCGGTGGTGAAATCAGCCGGCGTGCTCTGCTCAATGTTGTTGTTGCTGCCAAAGGCTCCGTTGAAGTTGCCGTTTGGCCCGATGCCGGTCGTGTAGGAAAGCGCGCCTTCAGCACCCAGATTCAGGCTGCTGGGAACCACGACGGCGGAAGCCGTGTTATTCGGCCCGGACGCATTGAGGTAGCTGGTATAGGTTGCGCCATACGCAATGCTCTCCATCTGCGCGCTCGAAAAGTTCAACGTCCCCAGATTTTGGGCCGCAAACGGCGCGACCGGGACGTTGGGATTCGCCAGCGGGCTGGTCACCCAAAGCGAGCCTGCCGGAGAATCGCCAAACACTGAAAAGGTGAGGTTGTTCAGGGACAGGCCGGCACTCGTCAACTGGCCGCTGGTGTAATAGTTGCCGGAAACGGTGATGGGGCCTGTCGCGCCGGTGTAGAGGGACGCGGAACCGATGTCCACGACCAGGTCGGACGTTCCGCTGGCGGTGCGGAAGCCCAGCAACAGATCGCCGGTGTTGTAATTGAATACCTGCGCCATGGCGTTCAGGCTCAACAGCGAGCCGGCCGCCGCCGTCAGGATTGCCAGTTTGTATGGTTTCATATTTGTTTTTTGTTTTTGGAGTGGTTGGTGATTTCGTTTTTATACTTCGGAAATTTTCAGCGCCTACTGTGACTGCGCGGTGATGGTGTAAAAGCGCGGACTGCTGGCCGTGGTTTCGGACAGCGAATTCGTCAGGCCGTTGCCCACGATGGACGAACCGATGGCAGGCCAGTTCGTTGTCGCCGCGCCCAATCCCGTGCTGTTCGTCCCGCGCAGGGTGTAATTGTAGGTTCCGCTGCCGGCGCTGACGGTGGTGAAGTAAATCGTGCTGGTGTTTCCCGTGTGCGTGAACGAAACGATTCTCGGCGCGGTGAGAACCGTCGGCGACGGCCCGGCGGTGTAGGTCATCACGCCGTTGGTGGCAAGTTCAAAATAACCCAGATACGTGCCGGCTTGATTGTTGGTCGGGTTCGCAATCATGTTCGTTGACAGGAGTTGGTAAAAATCGGCGCGCACGGACTGGCCCGCCGTGGTGAAATTGGACGGCGTGCCCTGCTCCAGAACCTTGTTGCCGCTGGCATCACCCCAAAAACTGCCGGCAAGGTCTTGGTTGACGCCCATCAGGGTGCTGTAGGAGTAGAAATCAGAGCTTGAGGAGTTCAGATGCTCCACCAGATAGGTGGCGCTCTGGGCGGGGGTATTGTTGATGAACGAAATGTCAATGGCGTCGTTTCCGATGGTGTCTATCTGGCCGCCCGGCTGATTCTCTGTTGAGGTGTTCTTGCAGAGCCAGGGAGTGGTTTGAGTATTCAGGTCGGAACGCGGACGCGTCAGCCAGACGGCGGCGCTTCTGCCATCGGAAGAGCTGTAACACGCCAGCGCGGACCAATAAATATTGTTCGTGCCGACGTATGACAGCAGCGAGGGACTGTAGAAAGTGGTGATGGCCTTGGTCTGGCCGGCCGTCATGTTGGTGAACGTGGCGACCGAACCGCAGTCCACCACCAGTTCATAGCTGCCCAACGCCTGGGAACTTGGGTTGACATAGCGAAAACAAACCAGCACGTCGCCAGCCGTCCCGTAACCTCCAAAGTTGTAATTAAACACCTGCGCCCGCGCGATCCCGGCTCCGGCGCAAATCGTCAAAAACAAAATCACCCGTCCTAACAACATTTTTATCTTGCTCATTCCGGGACAAGGTTAGAAGAATCAGCCGTTTCCCACTTGCAGAATCCAGCCAGCCTCACTCACTTTGGTGACGAACCGCGTCGCTTTTGCGAACGCAACAACAGCCTTATCTTTGAAGCGATTCCCCGCCGCACAAAGCCCGACTGCGCGTCAAACGCCGCGTGTGTAACCCAAATGTGACGTGCCCAAAGGCACATGCCCGGCCAATTTGCCTGCGTTAATCTTGGAATCAACCGAAGATGTGGAAATCAAGTTCCTGACGAGTTGACTTAAATTAAAAGACACCGGCAAATGGTGTGAATGAACATGAGCAAGGAACTAAAAAGGGACTGGCTGCCGGAGCTTCAAGTGCGTTATCTGGCACAAGTTCAAGTTGCGGTTTACGATCAGAGTTCCCACTCAAGCCATTGTCTTTCCCGCTTTTAGGCTCGGATGACTTTTCCGACCAAATGAGAATTAGATTGCGGTCAGCGGACAAATGACGGATAATCCAGATGCTGCCGATTTGCTCCAGCAAGTTCCGAATCAGGTGTCGTGACCGTTTGACTTGGGTGACAAATTTATGTCTGAAACGATTGTTCCTTTACCGTCGCCGAAACAGCGGCGTCGCTGGCTCCGCTGGCTGGCGTGGTCAACCGCGGTTTTGCTGGTGCTGCTCGTCGCGGCCTGTTTTGTCGCGACCAGCGCCTCCTTCCTGAAATCCGTGATTCTTCCGCGCGTCAGCGGCGCGCTCAACGCCAGCGTCACCGTCAGCGACGCCTCGATTCATCCGTTCAGCGGCATCGTCCTGCGC
>CAYYWB010000173.1:0-5534 GCA_964475285.1 uncultured Bifidobacteriaceae bacterium | reverse complement strand
TGCAGCCGGGCCGGATGTTTTTGGTGGACACCGAACTGGGCCGCATCGTCGCGGATGAGGAATTAAAAAATAAATTTGCCAAGGCGCATCCGTATCAGCAGTGGCTTGATCAATATCATGTGCTGCTGGAAAATCTGGCGGAGCCGACGGAGCGGACCGAGCCGACGCGCCGGAAAACTTTGCAGTTGCAGCAGGCGTTCGGCTACACGTTCGAGGATTTGCGGTTCATCCTGGGGCCGATGGCGAACGACGGCGTGCAGCCGCTCGGTTCGATGGGCACGGACACGCCGCTGGCGGTGCTCTCGAACAAGCCGCAGTTGCTTTACAATTATTTCAAGCAGCTTTTCGCGCAGGTCACGAACCCGCCGATTGACCCGATCCGCGAGGAAATCATCACCTCGACCGAGACGATGGTCGGTTCGCGCGGCGGTCTGCTGAATCCCAGGCCGGAGAGCTGCGCGCTCATCAAGCTGGAGCATCCGATTCTCACAAACGGGCAACTGGAAAAACTCCGGCAGGTCAACCGCCCCGGCTTCAAGGCCGCGACGCTTCCGATTTTGTTCAATGTGGAAAGTGGGTCAGGCATCTTGCCTGACAAACTCCGCCAAGGTGACAGGCAGGATGCCTGTTCCACTAAAAATCTGGAAGGCGCGCTGGACAAACTGTTTTCCACCGCCGCCGCCGCCATCGCTTCGGGCGTGAACATCCTGATTCTCTCCGACCGTGGCGTGGACGCGCAGCACGCGCCGATTCCCGCGTTGCTCGCGGTTTCCGGTTTGCATCATCATTTGATCCGCAAGGGCACGCGCGGCAAGGTCGGCCTCGTGCTGGAATCCGGCGAGCCGCGCGAGGTGCATCATTTTGCGCTGCTCATCGGCTACGGATGCAGCGCCATCAATCCCTATCTCGCGTTTGAGACGCTCGACGACATGATCCGCGAAGGCCTGCTGGTCAACCTCGACCACAAGACCGCCATCAAGAAATACATCAAGGGCGCGATCAAGGGCGTGGTCAAGACGATGGCCAAGATGGGCATCTCGACCGTCCAGAGTTATCGCGGCGCGCAAATTTTCGAGGCAGTCGGCCTTAACAGTGAGGTCGTGGACAAGTATTTCACCTGGACGCCGTCGCGGATTCAAGGCGTCGGCTTGGACGTGATTGCAAAGGAAGCACGCTCGCGGCACAGCCATGCGTTCCCGAATCGCCCGGTCAACGGCGTGCTCGACACCGGCGGCCAGTATCAATGGCGCGACGGCGGCGAATTTCATTTGTTCAACCCGCAGACGATTCACAAGCTGCAAATCAGTTGCCGCCTCGGCAGCTACAAAATTTTCAAGGAATACGCCGATCTGGTCAACAACCAGGCGGCGAACCTCTGCACGCTGCGCGGCCTGCTCGATTTCAAGAAGGCGGAAAAGCCGCTGCCCATTGATGAGGTTGAATCGGTGGATGAAATTGTGAAGCGGTTCAAGACCGGAGCGATGAGCTACGGTTCAATTTCACAGGAGGCGCACGAGACGCTCGCCATCGCCATGAACCGGCTTGGCGGAAAATCCAACACCGGCGAAGGTGGCGAGGATCCGGAGCGCTACTTGCCGATGGCGAACGGCGATTCAAAGAATTCCGCCATCAAGCAGGTTGCGTCGGGACGGTTCGGCGTGACGAGCCATTACCTCGTCAACGCGAAGGAGCTGCAAATCAAAATGGCGCAGGGCGCGAAGCCGGGCGAGGGCGGAGAATTGCCGGGCAAGAAGGTTTATCCGTGGGTCGCCAAGACGCGGTTCACCACGCCGGGCGTCGGCCTCATTTCGCCGCCGCCGCACCATGACATTTACTCCATCGAGGATTTGGCGGAGCTGATTCACGATTTGAAAAATTCAAATCGCAACGCGCGCGTCAGCGTGAAGCTGGTCGCCGAGGTCGGCGTCGGTACCGTCGCCGCCGGCGTGGCGAAGGCGCACGCCGATGTGGTTTTGATTTCCGGCCATGACGGCGGCACCGGCGCGTCGCCGCTTTCGTCCATCAAGCACGCGGGCGGCCCGTGGGAGCTTGGCCTGGCCGAAACGCACCAGACGCTCGTGCTGAACAATCTCCGCAGCCGCATTTATGTGGAAGCCGACGGCCAGATGAAGACGGGCCGCGACGTAGCCGTGGCCGCGCTGCTTGGCGCGGAGGAATTTGGTTTCGCCACCGCGCCGCTCGTGGTGATGGGTTGCATCATGATGCGCGTCTGCCATTTGAACACCTGCCCGGTCGGCGTGGCCACGCAGAACCCGAAATTGCGCGAGCGTTTCACCGGCGACCCCGACCATGTCGTGAATTTCATGAGGTTCGTCGCCCAGGAATTGCGCGAGATCATGGCGCAACTCGGCTTCCGCACGCTGAACGAAATGATTGGCCGCACCGACAAGCTCGTGCCATGGAAGGCCATTGAGCATTGGAAGGCGAAGGGCTTGGATCTCACGCCGATTTTGCACCAGCCCGAAGCAGGGCCGGAAGTCGGACGCTACCGTCAGATTGACCAGGATCACGGCATCGAGAAATCGCTCGACGTGACAAAGCTTCTGGCCATTTGCAAGCCGGCGATTGAATGCGGCGAAAAAGTGAGGGCCGAGCTGCCGATCCGCAACGTCCATCGCGTCGTCGGCACGATTGTCGGCAGCGAAGTCACGAAGAAACACGGGCCGAACGGCCTGCCGGACGAGACGATTCATCTCAAATTCACCGGCAGCGCGGGCCAGAGTTTCGGCGCGTTCATGCCGCGCGGCATGACTCTCGAACTGGAAGGCGACGCGAATGATTATTTCGGCAAAGGCTTGAGTGGCGGACGAATCATCGTCTATCCGCCGAAAGGCTCGACGTTTGTCGCCGACGAAAACATCATCATCGGCAACGTGGCGCTTTACGGCGCGACCAGCGGTGAAATATTTGTGTGCGGCATGGCCGGCGAACGTTTTGGCGTCCGCAATTCCGGCGTCAGTGCGGTCGTCGAGGCCATCGGCGATCACGGCTGCGAATACATGACCGGCGGTCGCGTGATCGTGCTCGGCAAAACCGGGCGCAATTTTGCGGCGGGCATGAGCGGCGGCGTGGCCTACATTTTGGACGAGGCCGGCGATTTCGCCACACGCTGCAACAAGGAAATGGTCGGCCTGGACAAGCTCATCGACGCGGACGAAATCGAGGAAATCTGGAAATTAATCCAGCGCCATCAGGCTTACACGCAGAGCGAGCGGGCCGCCAGGGTGCTGGCGGATTGGAAGAGCCTCGTCCCAAAATTTGTGAAAGTGCTGCCGAAGGATTACGCGCGCGTGTTGCAGTCGCTCAAAAAGGTGCAGTCGCAGGGCTTGACCGGCGACCAGGCCATCATGGCCGCGTTCGAGGAAAACGTCCGCGACGTGGCGCGCGTCGGCGGCGGATAATTCAATTGAAATGAATCTCAACGCAAAGACGCAAAGAAGCGAAGACGCAAAGATTTTGGGCGACGGATTTTATCCTGTTTCCCGCGTCTTTGCGCCTCTGCGCCTTTGCGTTAAAAATCAGAACTGAAATGGGCAAACCAACAGGATTTTTGGACTTCAAGCGCGAGCTGCCGGCGGACCGCACGGCAGGGTCGCGCGTCGCCGACTGGAAGGAATTTCACCAGCGCATGCCGGAGGCCGACCTGAAGAAACAGGGTGCGCGGTGCATGGATTGCGGAATTCCGTTCTGCCACACCGGCCAGCTTGTCAGCGGCATGGCCAGCGGCTGCCCGATTCATAATTTGATTCCGGAGTGGAACGATTTGGTCTATCGCGGCCTCTGGAAGGAGGCGCTTGAGCGCCTGCACAAGACGAACAATTTCCCGGAATTCACCGGTCGCGTCTGCCCCGCGCCGTGCGAAGGTTCGTGTGTGCTCGGCATCAACAATCCGCCCGTCACCATCAAGAACATCGAGTGCGCCATCATTGACCACGGCTGGGAAAACGGCTGGGTCAAACCCGAGCCGCCGAAGAAGCGCACCGGCAGGAAGGTCGCCGTCGTCGGTTCCGGCCCGGCAGGCATCAGCGCCGCCGCGCAATTGAACAAGGCCGGCCACCTCGTCACCGTTTTTGAACGCGCCGACCGCCCCGGCGGCCTGCTCATGTATGGCATCCCCAACATGAAGCTCGACAAGCAGGAAGTCGTCCTGCGCCGCATCAAGCAGTTGGAGGACGAAGGCATCCAGTTTGTCTGCAACACCGAGGTCGGGAAAAATTATCCGGCGGAAAAACTGTTGAAGGAATTCGACGCCGTGATTCTCGCCACCGGCGCAACCAAACCGCGCGATTTGCCGATTCCCGGACGCGAACTCAAGGGCATCCATTTCGCGATGGATTTTCTCAACGCGAACACCAAGAGCATTCTGGATGGTCACAAGAACGGCAGTTTCATTGATGCCACCGGCAAGGACGTTGTCGTCATCGGCGGCGGCGACACGGGGACGGACTGCGTTGGCACCTCGATTCGGCACGGATGCAAATCTCTCGTGCAGGTGGAAATTCTACCCAAGCCGCCGCTGGAGCGCGCCAAGGACAATCCCTGGCCAGAATGGCCGAAGGTTTACATGATGGATTACGGCCAGCAGGAGGCCGCAGCGAAATTCGGCGCCGACCCGCGCGTCTATCTCACGACTGCGACGAAATTTGAGGGTGACGCGCATGGCCACGTCAAAGCTGTCCACCTCGTGCAAGTCGAGTGGACGAAGAACGACAAGGGCCAGTTCATCCCGAAGAACATTCCCGGCACGGAAAAAATTTTGCCCGCGCAACTCGTCCTGCTGGCGATGGGTTTTCTCGGACCGGAACAGCCATTGCTCGATGTGCTCAAAATCGAACGCGACGCGCGGACGAACGCGAAAGCGGAGTTCGAGAAATACACCACGAACATCAAGGGCGTGTTTGCCAGCGGCGATTGCCGTCGCGGCCAAAGCCTTGTCGTGTGGGCGTTCAACGAGGGCCGCGGCGCGGCCCGCGAGTGCGACCGTTTCTTAATGGGTTCGACGGATCTTCCGTAATTCCGCATTCGGTTGGTGGGCGCAACGGATTTGCCTTAAACCACCAGCTTGTAGCCGACGCCGTGGATGGTGAGCAGGTGCTTCGGTTCGTCGCCGTGGTCGCCGAGTTTTTTGCGGAGCTGCACGATCACCTGGTCCAGCGTGCGCGTGGTGCCGTAATAATTGTAGCCCCAGACTTCGTTCAGCAGCTTGTCGCGCGACAACACCTCGCTGGCGTGCGCGTGAAAGACCTGCAACAATTTCACTTCCTTGGCCGTGAGTTCTTCCGTCGTCTTGCCGCGTTTCAACTGAAATGTTTTCGGGTCAATTGTCGCGTCCCCGATTTTGAATGGCGTTTCGTCCGGCGCTGGCGACGAGGCGTCGCGGCCGCCCCGGCGCAGCAACGCCTGGATGCGCGCCAGCAGTTCGCGCACGCCGAACGGCTTGGTCACGTAATCATCCGCGCCGAGGTCCAGGCCGATGACCTTGTCAATTTCCTGTCCCTTGGCGGTGAGCATGA
>CAYYWB010000172.1:0-5542 GCA_964475285.1 uncultured Bifidobacteriaceae bacterium | reverse complement strand
GCCTCTACGTCGTTTATCCCGCGACGCCTTACGACGCCAAGGGCATGTTGAAATCGGCCATCCGCGACAACAACCCGGTCATGTTCATCGAGTCGCAGGGCTTGTATGGCATGAAGGGTGTCGTGCCGGAAAATGAATATCTCGTCCCGCTCGGCGTCGCCGAAGTAAAGCGCGAAGGCTCGGACATCACGTTCGTCACGTGGGGACCGCTCGTCCACGATTGCCTGAAGGCGGCGGACAAACTGAAGGCCGAGAAAGGCGTCAGCGCCGAGGTCATTGACCTGCGCTCGCTCGTGCCGCTCGACCTCGACACGATTTTGCGCTCGGTGCAAAAGACCGGCCGCTGCGTCGTCGCCAGCCAGGCGATTCACATCGGCAGTTACACCGGCGAAATCGCCTCGACGATCTCGGACGCGATTTTCGATTACCTCGACGCCCCGGTCAAACGCGTCGGAGCGAAGAACGGCATCGCGCCGCAATCGCACATCCTCGAGGCGGCGTTCCTCCCGAACGTCAACGACCTCGTCGCCGCCGCCAAAGAAATCCTTTAATCGCCGCAAAAGAACGCAGATGAAAACTTTTAACACAAAGGCGCAAAGGACGCGGAGGCGCAAGGAAAGATATTTCTTCTTTGCGAACTTTGCGTCTCTGCGTCTTTGCGTTGATTTCTTGCAATAAAATTATGGCTACCCCAATTATCATGCCGAAGTTCGGTCAGATGACCGAAGAAAGCGCCATTGTTGAATGGCTCAAAAAAGAAGGCGACAAAATCGCCAAGGGCGACATCCTTTTCACCGTTGAAACCGACAAATCGGTCATGGAGGTGGAAAGTTTCGAGGCGGGCACGCTGTTGAAAATCACCGTGCCGCCTCGAGTCAATGTCCCGGTGCAAAGCACGGTCGGTTTTCTGGGCAACCCCGGCGAAGCAATTCCCGCTGTCACCGCTCCGGCTCCCGCCGCGCCCAAAACTGCGGCCGCAGCCGCGCCAGAACCCGGAGCGCCGGCCTCTGGCACGGCTCGACCGGAAAAAGTGGAGAAACGCGCCGTGCCGGAGGCCGGCGCTCCACTCGCACCAGCGCCACTCGCTCCCCTGCCCGCTCCGGCGGCTCCAGCGCTGTTCCGCATCAGCCCGCGCGCGGCGGCGCTGGCGAAACATTCCGTCATTGACGCCACGCGCATCAAGGGCACCGGGCCGGAAGGCCGTGTTGTCGAAAAAGACGTAAAGAATTACTTGCAGCAGCACGGTTACGAAAAGTTGCGCATCAGCCCCGCCGCCAAGGAACTCGCGGCCAGGGAAAAGCTCGACGTGCTGGCGATTCAACCCACGGACGATTCCGGCCGCATCACCGTAGCGGACGTGCAGCGCGCCCTCGCCGAGAAGCCGAAGCCGATGAGCAAGATGCGGCAGGTCATCGCGCAACGGCTCACGCAAAGCTTCCGCGACACGCCGCATTTTTACCTCACCATCCCGGTGGACATGACCGAGTTGATCGCCTACCGCAACCAGCTCAAGGCGGCGGGCGCGCCCTACACCGTCACGGATTTCATCGCCGAGGCGGTGGTGCTGACGTTGCAGGAATTCCCCGACGTGAACAGCTCGACCGACGGCAAGACCACGCGCTGGAACAGCCACGTCAACCTCGGCATCGCCGTTTCGCTGGAACAGGGCCTCGTCGTGCCAGTCATCCGCGCCGCCGAGCAATTGCCGCTGCTGGAACTTTCGCAGCGCACCAAGTCGCTCGCCGAGAAGGCGCGCGCCGGCAAGGCCACGCCCGACGAATTGAGCGGCGGCACCTTCACCATCTCCAACATGGGCATGATGGACGTGGAAAGCTTCGGCGCCATCATCAACCCCGGCGAAAGCGCCATCCTCGCCGTGGCCAGCACCAGGCCGCAGCCGGTCGTGCGCGACGGCAAGATTGTCGTGCGCCAGATGATGAAGCTCACGCTCTCGTGCGACCATCGCATCGTGGACGGCGCGCTCGGCGCAAAATTCACCAACGCCATCAAACAAAAACTCGAGGACTTGGAATTGTGGAAACGCCTGACGGCATAGCCGCGAACATTGGAGCGCCGGTCTCCGACCCGGCGCGTTTCAAAACGTGTCACCAACGCGCCGGATCGGAGACCGGCGCTCCGAAGAATCTGACAAATTAAAATTATGGAAACATTTGACATCGCAGTCATCGGCGCCGGCCCGGGCGGTTACCCGGCGGCCATCCGCGCCGCGCAACTCGGCGCAAAAGTCGCCATCATCGAAAAGGAAAAGCTCGGCGGCACCTGCCTGAACTGGGGTTGCATCCCCACCAAGGCGCTCATCGCCGCCGCCGAGACCTTCGAGAAAATCAAGCACGCCTCGGCGCTCGGCATCACCGTCAAGGATGCCTCGGTGGATTACGCCGCGATGATCGGCCGCAAGGACAAGGTCGTCGGCACATTGCGTGGCGGCGTCAATTCACTGCTCACCGCCAACGGCGTGAAACAATTCACCGGCACCGCGAGCTTTGTTGACCGCAATACGATTGAAATTTCCGGCGGACCGATCATCGGCCAAATTTTTGGCGGGGCGAGCGTCCCCGCGAGCCGCATTTCCGCGAAGAAAATCATCATCGCCACCGGCTCCACCTCGGCCATGCCCGGTTTTCTGCCGAAACACGAGCGCGTCGTGGAAAGCCGCGCGTTTCTCGACATCCAGAAGCTGCCCGCCTCCATGATCGTCATGGGCGGCGGTTTCATCGGCTGCGAACTCGCCTGCATGGCCGCCATGCTCGGCGTCAAGGTCACCATCGTCGAATTGCTGGAGGACATTTTGCTGCTGCTCGACGCCGACGTGCGCCGCGAAGTCCGCGCGCACATGGAGAAAAATCTCGGCATCCGCGTGCTGACGGGCAAGGCGCTGGAGAAAATCTCCGCCGACGCGAAATCCGTGCGCGGCAATTTCGGCGACGAAACGCTTTCCGCCGATTTGCTGCTGTGCGCCGTGGGCCGCAAACCCGTCACCGACGGATTGAAACTGGAAAACGCCGGCCTCAAGACGAACGAACGCGGTTTCATCGAGGCCGATGATTATTGCCGCACGAAGGCCGCCAACATTTTTGCCATCGGCGACGTGACCGGCAAAATCCAGCTTGCGCATTACGCCACCGCGCAGGGCATCGCCGCCGCCGAAAATGCCGTCCAGACGAAATTGCACAAGCACGACACGATTGTGCCGAACGTGATTTTCACGTCGCCGGAAGTCGGCACCGCCGGCTTGAGCGAGGACGACGCGAAGAAGCAGAACCGCGCCGTGAAGACCGGCAAGTTCCGCTTCGCCGGACTCGGCAAGGCGATGGCTGCGGATGACACCACCGGATTCGTGAAATGGATTGCCGACGCGACAACCGACCAGTTGCTCGGCGCCGCCGCCGTCGGCCCGCACGCGACGGAACTCGTTGCGGAGGCCGCAGCCGTGATCCGCTCCGAACTGACCACGGCCGAACTGGGCCGGACCATTCACGCGCACCCGACCTTCAGCGAAGCCTGGATGGAAGCCGCGCACGCGCTGCACGGCGAGTGCATCCACGCCCCGCCCAAGCGGAAGTAGATTGTAGCGTCGAGCCTGTGGCTCGATTTGACCGGCGCTCAGCGCCGACACTACAAGAAAATTGGAACAAGCGGGGATTGCCTCGCTGGACGGGAACGATAATGTTGCCGCATCTGCTTTACGTCAGATGCCAGACAGTTTATCATTTCTCCGTTATGGTTGTTCTGCCCTCGAAAGGCAGTTGTGTCAGGATGAAGACACTTGACGCCGCGCAAGGCCATTGCGGCAAAGCGCGCGAAATCAAGCGGGCCTGCGCAAGTTCGAGGCCCTGCTGGCGCATGAAGAAAAAGTAAATGCGTAAAAAATAATTGTGAGTGATTCTCAAATTCAAAAAGTCAAAGCCGACATGGTTCTTGTCGAAGGCATCTTTAGGAAACTTCTAAAAATTCTGCCGTCGTTTGATATCACGAATGAAAAAATCCTGCCCTACGGCTTGAGAGTTCACACGCGGTCGATCAGTTGGCTGGTCGAACAAGTCATTACCCAGCAAACCAAGTTTAACTCCAAAAAACTTGGAATTGCCGACGCTGAATTCAACTTTCCCGACACCTGACTCCACGATTGTGAAATCAAGACCGGTTCGCAAAATTACTTCGTCAATGTTAAGATTCACAACATGGCGGGCAGGGAAAACAAAAACGACATTGCAGCGGTCACCAAACTTTATATGCAGTATTCTTCCAATCCAAGTTACAACCTGATTTATGCTTGTTTTGGAGTTCATTTTGACAATATTCACATTTCTTTCGACCCGGATTATTTGACGGTGTTCTCGCCTCAATTTCTGCCGATTTACATAAATCCAACCAATGATAAAATCCAGGCCTTTTACCATCACAAGACAGAAGATCGTTCGCGCGAGGAATTTTTGCAGACATTGCGGCTTAAATCGAAAAGTATTGTTTTGAAGTGAACATGAAAGTGCCGATTGAAAGACTTTTGGACTGCGTTTTGAACGAAGACGCCGTGGCTGGAATTGAAAAAATTCCCGACGGCTCGATTGATCTCATTGTCACTGACCCGCCTTATTGCCTCGGCAAGGATTACGGCAACGATTCTGACAAGCTTGACCCGGAAAAATATCTCGAATGGAGCAAACAGTGGATTGATGCCGCTATTCCCAAATTGAAACCGAATGGTTGTCTTTACATTTTTTTGACCTGGCGCTACTCGCCGGAAATTTTTTGCTACCTGAAGAAGAAACTGACGATGCTCAATGAAATCATCTGGGATCGAAGAGTTCCAAGCATGGGCGGCAGCACCCGGCGTTTTTCCTCGGTGCATGATAACATTGGATTTTTTGCGAAGGCTAAAGATTATCACTTTGACATTGATGCCATCCGTATTCCCTACGACGAGGAAACGAAGAAGGCTCGTTCGCGCTCAATCTTTGTCGGTAAAAAGTGGTTGGAAGTCGGTTACAATCCCAAAGATGTTTGGAGCATTTCACGTTTGCACGCCATTCATGCCGAGCGTGAAGATCATCCCACACAAAAGCCGCTTGAAGTTATTGAACGGATGATAAAAGCAAGTTGCCCTGTCAATGGCATCGTGTTTGATCCATTTATGGGCAGCGGAACAACGGCGGTCGCCGCCCATCGTCTCAAACGGCATTTTATCGGCTTTGAAATCAATCCGGATTACTGCAAAATCATTCGTCAGAGATTGGCGGAGGAAGGTTCTTTTAATTTGGAAACAGTAATGGTTGTAAATGAGAAGTCAAAACCGTCCACCAAGCAGCAAAATTTATTTGAACATATGCTGATGGCAAAAACTGCCTGAATTCAGCGACGCAAAAAATTATAATTTGATTTATGCCAAAGAAAGTCCGAATCCCAACGCCGCTCCGCAAGTTGACCAACAACGAGGAGATGGTTGAAATCAACGCCGCCACCATCGGTGAGGCGCTCGTCGAATTGCAGACGCGCTTCCCCGGCATCCAGGAACGGCTCGTGG
>CAYYWB010000171.1:0-5567 GCA_964475285.1 uncultured Bifidobacteriaceae bacterium | reverse complement strand
TCTGGATTTCAAAGACGACCGTCTCGATTTTCTGGTGGAGCAGCCGGTTGGAATTTTGCAGCGCGGTGAACTCGCCCTCGCGCGTGGCGATGGCGACTTCCTGCTCGCGCAATTCCGTCTGCGCCTGCTGCAATGTGGCCTGCAATTCCGTCTGCTCGCCCAGCAGCGCGCCGCGTTTGCGGCTCGCCTCGGCGATGCGTTCTTGGATTTCCGCCAGATCATTTTGCAGGTCGGTGATCTGATTTTTCCGGCCGAGAATCGAGGCCGGCGCCTTCGGATTTCCGTGGCCGTTCAAATAGCCGCCGGTGTAAATGCCGTGCCGGCTCAACAGGTCGCCCTTCAGCGTCACGAAATCGCAGCCGGAGTGGCCGTTCTGGATTTGCGCCGTCGCCGCCGGCAAATCCGCCGCGATGAACGTGCGGCCCAGCAGCGACTTCAAGAGCTTTTCCACGGACGGCTCGGACTGGATCACGCTCAACGCGGGAACAAGCTCGCCGTTCTCCAGTTTCCGTTGCGCCGAGTCAAGTCCCTGGCCGGGCGCCATTTCGCCTTCAAATGCCAGTTGATTTTCGTCCCGGCGCTGGATTGCCAAGGCCGCGACGCTCGCGCGACCGGTCTTGTTCGCGCTCAAGTCGGCAAGAATTTCCTGGGCGGATTCCGGCTGCTCTGTCAACACCAGCTGCAGGTTGTGGCCGAGCGCGTTTTCGACGGCGACGACGAATTGCTCCGGCACGCGGATGCGATCCGCCAGCGAGCCGACAACCGCCCGCGACTGGCGCAGCGCCGCGACAGCGCCGGCGTCAAAACCCTCGCGCGAATGTTCGAGCTGCTCGATCACGGTCAGGCGCGAGCGTTTCTCGGCCTGGTGCTGCAAAAATTGATCCTGTTCGGCGGAGGAAGTTTGCAGTTCAGCCTGCAATTCGCGCAGCCGGTTCTGCCGCTGCTCAACCGAGCCGCGCTTGGTCTGCGCGTTCAGTTTTTCCACCTCGACGCTCGCGGTGAATTCCTGCAAACGGGATTCCAGCCGCGTGCGCTCCTCCTCAAGCTGGATTTTTTCGGCGGAAAGTTTTTCGAGCCGGATGGAGTTGCCCTGCTTCTGCAAATCGAGCGCGGTGATTTCGTTGCGGATGCGCGTCAAATCCTGCGCGGCGGCGAAGGCGGCGGATTGCGCGGCGCGCAATTCCTCCTGCAAACGCTTCAGGTCATTTTCAACCTGGTTCAACGCGAACTGCTTTTCCTCCAGCGCGAGCCGATGCTCCGCCAGCGCGCCCTCGGACGCGGACAATTTGTCGGCGACTGTCGTCAATTCTTCCCGCGCGGCGCGGCAGCGTTCCTCGGCTTGCGTGATGTCCGCCTGCGCCTTTGCGTTCTGCGCCGCCAATTCGCGCAGGCGTTCCTCGTTGAATTGAATCCGGCTCTCGTGCCGGTCGGATTCGCCCTTCAATTCCAGTCCGCGCTGCTGCATCGCGGCGACTTCGTGCTCCAGTTCCGAAAGCCGTTCGCGCAATTGCTTGATTTCATCCTCGCAACGCAAAACGTCGGCGGAACCGGTTTCTATCTCGCCGCGCAATTGTTCCGCGGCGGAATTCTTCTCCGCAATTTCCGCCTGTAGCACGTCGAATTGATGCCGCGCAAGCTGCGTGTCGAGGTGTTGCAACTCGGTGGAAAGCTGTTTGTAACGGCGCGCCTTGCCGGCCTGCCGCTGAAGCGAGCCGATCTGCCGCTTCACTTCGCGGATCAAATCCGCGACGCGCAAAAGATTTTGCTCGGTGTATTCGAGTTTGCGGAGCGATTCCTTTTTCTGGCTCTTGTATTTTGTGATGCCCGCCGCTTCCTCGAAAATCATCCGGCGGTCTTCCGGCTTGTTGGAAAGAATCTGCGTGATGTGGCCCTGCGCGAGGATGCTGTAACTCGTCCGCCCGATGCCCGTGCCCATGAAAAGCTGCTGGATGTCCTTGAGCCGGCATGGCGTGCGGTTCAGAAAATATTCGCTGTTGCCGTCGCGGAAAATCCGGCGCGTCAGCGTGACCTCGTCGTAGGCGACCTCGACGCCCGCCGCGCGGAGATTTTCGCCGTCCACTTCGCCGAGCGTGAGCGACACCTCGCCCATGCCCATCGGCTTGCGGCCGTCGGTGCCGTTGAAAATCACGTCGGCCATTTCGCCGCCGCGCAGCGCCTTGGCCGACTGCTCGCCGAGCACCCAGCGGATGGCATCGGAGACGTTGGATTTCCCGCAGCCATTCGGGCCGACAATGGCCGTGACGCCGGGCTGAAAATTCAGCGCGGTTTTGTCCGCGAAGGACTTGAACCCAAACAGGGTTAAATTTTTTAGATACATGACCTAGCTTTCGGTTAAATGAAACAAAATCGCCGGTTAAAGTCCAGCAAAAAACCACAATATAATGCGCACAACCGCCCTTGTGGCACAACTAATTGGTGAGGAACCGTGATTGGCATTGTGCCACAAACTACCCTTTTATCCATCAATTCACCAGTATTTATACGCCTGCGGACAGCTCCCGTCAAATGGTTTTGATCGAAATATAATGGCGGGAAAGAATCAGGAGCTGCGGCAGCGGAAAAATCTGTTGACACTTTGCCGTTTCAATATCAGTTTATTCGCATCCGTTGATTTGACGGACTCATGACGAGTGGTCGAGGGACTGGCCCGATGACACCACGGCAACCGGTTGAATTTAAGTTTCAATGACAGGTGCCAATTCCAGCCCGGGCATCATTGGCCTGGGGAAAATGAGGAGCAGCGCAACCGTTTTGTCGCCCCCTCTCGCCATGAGTCGGGGCTTTTTTGTTGCCCGGATCAAAACCGGTAGGGACGCCGCGCTGCGGCGTCCGGTCGGCGCAGCGTGCCGACCCTACCAACGAAATAATAGTTTATGAGTGAACAACACGGTTACATGAAGGCGCTCAAGTGCCGCGAGTGCGGACGCGAATATCCGCTCACGGCCACGCACGTCTGCGAATTCGATTTCGGCCCGCTCGAAGTCGCCTACGACTACGACCGCATAAAAAAATCTTTGACGCGCGAAGCCATCGCGTCGCGACCGAAGACGATGTGGCGTTACCGCGAGCTGCTGCCCATCGCGGGCGAACCGACCGTCGGCCCGCTTGTTGGTTTCACGCCGCTCGTCAAGACCGACCGGCTCGCAAAGGCGCTTGGCATCCGCGAACTTTACGTCAAGAACGACGCCGTGAATTATCCGACGCTTTCGTTCAAGGACCGCGTCGTGAGCGTGGCGTTGAGCCGCTCGAAGGAGCTTGGTTTTGACACCGTCGCCTGCGCATCCACCGGAAATCTGGCCAATGCGGTTTCCGCCCAAGCCGCGAGCGCCGGATTGAAATCCTACGTTTTCATTCCGTCGGATTTGGAGCTGGGGAAAATTTTGAACTCGCTCATTTACGGCGCAAACGTCATCGCCATCAAGGGCCATTACGACGAGGTGAACCGCCTTTGCGCCGAGATCGCCGGCAAATTCGGCTGGGCGTTTGTGAACGTGAACATGAGGCCGTATTACGCCGAAGGCTCGAAGAGCATGGCGTATGAAATCGCCGAGCAACTCGGCTGGCGGCTGCCGCAGCATACCGTCATCCCGATGGCGTCTGGCTCACTGCTCACGAAAATTTACAAGGGCTATCAGGAACTCGCAAAGGTCGGTCTCATCGCCGCCGCGCACCCGATAATTCACGGCGCGCAGGCGACCGGCTGCTCGCCGATTTCCGTCGCGCAAAAGGCCGGACTCGATTTCTTCAAGCCGGTCAAGCCCGACACGATTGCGAAATCGCTCGCCATCGGCACGCCGGCGGACGGTTTTTACGCGCTCAAGGTGATGCGCGACACCGGCGGCGCGGCCGAGGACGTGACCGACGACGAAATCCGCGACGCGATCAAGCTGCTGGCCGAGACGGAAGGCATCTTTGCCGAGACCGCCGGCGGCGTGACCGTGGGCGTGGCGAAGAAACTCATTGCGTCCGGGAAAATCCCGCGCGATTCTTCCGCCGTCATCTGTGTCACCGGCAACGGCTTGAAGACGCTCGACGCTGTGCAAGGTCATTGCGGCAAGGCGCGTGAAATCAAGCCGAGCCTGCGCGAATTCGAAGCGCTGCTGGCGCAGGAGGAACAAGTGAACGCGTAAAACCGGCGCATTTGAGGCCGCCCTGCGGCAACCGAACCTGCAAGTGAAAACGGGGCCGGAATCGCTTCCGGCCCCGGTGACAGAATCTCCCGAAATTACGCGAACAATTCGCCCGCCTCCCGCATCAATTGCCCGATGGGCAGGCCGTGCGGACACGCCTGTTCCGCCGCCGCGTAGTTGAAGCTGGCCAGCCCGCGCCGGGCGGTTTCCGGCAATTGACCGAACACCTTCCGCGCCAGTTCCTGGTCGCCGTAACTGCGGTGATACATCAGGCAGCGCATCACGTCGCCGACCGGCACTTGATGGTTGAGGGCGGTTTCACAAAATTGCGTGCAGCCGGCGCAATGGCGCGAGCGCGTCGCCGCCGCGTATTCGCGCAGCGCGGCGTGGTCCGCCGCCGTGAGCACGGTTTTGTCCAGCGCCGCCGCGATGTTCGAGTGGAGAACGGTCACGCTCCCCATTTGCGAGCAAATGGTGGCTAGCTGCGGGTTTTCCCACAGGGCTTTGAGTTGGGCCTGCTGCTGGGAGAAGCCGCTCTTGATGAAATGGCCGCCCAGCTTCAAGTCCGCCTCGGTATCCGTCCCGATCGGGGTTTTGTTCTGGGTCTTCATCGCGGTCAGGCCGATGCCGGCCTTGGTGGCGGCGTCCATCGCCGCCTTCATGGCGTCGGTCTGCATGAGGCGGTAATCGTATTTCAACATGATGCCGTCAATCCAGCCCGCCTTCGCGGCATCTTGAAGATTTTGCTCCATGTTGGAATGCGTGCTGAAGCCGAAGAAGCGGATTTTCTTCGCGGCCTTCATTTTTTCCGCCCAAGCCTTCGTTTCGGCGCTGAAGCCGCCCGTGGTTCCATGCAGGAAATACATGTCCACGTAATCGGTCTTGAGCTTTGCCAGCGATTGGTCCAGCGCCGCGGACATTTCGCCGCCGTCATGCTTGGTCACCAGGAAAAGGTCCTTTCTCGCCTGCGGATTTTTCTCCAGAAACATCCCGATGCCGCCCTCGCTCCGGCCGCCGTTGTAGCCGGCCGCCGTGTCCCAATAGGTCACGCCCCAGTTCAGCGCCTGTTGCAGGACGAGCTGGTTGGACATGATGTCGAAGATGCCGCCGAGGGCGAGCATGGAAACCGGCACGCCCGTCTTGCCGTAAATCCGGGTGGGAACTTTTACCGGCGTGGCCGGGCTGGCCGGGGTTGCGGCGGCGGGAGCATTTGATTGCGCGAGGGCGCGGCCGGTGCCGACCATGGAGCCGACGCCCACGACGCCGAGTGTTTTGACAAAGTCCCGGCGGGAAACATGATTTTCTTTCATAGGTTCATTTATTGATGGTTGGTTTAGTTTATGACGGTGAATGAGAGCTGGCGGTTTCAAATTTAACACAAGATTATCGTTACGCGAACAATTCACCGGCTTCCCG
>CAYYWB010000170.1:0-5578 GCA_964475285.1 uncultured Bifidobacteriaceae bacterium | reverse complement strand
CCACGATGCTCCACAAATCGAGCAGGCGGTTTTCCAGCGGCGTGCCGGTGAGCGCCAGCCGGTGCTCGGACTTGACCTGCTTGACCGAGCGCGAAACCTGCGCGCCGGGATTCTTGATGAACTGCGCCTCGTCCAAAATCACCGCGCGGAAGGCGAATTTTTGCAACTCCTCCAAGTCACGCCGGAGCAGCGCGTAATTGGTCACGATGATGTCGTTCTGCGGAATCTGCTTGCGCAAATTGTGCCGCTCCGCTCCGCTTTCGAGCACGAGCACCTTCAAATCCGGCGTGAACCGTTCCGCCTCGCGCCGCCAGTTGTGCAGCACGGACGCCGGGCAGATGACGAGCGACGGCTTGTGATTTTTTTTGTTCTGCTCCTTGAGCCACGCCAGCCAGGCGAGCGTCTGGAGCGTTTTGCCGAGGCCCATGTCGTCGGCGAGGATGCCGCCGAGCTTGATGTGCGTGAGGTGGCAGAGGAAATCGAAGCCGTCCTTTTGATACGGCCGCAATTCGGCCTGCAAGCCCCTGGGCAATTCCACTGGCGGAACACCCTTGAATTCGCGCACGCGCTCGCGCAATGCCTTGGCTTCCGGCGAATCGGAGAACCGCGACAACTCGCCTTCGTCCAGATGCGCGACATGCTCCAGGCCGACTTTTTGCGGCACGGCGATGAGGCCTTCCACGCCCATTTCGGCCATCGCCTCGTGCGCGCCCTGGACGGCGTTCGTGTCCAGTTCCACCCAGCCGGAGTTCGGCAGTTTGACGAAACGGCTGGTTGCGGCGGCGAGCCGGTCCAAATCCGCCTTGGAAAGTTTCAGCCCCTCGGCTTCCCATTCGGCGGAAACCGCCAGCCAGTCAATGCCGCTGCCCTTGACGACGAGCCGCGGCTTGAGCTGGCGCGGCGTGAGGAACAGCCGGTGAAACGCCGGGTTGCCGAGAAATTCCGCCTCGGCCGGGCGCCCGGCCCACGCGCCCGCCAGCGAGCCGAGGAAATTTTCATTCGCGTCGCCAATCCACAAACCGGGTTCGGGCGCGAACCAGTCCAGCGTGCGCAGCCATTGAATCGCGGGTTCCAGGCGCGGGTCGTCGAGGATTTCCGGTTTGGTGGCACAGGCATCCTGCCTGTGAGTTTCCCGATTGTTTTTGTCGAAACGCACAGGCGAGACGCCTGTGCCACTATTCTTCCCGTCTCGCGCCCATTCGTGGCCGTTCCAAAACCAGACGCTCTGGTCGCGCTCGCTTTTCGCCAGCAACCGCAGCCGCACGGTGTCGTCGAGCAGCTCGAACACGAACTGCGGCCTGGCCGGATGCGCGATGCAAAGCTGCTCCCAATCCACGCCGGAAGACGATTGCGTCTTGCGCAGATGCAGCAGCAGGCGATGGCTCAATTTGCGCACCGGCACGGACGGTTTTTGCGCGAGATATTTGAGCACCGGCGGCGGCGGCGGATTGCGCAGCAGATAAAACGTGCCGCAAACCAGCGCGAGCGGCGGCTGGCGGTTGAAAAATTTCGCGCCGGCCAGGGAATGCTTCTCATCCCCGGGCAATTCAAGCCGGTGAGTAAACGACAGTTCCTTGTCGCCATTGTCGAGATGCGGCGTGAGCGCGGCGATCTGGCCGTGAAAATGGAGCGGCTGGCCATCGCATTCCAGGCGGGATGTATGTCCCCAGCGCGCGAGCCATTGGAGCAATTCGGCGTCGGACAAGACCAGCGTGTCCGCGCCATCGGGACGCTGGCGGTGCGTGTCGGCAATCCACTGGATGAACTCCCAGTCGGCGGGCGGAAACAATTCCTGCTCATGCGTCGCGCGGACGACGAGATCAATCATGTCGTGCAGCGTGCGCGCCTTCTCGCCGGTGCGCGGACGCGACAGGAGAAATTGCACCGCGAGCCGGTGGCGCGACGGCTCCTCCTCGTCCGGCTGGGTTTTGCAAACGACGCGCAGCGTGGCGCGCGGGGTGTCGAGCAGCGGCAGCGCAGGCGGCGAGAGCCAGTTTTCGAGTTCCTTGACGAGGCTTTGTTCCTTCTCGGTTTCCTCGGCGCTGGCAAAACGGTCGGGGTTGGCGTAGGCCTGCAATTCGGGCGGCACGGAGCGCTTGGCGCGCAGAAACAGAAACGCCAGCTCCTCCAGCCGCGCCTTGCCTTGGGCGTTCAGCAGGCGCGGCCACCAGTTGGTGTCGGGAAAATCGCGGCGCGAGAGCAGGAGCTTTTCAAAATAATCCTCCAGCGCCAGCCACGCGCGCTGCGAATCCGGGCACGTCGCGAAGGTCTTGAGCAATTCCTCGCGCCCACCGATGGTCTCCTTCGAGTCGGAAAGTTCGCGGCGCAAATCGGCGAACGCGCCGTAGGTTTGCGACAGCACCTTGTGGTGCGCATCGTATTTCGTCGTGCTCGCGCCTTGGCGGGCCGCGCCGTTTCCGTTCCTGGCTGAAATTTTCGGCATCTGAAAAGATTTAGACTAGCATTTCGTCATAACCGGCATTCCCGGTCAATCGAAAAGCGAAAGTTTTTTGCCTGTCGCATCGTGTTGCCATTCGAAAACCGGTTGACCGTGAAGCCGCCGCGCCGGAAATCTCCGGCGCGGTTTTTCTTTCGTGAAATTGTGCGTGTTTTGGCTAAACTCGCTCCATGCGAATCATTTCAAGCGCCGCCGCCATGCAGAAAGTTGCGTTGTCATGGAAGCGGCGGGGCATTCGCGCCGGATTTGTGCCGACCATGGGCTATTTGCACGCCGGGCATTTGAGCCTCGTGCGCGAGGCGCGCAAGCGCGCCGGCAAAAACGGCAGGGTGGTCGTCAGCATTTATGTCAACCCGGCGCAGTTTGCTCCGACGGAAGACCTCGCCAAATACCCGCGCGACTTGAAGCGCGACTTGAAATTGTGCCGCGCAGCCGGCGTGGATGTGATTTTTTCGCCAAGCGATGCGGAAATGTATCCGGCAGGGTCGTCGCGCTGCGACGACCGGACGGCGCAGCGCGCCGTCCCTGCCAGCTTCAGCACCTACGTCGTCGAGGAAAAATTATCGCGAACGATGGAAGGCGCGGCACGACCGACGCACTTTCGCGGCGTGACGACGGTGGTGGCCAAGCTGTTCAATCTCGTGCTGCCGGATGTTGCGGTGTTCGGTCAGAAAGATTTTCAGCAGGCGGCCATCATCAAGCGCATGGTGGCGGATTTGAATTTTCCGGTGAAAATCATCGTCGCGCCGACGGTGCGCGAATCGGACGGGCTGGCGATGAGTTCGCGGAACAAGTTTCTCGATGCCGAACAGCGGTCGCAGGCGGTCATTCTTTTTCACGCCTTGCGGGCGGCAAGTCTGGCCGTGAAAAGGAAACCGGCTTCCGCCGCGCGGCTGAAGGCTGACCTGAAGGAATTCATCACCGCCGCTCCACTGGCGCGGCTGGATTACGTGGAATTTTTCGATCCCGAAACGCTGGTGCCGGTCGCGCAGGCGAAACGCGGCGCGCAAATGGCGCTGGCGGTGTTCGTCGGCAAAACGCGGTTGATTGACAACGCGCATTTATGAAAGGCGACGCATACGTCCCGGTCTATAATGAAGTTTCCGATGCTTGGTATCCAAGCAATCGCGCGGCTGACCTTCTTGTTCATTTGAATCACATTTGGAACGACATTCAAACGCTCAATAAATTGTGGTCGAAAGACCATTCTGAAAGTAATGTCACTGAAAAACTTTTATTTAAGTATGCTGTGATAGAATTTTTATCTTTATTTGACCCCCTTTCAGAATTGTTGAAGATTGCTATCAACTCTCCTCGATTGGTAAAAGACCAACATCCGCCTTGGCGTTATATTACTAAACGAGAGTTGATCGAAACTAAACGACTTGCAAAAGAATTTTGGCGTGGTGTTGCTCCGGTTCAGCAAGAATTGACGGAAATTCGAAATAATATAGGTGCTCACAGAGAATTCTCAGACTTGGGTTCAATTCAGATTTTGTGGAAACGCCTGGATGTTAAACAATATATGGCAGTAATGAACGCTTTTCCGCCGTTATTTGAATACCTTTCCCATCTAAACATTTTTGATTGGGGTCGTTCGCTTGGTGAAAAAGATGGCAACATTATAATGTCAATGTTCGGTGCGAGAATCGTCCACGATTGGGACGACGCTTTCGATTCAGAAAATGAAACAGTTTGACTATCTCATTCTTGGCAGCGGCATCGCGGGGCTTTCGTTCGCGCTGAAGGTTGCGCCGCGCGGACGCGTGGCCATCGTCACGAAGAAGGATCGCGCGGAGTCGAACACGAATTACGCGCAGGGCGGCATCGCGTCGGTCACCAGCCGGGAGGATTCTTTCGAGTCGCACGTGCGCGACACGCTCGCGGCGGGCGCGGGTCTTTGCAAGGAAAGCGTCGTCCGCACCATCGTCGAGGAAGGCCCGGCGCGGATTCAGGAATTGATCGAGCTGGGCATGAAATTTTCCGAGCGCGATGCGCTGAGCGAGGATGGCGGAAAGGAATTGGATCTCGGCCGGGAAGGCGGGCATTCCAAGCGCAGGATTCTGCACGCTAAGGACG
Source organism: uncultured Bifidobacteriaceae bacterium (assembly GCA_964475285.1). Taxonomy (GTDB): domain Bacteria; phylum Verrucomicrobiota; class Verrucomicrobiia; order Limisphaerales; family UBA11358; genus UBA11358. Next base: position 1,041 of record CAYYWB010000170.1, on the reverse strand, counting down.
TGACCGGGCGGGAAATCGAGCGGGCGTTGCTCAACGCGATTTCACGGCAGCCGAACATCGAGATTTTCGAGAACCACATCGCGATTGATTTAATTACCAGCCGAAAGCTCGGCCACGGCGGCGAAAACCGCTGCCTCGGCGCTTATGTTTTCGACAAAAAGGCAAACCGCGTCTGGGCGTTCACCGCGCCGGTGACGCTGCTGGCGACGGGCGGCTGCGGCAAGGTTTATCTCTACACGACGAATCCCGACATCGCGACCGGCGACGGCGTGGCGATGGCGTATCGCGCGGGCGCGGAGGTGGCGGACATGGAATTCGTCCAGTTTCATCCGACGTGTTTGTATCATCCGAAGGCAAAGTCATTTCTCATCAGCGAGGCGGTGCGCGGCGAAGGCGGCGTGCTGAAAACGGCTGACGGCGTTGAATTCATGGACACCCATCATCCGCTGAAATCGCTCGCGCCGCGCGACATCGTGGCCCGCGCGATTGACAGCGAGATGAAGAAATCCGGCGCGGACTGCGTGCTGCTGGACATCACGCACAAGCCGGCGAAGTTCATCATCGAGCGGTTCCCGAACATTTACCAGACGTGCCTGCGCTACGGCATTGACATCACCAAGGAACCGATTCCCGTGGTGCCGGCGGCGCATTACCAGTGCGGCGGCGTGGTGACGAACGTGGATGGCGAGACCGGCATTGCCGGACTTTACGCCGTCGGCGAAGTCGCCTGCACCGGGTTGCACGGCGCGAACCGGCTGGCGAGCAATTCACTGCTGGAGGCGCTCGTCTGCGCGCACCGCGCGGCGGAAAAAACAATCCGAAATCCGAAATCCGCACTCCGCAATTTCCCGATTCCGCTGTGGCAATCCGGCAACGCAAGCAATCCGGACGAACTCGTTGTCGTTTCGCACAACTGGGACGAAATCCGGCGGTTGATGTGGGATTACGTCGGCATCGTGCGCACCGGCAAGCGGCTTCAGCGTGCACAAAGCCGGCTGGCGCATTTGCAGCAGGAGATCCGCGAGTATTACTGGAATTTCA
>CAYYWB010000169.1:0-5589 GCA_964475285.1 uncultured Bifidobacteriaceae bacterium | reverse complement strand
AATGCCGGTAGGCGCGCGCGACGGCGCGGAGCAGGGGATTGGCGATGATGCGAAGTTCGTAATTCTCACTGCGGGCGCATTCGCCGGGGCCGGCGAAATGGATGTCACTCAAAATGGCGATGGTCTTGTCGCCGGGCGAGCGGGTTTCCATGCGGCGTCAATGATTCACGCCGGTTCGATCCAGGCATTCGCGGACGACGCGGGCGAGCGTGGTGTGCGAAAAAGGTTTTTGGAGAAAGCGCGCCTGCGACCGCGAGAGCAGTTCGGCGTTGATTTCGGTGGAGGAGTAGCCGCTGGTGAAGAGGATTCTCAAATCCGGCCGGTCGGCCAGCAGTCGTTCGGCCAAGTCCACGCCGGAAATGCCTTCCGGCATCACCATGTCGGTGAGAAGCATATCAATGTCACTGGCGCGTTTGCGCCACAATTCGAGCGCCTCCTTGCCGCTGGCCGCTTCCAGCAGGCGGTAACCGCAACTCTTGAGAATGTCGCAGGCCATTTCGCGCAGGATCGCCTCGTCTTCGACAATGAGAATGGTCTCGGAGCCGCCCGTGATGGATGTATCCGCGGAGCTTTCCTTTGTTTCGGGCGCAATTGACTGCTCGTTGGCTGGAAAAAAAACATCGAATGTGGCGCCTTTTCCCGGCTCGCTGTTGACTTCGATCCAGCCCTCATGCTGCTTGACGATGCCATAAACGGTGGCGAGTCCGAGGCCGGTGCCTTTGCCGACCTCCTTGGTGGTAAAAAATGGCTCGAAGATGTGGCCCTGCGTCGCGGAGTCCATGCCGGTGCCGGTGTCGGCGACGCGCAACCGGAGAAAATATCCGGTTCGCGCGTCCGGCCGTTTTTCGACGTAGGCGGCATCAACCGTTACCGGCTCGATGTTGATGGTGAGGGTTCCGCCTCGCGGCATGGCGTCGCGGGCGTTGACGGCAAGATTCAACACCACCTGTTCGATCATGCCGGGGTCGCCTTGAACGGACGGCAATTCCGGCAGTGATTGGAATTTGAGCGCGACGGTTTCGCCGAGCAGCCGGCCGAGCAGCTTGGTCATGTTGCTTACAGTTTCGCGCAAATCCAGCGGCTTGGGCTGCATGATGTTTTTGCGGCTGAACATGAGCAGTTGCCGCGTGAGGGTGGCGGCGCGTTCGGCGGCAAAAAAAACCGCCTGCACCGGGTCAACCAGACCGGCCGGCAGGGATGGCCGGGCCAGCAGCGCGCTGGAATGCCCCTGGATGATCGTCAGCATGTTGTTGAAATCGTGCGCGACGCCGGCGGCGAGCTGGCCGATGGATTCCATTTTTTGCGACTGCCGGAGTTGTTCCTCCAAGTTCAGATGGTTTGCCGCCATGCCTATGCAGCCGGCCACCGCCATCAAAAACTGGGTCTCATCCGCGGTGAATTCGCGCCGGCGCGCGGTGTGGACGCCCAGCACGCCGAAAGGCTCTCCGCGCGAGGGAACCGGAACAGTTACGCCGCTGATGATGCCATAACCGGCCAAAAATGGCGACGCGGTGAAGCGGGTTTCAATTTTGGAATCCTTCGTGACCACCGGCTCGCCGGAATTGAGCGTGAAACCGATTTGGGTCGCGTTGTCGCCGGGCAGCTTGATCCGTCCGATGTCTTTCGAATTCCAGCCCGTGCCCGCCTGCAAAAGCAGTTGACCGTCCGGCAGCCGCTTCCAAATCGCCGCAAATTCCGCGTCGAGCGTCTGGGAAACCAGCAGCGCGGCCTGATTGTGCAACGCTTCCAGATCGTTGCTCGTCAGGGCAAACTGTCCGAGCGCCGCGACGACCGTTTGTTCCAGCGCGCGGTTGAGCAGAATTCTTTCCGTCCGCTCGCGTTCGGCGTTTCGCTGCTGCAACGATTCCGCCATGCTGTCGAAAATTTTCGCCAACTGGCCCAGTTCATCCTCGGAGGCCGGCAACCCCGTGCGCGCTTCCAGATTGCCATCCGCGATTTTTTTGGCCGTTCGCGCCATGGCCTGCACCTGCCGGCGGACGAACAATTCACCCCCGATCCACGCCGCCACCAGCGCCAAAAATCCCACCACAAACTGGCTCGATGGCAGATCGTAAATATACATCACGATAAACGCCGGCACGATGAACAGCAGCACGCTGCCCGCCAGCTTCATCCGCACCGTGGAGAATCTGAAAAATCTTATTTTCATTCAGCCATTCTGAAATTCACCTGCACTGTAGCCCAAAATACGCGCTGCGGAAAGCGATTTCAGGCTTCGCCTCCCAGCGCCGCGCTCCGGCCTTTGGGCAGCCGGCCCAGGTGAAAAATCAGGAAGCCATGCAGGAACTGCCGCAATTCGACCGTTTGCGCGCCCGCCAGTTTCAATTGCAGACACGCCTGCCAGCCGTTTTTCAAGAATGCGCGGACGATCTGCTTTGCGCCCGCCGTAAGGTTCGATTTTTCCAGGTCAGGATTCAGGCCAAGCTCCTGAAGCAGTTTGAGCTCAAACGCAAAAACCAGTTGCGCCGCCGGTTTCTGCCGGCAGAGACAGCCGAGAAATCCGCACAGCAATTCAAACACGGCGGGCAGCGGCGTTTCCGTTTCCGTCGCCTGCTCGACGAGCGCGGCGGCGTAGGCGGCCTGGCTCAATTTGAAAACGTCTTCGCGGATTGCGCCGTGCATTTCGCGCGGAACGGCTTCGCGCAGGATGTGCAAATCGGAATGGCGGCTCCGGCTGAACGAAAAATCCGCCTCGTAAAACAAATCCAGCCTGCCGAGGAATGGCGATTTGGGCCGGCGCGCGCCCTTCGCCACGGTGGCGATGCGCCCGAAATCCGGCGTGAGCCAGTGGACAATCAGGCTGGTCTCCGTGAGCGGTCGCGTCCGCAAAATCAGGCCGGTGGCGGATTCGATCATTGAATCTTCGGCGGCGGCGCGGCTTCATTTGAAAGCGCGCCGAGGCTGATGATGTATTTGAAGCCGTCGGCCACGCTCATGTCGAGCTTGATGACTTCTTCTTCCGGCACGATGATCAGGAAACCGCCGGTGGGAATCGGCGTCGTTGGAATGAAGACGCAGACGCATTTTTTATTCGTCTTTTTTTGGACTTCGTCCGCCTGCTCGCTCGTAATGAAGCCGACGGAATAAATTCCCTCGCGCGGATATTCGACGAGCACGACGGTTTGGAAGGAGCTTGTTTTTCCGGATTTGAAGGCCGCGTCCACCTGCTTGATCGTGCCGTAAATTTTGTTGAGCACCGGCACGCGCAGCATCAGTGAATCCGCCCAGGCGATCATCCGCTTGCCCATGTAATAACGGGTCAAGAGTCCGATCATGCTCACAAGCCCCACCGCCAGCGCCAGCGCCAGCAGGCTCCAATACCAGAACATCGGGCCGGCTCCTTTGTTTTCGTGCGTCAAATCGCGCGGCAAAAAAAACAACAGCAGATCCGTCAGGCTCGAAACCGTGCCGAAGAACCATTTGACGACGGCCAGCGTGATGACGCCGGGCAGGACTACTGCCAGGCCGGTAAAAAAACTGGCGCGCCAGCGCGCAAAAAACGATTTCTTCACGCGCGCAGTTTAGAAGCGCCGCCGATTTGCGCGAGGTTAAACTTTTTGGAAAGCCCCGCCAGCCGGCGGTTTTCCTCGCGCTTCATCCTCCGGCGCGCGGCGGGATGGCGGTCATCGTGGCCGAGCAAATGCAAAATGCCGTGGACAAGGTAACGGACAATTTCCGACTGCCACGTCATCTTGAATTGGCGCGCCTGCAAAACCGCCTCGTCCACGCAAATGAAAAGTTCGCCGTGCAGGTTCAATTCCGCACTCCGCACTCCGCATTCCGCATTCGAATAGTCAAAGGTGATCACATCCGTCGAGCCTTCATGCCGGAGGAAGGTCTCATTGATCAAGGTCATTTCGGGCGCGGCGACAAGATTGACGCCCAGTTCAGCTTCTCCGATTTCCAAATCGGCCAGCAACGCCTCCGCAATTTCTTTGAGTAGCCGGGAATTGATGTTCCGCGCCCGCTGGCGATTGGTTATGACAATGTTCATTCAGGCTTCGTCCGGCCGCGATGTTCCTCGTAGGCCGTGATGATGCGCTGCACGAGCGGATGGCGGACTACATCGCGTTTGGAAAATTCTACAATGGCGACGCCTTCGGTGTTTTTCAGCGCGTGATGCGCTTCGAGCAGACCGGAGCTTTTGTGCGGCGGCAAGTCAATCTGCGTCTCGTCGCCGGTGATGACCGCCTTGGAACCGTGGCCGAGCCGCGTCAGGAACATCAGCATCTGCTCCGTCGTGGAATTTTGCGCCTCGTCCAAAATGATGAACGCGCCGTTTAGCGTCCGCCCGCGCATGTATGCCAGCGGCGCGATTTCAATCGTCCCGCGCTCCATGTGTTTGGTGATTTCCTCGGCGGGAAGCATGTCGTGCAGCGCGTCGTGAAGCGGACGCAAATACGGCGTGATTTTTTCAAACAAATCGCCCGGCAAAAATCCCAGCGCCTCGCCGGCCTCCACCGCCGGGCGCGTGAGAATGATGCGTGACACCTTGCCATCGCGCAAAGCCGCGAGCGCGAGCGCAACGGCCAGATAGGTTTTGCCGGTGCCCGCCGGGCCGACGCCGAAGGTGATGTCGTGTTTGCGGATCGCGTCGAGATATTTTTTCTGGCCGACGGTTTTGGCGGTGACGCCTGGCTTTTTTTCGTGCGTGGTTACGCGGTCATTCACCAGATTTTTCAACGTCTCCGCGCCTTCGTGCTTCACGACGTTCAGCGCGTGCGTGAATTCCCGGTTGCGGATTTGCGAACCCGCCTTCGTCAGCGTTTCCAGCGACACGAACAAATGTCTGGCACGCTCAATCGCGTCCGCTTCGCCTTCCAGTTTGATCCAGCCTTCGCGCGCCGTGGCCTTGACGCCGAGTTCGGTTTCCAGCGACTGCAAATTGCGCGGCTCGTGGTTGAAAAGCTGCTGCGCGGCTCGCGCGTTTTCGAAATGAAGTGTTTCAGTTGCCACAAATTAAAATGAATTTAGCCACAGATTTTCACAGATGAAACACAGATTTGAATCAAAAGACCATCCGTTTGTATTCCACCTTTTCGCGGCCAAAATTAATCAAGTAACCCAGCTTTATGCCAGTGCTGCGGAGTTCATTAAGCAATTGAGCCTCGTGGAGGGATTGATAGGTTGCATCAGTCTTCAATTCCACAATGATTTTTCCTTCAACCAGCAAATCGGCGGCATAGTCACCCACGATGACGCCTTTGAACTGAACCTGAATTTTCGGCTCCAACTCAACCTTAACGCCGCGCAGTTGAAGCTCAACCTGCATGGCGCGCTGATAAACCTTCTCCAGAAACCCGAAACCAAGCAGGTTGTGAACTTCAAACGCCGCGCCGATGAGCTGTTGCGTCAACGGCTGGAGTGAAAAATCTTTCTCCCCGGTCCTTATCTGTGTTTCATCTGTGTCCATCTGTGGCAAAACCTATTTCGCAAGTTCCGCCCGCAGCTTTGCCGCCAGTTCGCTCAACGCCTGCGGCAGAACCCTTGTGCTTGCCAGCACCGGCATGAAATTCGTGTCGCCGTTCCAGCGCGGCACGACGTGGATGTGCAGATGCTCCACGATGC
>CAYYWB010000168.1:0-5659 GCA_964475285.1 uncultured Bifidobacteriaceae bacterium | reverse complement strand
GTGTAGGTCGTCAGGTAAATGCTCGTCGGAAATTGATCCGTGTCCCAGCCGAGCAATTCGTCGCCGGTGTTCGCGTCAATCGAGCCGAGCGCGCCCGCGCCTCCCGCAACTTCCAAATCGTGCTGCATCGTGTGACCGGCAAGAGTCGCATGGTTTGTTTCGATGTTCAATTTGAAATGATCCATCAAATCAAATTTGCGCAGGAAATTCAGGCACGCGGCGGCGTCGGAATCGTATTGGTGCTTGGTCGGCTCCTTCGGTTTCGGCTCGATATAAAATTGGCCCTTGAAACCAATCTGCTTCTTGTAGGCGACTGCCAGATTGAGGAATTTGGCCAGATGTTCCTGCTCGCGTTTCATGTCCGTGTTGAGCAGCGTCATGTAGCCTTCGCGGCCGCCCCAGAACGTGTAGCCCGCACCGCCGAGTTCGTGCGTCAATTCCATCGCCTTCTTCACCTGCGCGGCGGCAAACGCAAACACGTCGGCGTTGCAGCTTGTGCTGGCGCCGTGGACGAAACGCGGATTGGAAAACAAATTCGCCGTGCCCCACAGCAATTTGATGCCCGTTCGCTTTTGTTCTTCCTTCAAAACCTTGGCGACGGCGTCGAGATTTTTGTTCGTCTCGGAAAGAGTTGCGCCTTCCGGCGCAACATCGCGGTCGTGCCAGCAATAATATGGCGCGCCGAGCTTGGAAATGAACTCGAAGGCGACGCGGGCGCGGTTTTGCGCGTTGGCGACGGAGTTGGAGCCGTCGTCCCACGGTCGCTGCATCGTGCCGACGCCGAACGGGTCGCTGCCGGTGCCACGGAACGTGTGCCAATAAACTACGGCAAAGCGCAGATGTTCGCGCATCGTCTTGTCCTCGACAATTTCATCGGCGTTGTAATGCTTGAACGCCAGCGGGTTTTTGGAGTTTGCGCCTTCAAAGGCGATGGTGTTGATTTGTGGAAACGCGGATTTCATGTTGGTTTGATGAATTAAATAATTGAAAGACTACACCGAGTTCAATTTGCCGCGCAATAATTTCCGGGATGCGAAAACCGGCGGGTCATTGTCCGGCACCACCAGCCGGTCAATGCCCACGGCCGCCAGTCCGGCGGTGCGCTGGCGCGGCGCGGCGGTGCATTCCACCCTGCCAAACCGCGCCCACATCGCGCCATTCTGGATGGCGTGGGAAAGATTTTGCATCACGGCCGGCGGCAATTCTGTCATGATGCCGGTGATGACGACCTGGCGCAGGCCAAGCACGTTCAACGCGCCGGCAATGGCAACCGCCGCCGCGTCCAGCGCCTGTCCGAGCCATGGACGGATGCCATTTTTCCCGATGTCTGCGCGCAGGTCGTCCCAGGAAATATTTTTGCCGGAGCGGCCCGCGCGAAAACTTTCCATCAGCCCGCGCATCGAGACGAGTGTTTCCATGCAGCCAGTTGCGCCGCAACCGCATTTCCGCCGGTTGCCGATCACGGGCGTGTGGCCGATTTCGCCGCTGATGGGCAAAGGATGGGCGAGCGGTTTGCCGCCGACAATGATCGCCCCGCCGACGCCATCGCCAAAATCCACCAGCAGAAAATCCTCGCGCTCTGGGTGATTGACTTGGTGGCCGAGCGCCAGAGCACGCTCCTCCTGGACAAGCAAAACCGGCGCATCCCAGATTTTTTGGATGGCCGCCGCCAAATCCACGCTTTCGCTCCAGTGAATGTTCGGCGAAAATAAAATCCGGTTGGCGGATTCATCCACAATGCCCGGCACGCTCACCAGCACGGCCAGAAATTCCCGGGAACGAAGCTTGCGCGCCGCCGCGCGCAGTTGGTTCTCCCACGTCGTGGCGGGACTTCGGTGCGCCGCCGGAATTTGAAAGGAGACCTCCCAGTCGTCCGTATCCGTCACGCCAACCGGCAGTTTTGCAAGCCGGGTTTCCGTGACGCCGAGCTGGATGCCCAGAAAGCGAGCCTCGGAACGGTTCAGTTGCAACTGCCGTCCGGGCCGTCCCATCCGGCCCGCCGCCGGGGCGTGTCCATCGTTCGCCGGCGTTTCGACCTCCTCCAGAATCTTCAGCGCAAGCAACTCATCCACAATTTTTCCCGCCGTCGGCTGGCTCATGCCCAGCGCGCGTGCCAGTCCCGCCCGCGACGACACCCCGTCTTTCTGCAATTGCCTCACGAGCGCGCGCTTGTTCAGCCGGCCCATTCGTGATGGGATAAATATCATTAGTTAAGAAAACTACGGAACTATCCACCGCCGTCAAGCAATTTCCGCCCGGCCTTCAGCAGACTCGTTTAACCTCGATTCCGAGCAATGCGCCCAGCTTCGCGATCTTGCCCGCGATGTGGCCGGTGCCGATGGCGCAATGATGCGCCGGGCTGCTCATGGACCACTCGTTCATGAACGCCTTCGCGCCGATGGCAAACCGGTAGCGGCTGTTCGTGTTGCCGATTTGCATCACCGCGCCCGGAACGGATTCGCCTTCCGCGATGAGCAGAAATACATTTCCGCCAGCACCCTGCGCCACCGAGAGCAGCGTCACCGGGCCGTGCTTCACACTCATCTGAATCGAAAGGCCCTTGCCCGGCTTGCCGTGATAAACGGGCAGGGGAACGAGACCGACGCGGCCCTCGGCAATCGCCGAGTGTGCCGGCCCGTCGTGGCCGAGAAACACCACGTCGTCCTTGAAATCGGCCAGGTAAAATTCCGAGAACGAGCCGCCGACGCCGAACAAATCCATGATCTTCATCGCCTGCGCGTTTTTGATTTCGCACTCGCCGGCGACGGGGACGTTGTGGCCGGTGAGCAGCGTGTTGCCCGGGATGACGCTCGTGGCGATGTCGCGATACGGATTGCCGTCCTCGCCTTCGTAGTAATACGCCAGCGAGCCGAGGCGGTGCTTTGCCACGAGCGCGTCGAGCGCGCAGGAAGTTTTCGCCGCGCGGAGCAATTCGGCCTTTTCACATTCCTTCGCGACTTCAAACTCGCGGCGGAACTGGTCCAGCTTGGCGGCGATTTGTTTTTTTGTGGCGGCCTCGCGGAGCTTGTGCAGCGCGCACATTTCGATGAGTTCAAAATGATTCCCGAACACGGCGGATTGCTGCGCCATGTCGCTGTAAACGTCAAGCATCCCGCAATAATAATGGCCGAGCACACCGACGCGGTTCTCGCGCATCCCGATCATCACCTTCGCGGCGTCCGCCCAGTCGCGGATTTCCTTCCACGCGGCTTCGTCCTGCAAATAACCGGTGACGAGGTGATACGCGATGCCCGCGCGGTTGAAGACGCAGGCGATTTCCGGCGCGGAACAGGCCTGGCAATGTTCGAGCCAGATGCCGGTCATCAGGCCGCGGTCGCCGAGGGCGTTGAACTTCTCGTAATCAAGCTGCGGCACCGGCTGTAAATTCAGAACGACGACCGGCACGCGCGCCTTTTGCACGACGGGCAGCACGGTGGACGAAAGCGCGTAGGTTGAGATGTAGAGAAAAATCACCTCGACTTCCTTCTGCCGGAACAGCGACGCGGCGGCGTGGGCTTTTTCGGTGTTGTCCACCATGCCGGCGTCCACGAGTTCCACGCCGTAACCGCGCAGGCGGCTGGCGATCTGTTTTTGATAACCGGTGAGGCGGTCAAGAAGCCCGCCAAACTGCGGCCAGTAGGTGTCGAGTCCGATGCCAAACAAGCCGACCCGGACGGAAGCTTTCTTCGGCATTCGATTCATTTGAAACCCCGCGTCGCGCTCAATCCAGATGAAACACCTCGCGCAATTCGCCACAGATTGGCGAGTGGTCGGGATGAACTTCCATCAGCGGTGCCATGTAATTCCACCATTTGCGGACGATGGGCAATTTGGGCAACGCGGCGGCGGAATTGTTGTCGCTCAACTTTTGCACGGCGAAAAGCGTGAGCGTTTCCTCGTCGAGAAAAATCGAATAATCGGAAACGCCCGCCGCGCGCAAGGCCGCCGCCAGTTCCGGCCAGATTTCGTCGTGACGCTTTTTGTATTCGGCAATGTTGCCGGGTTTCAATTTCATTTTGAACGCGTTGCGTTTCATTTCAGAAATCAAACTGATCAATGTTGTCTTTGTTGAACGTGAACGGCTTGCCGAGCATGATGTTGTCGCCCTGAATTTCAAACGTTCCAAGCGAGCCGGCTTTGAACGTCTTGTCGCCAGATTTCAGCGCGCCTTTGGACAGCGCATCCGCCGCATAAACGGTGAGATAGCCGAGGTCGGAGGTCTTCCACAAAATCACACCCTGCGTCACGCCGTCGTGGACATAGCGCTTGTTTTCGTTGGGCAGGCCGAGGCCGATGTTTTTCACGACGCCGGCTTTGCCGGCCTGTTTGATGGCCTCCGCCGCGCCGGGCACGCCGAGCGACGTGGTGCTCAAAACCAGTTTCAAATTCGGATAGGTGCTCAACAGCGCGGTGGTTTCGCTTTGCGCCTTGTCCTTCAAATCGTCGCAAGCCTCCACCGCGTCGCATTTCATGTTCGGATACGCGGCGGCGCGGCGTTCCTCGACAAACTGCCGCCAGGCGACTTGGTTCCCCGCCGTCAGCGAGCCGGTGATGACCGCGAATTCGCCGTTGCTCTCGCACAACCGCGCGGCTTCGTCCATGAGCGCATAGCCAATGCCCTGCGACGTGGCCTGGTTCATGAAAAACGAGCGCGCATCCGGCAGCGCGTCGGCGTCGTAGGTGACAACCTTGATGCCCTTGGCCTCCGCCTTGCGCAGCGCGGTGGAAATGCCTTCCTTGTTTTCGCAGGAGGCGGCGATGACATCCACGCCGAGGGTGATCCAGTTTTCGACAATTTCATTCTGCCGCGCCGGGTCGGGATCGGTCGGCCCGTCAATGATCAATTTGTCGCCCAGTTCGTCCGCGGCCTTTTGCGCGCCCTTCGCGCAGGAAACAAAATAGGCGTTGCCCTTGGATTTCGGCAGGAACGCGATGGTCAGTTTTTTTCCGCCGCCCGGAGAATTGCCGCCGCCGGTGGCGGGAGATTCGGCGGATTTGTTGCATCCAGTCAAGCCGGCCAGACCGGCGATCAACAGAAACACTGGCAGTTTTTGAATGATAAATTTCATGCGGTTTGTTTTGGAATTTTGAACGCCGCCTTCCGGGCGCGCAAGCCTGAAATTGTTTTCGGCAGAATCGAGCCGGCCAGCGCGAGAATCAGCAGGACGCCCGTGAGCATTCCGGCCATTTCGCCCGGCAACAGCGCGTGGGCGATGCCGCTGTGCAGCACCGCAATCGCCGCCACGCCGAGCAAGGTGCCGTGAATGGAGCCGACGCCGCCAAAAATGCTCGTCCCGCCCAGCACGACGGCGGTGATGGCAAACAATTCGTAGCCCGTGCCGGCGTCGGCCTTCGCCTGGCCGAGCCGCGCGGTGTAAATGATCGCCGCGATGGCCGAGACGATTCCCGCCAGCACATAAACCATCGCCACGCGGCGTCCAACGGGAATGCCGGCATAGCGCGCTCCCTCCGGCAAGAAACCGATGGCGCGAAACGAGCGGCCAAAAGTCGTGCGATGGACGAGCAGCCAGAAAAAAATCGCCGCAGCGATGAAAACAAATGCCTGCGCCGGAATACCGAGCCAGCGATTCTGGCCGAGAACCAAAAACGACGCCGGAAAATCCGTGAACGTGTCCACGCCGTGCGTGATGGCCTCGGC
>CAYYWB010000167.1:0-5695 GCA_964475285.1 uncultured Bifidobacteriaceae bacterium | reverse complement strand
ACACGCGCGGGTCATCGCGCAGCGCGCGGGCCTGCGCTTCGCGGATGGCTTCGAGATAGGTGATGCTCATTGTGGAATTGAAAAGCAAACATCCAACATTGAACATCCAACATCGAACATCCAATGAGCGCGCACGGGGAACAATTGGGTGTTGGATGTTGGTTGTTGGTTGTTCGATGTTTCCAGATAATTATTCATGCCCTTCATTCAGCCGTTCGGTTGAAACCGCGCACCAGTTCTCTGCGAACGGGTCGGGCGTTGGTTCCCGCTGCACTTGCGCGACAGCTTCCTCCACTTCGCGAACCAGTTTGTTCCGCAACGCGGCCAGTTGCGCGGCGTCCATCCATTTCTGCCGGATTAAAAATTCCTCGGCGACCTTCATGCAGTCGCGCCCGGCGGGCGATGCTTTCAATTTCGGGTCAACGTAACCGGCGTCGTCGTGCTCGCCGTGGCCGCAAAGCCGGAGCAGGCTGGCGACGATCAATTGCGGGCCGCCGCCTTCGCGTGCGCGGGCGACGGCGGCGACAACTGTTTCCTGGCACGCGGCCAGATCCGTCCCGTCCACCGAATGCGGGGTGACGCCATAGCCGGCGGCCTTGTCGGCGAGGTCGTGGCAGGCGAACTGGTACGAGGTCGGTGTTGAATAGGCGTATTGATTGTTGGCGATGACGAGGACGAGCGGCAGTTTTTCGATGGCAGCCTGATTCAGCGCCTCGTGAAACGCGCCGGTGGAGGTCGCTCCGTCACCGATGCAGGTTGCGCCAACGGTTCCGGAAATGTTCTTCAATTTTCGCGCCAGCAGCATCCCGTTCACAACGGAAATCATCGCGCCGAGGTGGCTGACCATCGGCAAATAACCCTCCAGCGGCCTGCCCCGGTGGACGTTGCCGTCGCGCCCGCGCATCGGGCCGAGCGCGGAGCCGAGATACGTCCGCACGGCGTCAATGACCGGTTCGCCGAACGCGAGCCGTCCGGCGGCGTCGCGGATGAGCGGCGCGAACACGTCGCCTTTTTTCAGGGACAAACCGATGGAAACGGTAAAGCGCGGCGAACTTGTCATCCAGCACGCGCGCCAGCAGCATGAAGCGGCAGGCGACAAGGCAGGTCTCGCGGAAGGTGGCCGGCGGTTCCGCGCTGCGGGGTTCAGGCTCTTGCACCGATTGGAGCATGGCGCAATTTTACCGGCGATTTCGCGCGCCGCAATGTTTCTTTACGGGCCGGAATTTCCATTTGGCAAAAATCACATTGGCGGATTGATTGAAAGCGTGTTAAATGTCCGGTCTGGAGCGGGAAACAAAAATGAACCGGAACTGTCTGTCATGAACCGCCCGGCATCGCATATCTTGCTGGCCGGCGGCAATGTCCAATGGGCGAACAATCTGTCGTCCACCCTGGCGGCGGAGGGCGTTGCGCTTGACCTGGCGCGGAACGCCGGGGATGCGCTGCAATGGTTTCAACAGCATCCCGTTGATCTGGCGCTGGTGGATTTGGAATCGCCTGAAGGCCCGGAATTGCTGCGCCGGCTCAAGGAGCATCCGCAGGCCGACACCACGCTGCTCATCGCGCTCACCGGCGCGGACGACCCGGCGGCCAGACTGCGCGCGTTTGAACTCGGCGCGCTGGATTGCATCAACAAGGAGACGGAAACCTCCCTCCTGCGCGCGCGACTGCTGGCCGCGCTGAAATTGAAGCGGCGGCTCGAAGTGTTGAGCCGGAACAATCAGGAGTTGGTCGAGGCGCGCCGCGCCGCCGAGTCCAGCGTGCGCGCCAAGTCGGATTTTCTGGCGGCCATGAGCCACGAAATCCGCACGCCGATGAATGGCGTCATCGCCATGGTCGGCCTGCTCATGGAAACCCCGCTGACGCCCGATCAGCGCGGCTATCTGGAAACCATCCAGACCAGCGGCGAATCGTTGCTGACGATCATCAACGACATCCTTGACTTTTCAAAAATCGAGGCTGGCAAGATGGAGCTGGAAACGCGGCAGTTTGATCTTCGGGCGAACATCGAGGAATCGCTCGACCTGCTGGCCAGCAAGGCCGGCGAGAACAATCTCGATCTGGTCTATCAGGCGGACAGTGGCATTCCGGCGGTCATCGAGGGCGATCCGCTCCGGCTGCGGCAGGTGCTGGTCAATCTTTTGAGCAACGCCGTCAAGTTCACCGAAAAGGGCGAGATTTTTGTCCAGGCTGAATTGCTTTCGACGCGCGCGGCGGACACGCCGGGCCGTTCGGTGCGGCATCTGCATTTTTCCGTGCGCGACACCGGCATCGGCATCCGGCCGGAACAACTGGCGCGCCTGTTCGAGCCGTTCATGCAGGCCGAGAAGTCCACCGCGCGGCATTACGGCGGCACGGGACTGGGGCTGGCCATCAGCAAGCGGCTCGTCGAAATGATGGGCGGCAAAATGTGGGCCGAAAGCGCGCACGGCGAAGGCTCGACGTTTCATTTCACGGCAAACTTCCAAACGGAAACCAGCCAGAAAAGCGCCGTGCCGCCCGCGCTGGCGTGTCGCCAGCCGAAGCTGGCGGATTTGCGGATTTTGATTGTGGACGACAACGCGACCGTCCGCCGCGTGCTGGCGGAGCAGACGACGCAATGGGGAATGAATCCGTGCGCCGCCGGGAACGCCGCGCAGGCGTTCGACTGGGTGCGCGCCGGCGAACAATTTGACCTGGCGGTCGTGGATTTGCAGATGCCCGGAATGGACGGGCTGGATCTGGCCATGGAGATTCGCAAGCTGCCCGGAGTGGCGATGATGCCATTGATTTTGCTTGCGCCGCTGGGAGGGAACACCGCCACGCACATCACCTTCGCGCAGACGCTCGCCAAGCCCGTCAAGCCCGCGCAATTTTACACGGCAATCGAGCGCGCCCTGTTCAGCCGGAAAACCGAGGCGCTGGCGGCGACGACGACCGTCCAGCCGCTCGCCGAGCGCCTGCCGCTGCGCATTCTTTTGTGCGAGGACAATGCCATCAACCAAAAGGTCGCCGTGCGCATTTTGAAACAGCTCGGCTACGAGTGCGACCTCGCCGCCAACGGGCGCGAAGGGCTTGAAGCGCTCGACCGCCGGCATTATGATTTAATTTTTATGGACCTGATGATGCCGGAAATGGATGGCTTGACGGCCACGCGCGCCATCCGCGAGCGCCAGAAAGACGCCGCGGCGCATCCGAATTTCAATTCGCGCATCCTCATCATCGCCATGACCGCGCACGCCCTGCAATCGGATCGCGAAAAATGCGCCGCCGCGGGCATGGACGATTATCTGGCCAAGCCAATCCGCCCGGCGGATGTGCGCGGCATGATTGAACGGTGGGCGCCGCAAATCCATCCGGCCACCGCCACCGGGTCGGCAACCGTGCCGGACGCCGCGGTCGCCCAGGCGGTTCCCGCTCCGGCCGGAGAGCCGCCGGTGGAAATGACCCGTCTGGCGGATTTGACCGAGGGCAACCTGGACAGCATGCGCGAACTGGTGGATTTGTTTTACACGCAGACCGAGAAGCAGTTTCAAGAAATCGAGGACGCCGTGCGCGCGAACAATCCCGCCGCCGTCGGGCATGTTGCGCACAGTTGCAAGGGCGCGACCGCCACGCTCGGCATGGCCCGGCTGGCGGCGGTGCTGCTCAAGCTGGAAAAGCTCGGCAAATCGGGCGCGCTGGCCGGAGCTGAAGAGTTGTGCGCCGAGGCCCGGCGCGAATTCAAGGACATCCAGACTTTTCTCACGGGGCATCCCCTGCTCGCCGCGACGCCGGCGACGAAGTGAATTTTCATGAAAAAAATCCTCATCATCGAAGACAACCAGATTGTCGCAAACGTCTACCGCAACAAATTCGCGCTGGAGGACTACCAGGTCGAAGTCGCACTCGACGGCGAAACCGGTTTGAACATGCTGCGGATATTCCGGCCCGACATCATGATCCTCGACCTCATGCTGCCCAAAATGTCGGGCGTGGATGTCATCAAAAAGATTCGCGGCGATGCGGATTTTGCCAGGCTGCCCATCATTGTTTTTTCCAACACATACCTGACCAACCTGATTCAGGAGGCGTGGAAGTCCGGCGCGAACAAATGCCTTTCCAAGGCGAGTTGCTCGCCAAAGGAGGTTCTTGACATTGTGCGCCAGACCGTCGGCGACAGCGGCGCGACGCCGAGGGCGCTTTCAACGGCGGATGATTTGAAGGCCAGGGCCGAGAAGCTCACCGCCGAAGGCGTGAAGGACGCCGCTTTTCAGGCCGAACTGCGGAAAACATTTGTTGACAGCCTGCCCGCCACGCTCGCCACCCTGCGCGGCGGAATGCAAAGCCTCGTCAAGGCCGAGAATGAAATGGCGCAACTCAAGCAGATTTACGAACTTTACCGCCGCCTCCACGCCCTCACCGGCAACGCCGGCATCGCCGGTTTGACCCAAATCTCCAAGATGTCCGACGCGGTCGAGGCGCTTCTCAAGGAGCTTTACGAAAAACCGAAGGGCATCAATTCCTCCACGCTCCGCACCGTGGCCGCCGGCGTGGATTTTCTCGGCTTCCTTTTTGGCTCCGCCATCGCGCCCGAAAAACAGGCTATCACCGGCGGCGACATCCTGGTGGTGGATGACGAGCCTATTTCCCGCCGAGCCATCGCCTACGCCCTCGAAAAAGGCCACCTCCAATCCACCTGCTCCGAGGACCCGAACGCCGCCCTCAAGCTGCTCGAGGGAAAAAATTTCGACCTTGTGTTTCTCGACGTGGACATGCCCGGCATGACCGGCTTCGAGCTTTGCGCCAAATTGCGCAACTTGCCGCACCACAAAAAAACTCCCGTCGTCTTTGTCACCGCCTTGAGCGATTTCGACAACCGCACCAATTCCATGATGGCCGGCGGCAACGATTTCATCGCCAAGCCGTTTCTCTTCATCGAACTCACGGTCAAGGCCCTCATCCACGTCTTGCGCGGCAAATTGCAGCCTTCAAAATAGCAAGACGCCAGCCCGGCCTGGGAGAGCAGGTGTGTTCTGTCGAAGTTTGAACGGCAACTCGCCGCCGGAACGGCGGCGCTCCCGGGTCGGCGCAAATTTCATTCGCAACTTTCCGGCGATGGCTTAATTTCACCGCGTGTCTCAGCCAAAAAACAACACGGTCATCGCCGGCAGCCTGCTCTTCACCATTTTTCTCTGGGGCGGCAATAATGCCGGGACGAAATGGCTGGTGATGTCGTGGCCGCCGGTGTTCACCGGCAGCATCCGCTTTCTCTGCGCCGGATTCCTACTGCTGGCCGCGTTGCGCTTCACGAAGTTCCTCGGCGCATTCCAGCCGTTGACGCCGGAATTGCGCCGGCAACTTTGGTTGCGCGGCGGCTTGTCGCTGGCGTTTTATATTGTCGTCTTCAACTGGGCGTTGCGGCTCACGTCAGCGTCGCACGTGGCGCTTTATCTCGGAGCTGCGCCGGTTTGGGCACTGTTGTGGGAGGAGAAACCGCGCCGCTCTTGGGCGAGCGCGCGGCGTTACGGCCCGGCGTTGCTGACACTCGCCGGCATCGCCATTTTGTTCTGGCCGGCGTTGCGGACGATGAAGTTGAGCCTGCTCGGTGAATGTCTCGGTCTGGCTGCGGGCGTTTTGTGGACGACGTTCAGCCAGCAGGCGCGGGCCTTGAGCACACAACTCGCCGAGACCGAAATCGCCGCGCACACGATGTGGATGGCCGGCGTCTGGCTGC
>CAYYWB010000166.1:0-5707 GCA_964475285.1 uncultured Bifidobacteriaceae bacterium | reverse complement strand
AGGACATGGACCAGGACACGGTGGATTTCGTCCCGAACTACGACGAGACCCGCACGGAGCCGACCGTTTTCCCCGCCGCGTTTCCGAATTTGCTCGTCAACGGCGGCACCGGCATCGCCGTCGGCATGGCCACGAACATCGCGCCGCACAATCTCGGCGAAATCGTGGACGGCATCTGTGCGCAGATTGACGACCCGAACATCACGGTCAAGGGCCTGATGAAATTCGTCAAAGGTCCGGACTTCCCGACCGGCTGCATGGTGTGCGGGCTGGAAGTCATCAAGGAATATTTCACGACCGGGCGCGGCAGCATCAAGGTGCGCGGCAAGGTCGGTGTCGAGCAAGTCAAGGGAGGGCGTGAACAAATCATCATCACGGAGATCCCGTATAACGTGAATCGCGCGGTGCTCGTCGAGCGCGTCGCCGAATTGGTGAACGAAAAGACGACGGGCTTCACCGACATCACCGCCATCCGCGACGAATCGGACGAAAACACGCGCGTGGTCATCGAACTCAAGCGCGACGCCATCGCCAAGGTGGTCATCAACAATCTCTACAAGCAGACCGCTCTGGAGACGAGTTTTGCCGTCAACATGCTGGCCATTGACCATGGCCGGCCCAAGACGCTCGGGCTGAAGGAGCTTATCAATTGCTACATCGAGCACCGGCGCGAAGTCATCTTGCGCCGCACGCGATTCCAGTTGAAAAAGGCCGAGGAACGCGCGGAAATTCTGGAAGGCTACCTCTGCGCGCTGGCGAACCTCGACGAATTCATCCGCATCATCCGCGGCAGCAAAAACCGCGACGAGGCACGCATCAAACTGCTCGCGTTCGAGTGGACGCAAAAGCAGGTCGAGCGCTGGGGCATTTTGATCCGCAACGAGGAGCGCCTGACCAAGGGCCGCTACGCGCTGACCGAGCGGCAGGTGGACGCGATCTTGGAATTACGGCTGTATCAATTGACCGGACTGGAAATTGACAAGGTTGACGCCGAATACAAGGAACTGCTCGCGCGCATCAAGGATTTGATGGACATCCTCGCCAAGGAAGCGCGCGTGCTGGCCATCATCAAGGCCGAGTTGAAGGTCATCAAGGAAAAATACGCCACGCCGCGCCTGACACAGCTCGTGCCCGACGAAGGCGAAATCAACATCGAAGATCTCATCGCCAACGAAGGCGTCATCATCACGCTCACGCACAACGGCCTCATCAAGCGCACGAACGTTTCCAGCTACCGCGCGCAGCGGCGTGGCGGCAAGGGCGTCATCGGCATGACCACGCGCGAAGCCGCGACCGATGAGGACAAGGATTTCATCGAGCATTTGTTCACCGCCAGCACACACGATTATCTGATGTTCTTCACGAATACCGGCCGTGTTTACGTCGAGCGCGTGCACGAAATTCCCGACATGGGCCGCGCCGCCAAGGGCCGCAGCATCGCAAATCTGCTCGAATTGAAAGCTGGTGAAACCATCGCCGCGCTCATCCGTGTTTTGTCCAAGACCAATGCGAACAAGGAAGACGTGACGTGGGAACAGCCGGGCTTTGTGTTTTTCTCCACCAAGCTGGGCACGGTCAAGAAAACCGAGCTGAAGGATTTCGCCAACGTCCGCAAAGGCGGCATCATCGCCATCGGCATTGACCCCGGCGACGTGCTGATTGACGTAAAACTCACCACCGGCCAGAACGAAGTGGTGCTCATCACGCGCGACGGCATGAGCATCCGGTTCAACGAAGAGGACGCCCGCCCCATGGGCCGGCCCGCCACCGGCGTGCGCGGCATCAATTTGGAGAAAGGCGACGAAGTTGTCGCGCAGGCTATCGTCGTGCCGGACGCCAAGCTGCTGGTCGCCGGCGAAAACGGCATCGGCAAACGCACGGACTTCGAGGAATACCGCGCCCAATCGCGCGGCGGCAAGGGCATCATCACGATGAAGACCACCGAAAAAACCGGCGCGGTCGTCGGCGCGCTCACCGTGCGCGACAACGATGAGATCATGCTCATCACCTTCAAGGGCCAGATGGTCCGCATTTCCGTCAACGGCATCCGCGAGGCCGGCCGCAACACGCAGGGCGTGAAGTTGATTGAACTCGAATCCGGTGACAAATTGCAGGCCATCGCCTCGGTCATCGGCGAGGACAAGGAAGATTCCGCCGCTGGCGCGGACGAACCGGCAAAGTAATTTTGCCCGAACATCCAATTTCGGTTCCGCGTTTCGTCGGATCCAACTCAATTTGCCGGCCTAAAAACATCATGCAAAAACACATTTTGATTGCATCGTTTCTGTTTGCCATGGTGATGCGCGCCTGGTCTGGCGACACAAACCAGACCACCACCGGCGCATCCAGCAACAAGGCTCTGACCATCCTGGCGGCGGTCGGCAGCGCTGGCGATGCCGCGCAAGCCGCTGCCGTTTCCACCAACAAAACGGCCTGGGAAAGCAGCATCTCGGCGGGTTTCTCGCTTACCCGGGGAAACAGCGACACGCTTTTGACCACCGCGGCGTTCAAAACCCGCAAGAGGACCGCTGAAAATGAATTTACGTTCAGTGCGGACGGTGCCTATGGCGAAAATGATTCCGTCAAAAACAATGAAACGCTGCACGGCGTCGGACAATACAATCATCTGTTCAGGGACCGCTTCTACGGCTTTCTCAATGTTGAAGGTCTGCACGACGGCATTGCCGATTTGCAATATCGTTTTACGTTAAGTCCCGGCGTCGGCTGCTATTTCCTGAAGGAGACCAATACCACGTTGGCCGTCGAAGCCGGCCCCGGCCTTATTTTCCAGCGGCTCGGCGAGGTGGACACCACTTACGCGTCATTGCGCCTGGCGGAACGGTTTGAACATAAACTGAACAACGGGGCGCGAATCTGGGAAAAGGCCGAGATCCTGCCCCAGGCAAACAAGCTGGCCAACTTTCTGGTCAACGCCGAAATCGGCGCGGAAGCCGCGCTCACCAAAACCTTGAGCCTTCGAGTCACGTTGCAGGATAATTATATCAACCAGCCCGCCCCCGGCCGCAAAGCCAACGACGTGATGCTCATCAGCGGTCTGGTCTATAAGTTTTAAGGAGCGAGCCGCTCCAGCTTCCACGAATTGTCCGGCTGCCGCGTGTAGCAAAACCGGTCATGCAAACGGCTGGGCCGGCCCTGCCAGAATTCAATCCGCTCCGGCTTCAAAACATAACCTCCCCAGTTTGGCGGCAGCGGCACGTCGCCGGGAAACTTCGCCGCCATCGCGTTCCACTTCGCATCCAGCGCCGCGCGGTCGGCGACCACGTCACGCTGGTTCGACGCCCACGTCGCGAGCTGGCTGCCGCGCGGACGCGATTTGAAATATATTTCCGACTCTTCGCGCGAGATTTTTTCAATTCTGCCGGCGACGCAAATTTGCCGCTCCAGTTCCGGCCAGTAAAATGTCAGCGCCGCGTATGGATTCTCCGCCAATTCCAGCCCTTTACGGCTGTCGTAGTTCGTGAAAAAAATGAAGCCGCGCTCGTCCACTCCCTTGAGCAAAACATTTCGCGCCGAGGGCCGGCCGGATTGGTCCACCGTCGCTAGCGCCATCGCGTTCACGTCCGCCGGGGAATGGCCGAGGATGGCGTGCCAGAGTTTGAAGAGCGCGATGCCGATTTTTCGCCAGCGGCCGCCCGCCGATGCCTGCGCAAACCACGAATTGAATTGCGCCATCGGATTCTCGTCCAGATCCGCCCGGCGCAATTCGCCGGTCGAGTATTCCCGTCTGATGTCGGCGATGGCCATGGCAGCCTACATCCCGCGGAACACCGTCACACCGAGCATGACGATGCACGCCGCGAATCCGAGGCGGATCAAACAAAGGATGCGCACGCGCATCGCGGAATCCGTCGCCCAGTTGATGAAATCGCGCAGCCGCCACGGTGTGACGGTGAACCAGATGCCCAGAACCGCGAACAGGTATGCCCAATACTGAATAACCAGCACCCACGGCGATTCGCCCAGATGCGGACGCCCGGTGTCTACCATCAGTTTTGCCAGCAGCAGCATCAGCACGGCAAGACCGCGCACGGCCAGAAAATCCTGTACGAAAATGCACGACAAAACCCCCACCGCGATGAACGCGCCCAGCATATAGGGCTTGAAGGAGGAAAAATCCGCAATCGGCTCGATGTTGACGTTCCAGGCGAACCACGCCGTGGCGAGCAGCATGAGCACGACGCCGGCGGGCAGGCTGCGCGGAAATTTGCGCGCGGCGGCGGCCAGCCCGGCGGGTTTCACAAGGCCATAAACCTGCGGCAGCCCCATCACGACGCCGAGCAAAATGGTCAAATACGACAATTTCATTTCCTGAAATTAAACCATGAATCCACCCGGATAGACACGAAGAAAATCAATCCGTTCATTCTGGCAGGGAAAAGGAGCCGTTCGTCATTTTCCCGACTCGCCCAGGGTTTTCAATTCCCGGTCGGTCACAATCCAGACGAAGCCGTGTTGCGCCGCCTGTTCCCGCACTTGCGCCTGAAGTTCCGTGCGCCTGGGATATTCCACATCGAGAACCGGCTTGTGCGCGGCGGCCAGCCGTGAAAGAAAATCCAGAATGTATTTCGCGTCGGCGGTTGTCTGAAGCTTGTCGCCGTTTGTGAACAGATCCTCCACGCCGACGGCGTCCACCGCGCCGAGAAAATCAGCGTGCGCGAGCAGTTGCGTGCCGTTCTGCGGAATGACGAGCGCGGCGGGATTCGTCTTGCGGGCACGCGCGGCGACGGCTTTCACCCAGTCCACCATGTCGCGCCGGTAACTTTGCTTCGTCTCCGGGTTCAGCCGGTCATCAATGGAATTTTTCCCGTCCTGCTCGAAGGTTTCAAATCCGTCCACGATGTCGAGATAAACGCCGTCAAAACCCGCCGCCATGATTTTGTCCACGTCGGCGAGGATGATTTGCTGCCAGGCGGCCTGCCAGTATTTGACGCGGTAATTGCCCTTCCATTCGGGATTCTCGCCGAGCAGAAACGCGGGCGCGTCGGTTTTCCATGCGCGCTGCCAGTAAGCGCGATAATCCTCCGCCTCGCCAATCGAGAGATAGGCAATCACCTTGCGACCGGCGCGCCCGGCGCGGATGGTCGCCAGATCCGCCGCCGACCACGGCTCGCCGCCGCTGAAATTCGCGTCCAGAACAATCCAATCACGGCCGCACGCCGCGAGTTGTTGCACGGCCCCGGCCCTGGACTTTGCCAGCGAATCCGCCTGCAAAACGTAGGCGAACGAAGCGGGCGACGATTGCTGCGCAGAACAAATGGAATTGCTGATGGCGAGAAACGGCGCGAGGAGAATGGATAAAAGCGGCAGTTTCATTTTCAGAGATTTTCTTACAGATTCATAATCGCCGGGTCGCCGTAAAGGGTGAAGGAGCCGGTGCGGGTGATTTTCACGTCCATGAGCCGGCCCTGATGCCGGGCGCCGCCGTCGAACAGCACGATGCGGTTGCAGCGCGTGCGGCCGGTGTAGCGCGCCGGGTTTTTCCTGCTCGGTCCTTCCACCAGGATTTGCACCTGACGCCCGATGAAGGCGTCGTATTTGCGCGCGGCAATTCCGTTGACAAGTTCGAGCAGCCGCCGGTTCCGATCCTCGCGGACTTTTTGCGGCACCTGGTCCGGCATTTCTGCGGCGGGCGTGTCGCGGCGTTGCGAGTATTTGAAAATGTAGGCGTTGTCAAATTCCACTTCGC
>CAYYWB010000165.1:0-5810 GCA_964475285.1 uncultured Bifidobacteriaceae bacterium | reverse complement strand
GGACGCGGCTGGTGGTCCAGGGCATGGCCAGCGCGGTGCCGCCCAGCAGCGAGGTTTTGAGGAAGTTGCGGCGGTTGAGGGATGTGTAGTTCATGGTTAAACGATTTTTTCACTGCGTCAGGCGGGCGGCTTGCGCTTTTGCAAGCGCCGCCAATACGCGAGCGCGGGTTAATGTTGAGGGATGGGAATTTGGTTCTGCGCGCCGCATCTTTATCGAAGCGACGCGCGTGAGAGAGAATTGAATATCGCTCGCACTCATCACCAGCTCATATTGCCAGACGCGGCGGATGGCGCAAGAAACAAGTTGCGAATGCTTCACCCAGTTCTGTCGGATCTCCAGTCCGTATTTCGGGGTGAAAATGAGTTTGGATTGGGGTGCAAATCGTGGAGGGCGACAGTCTGGCCCGCTTTTTCCGCGTTTTGTGCCCAATTCACGCCGCCAGCCGTGTGACGAACCGGTGACAACTGATAAGTCAGCCTTGTGAATAACATGGCTGTATTTGTCGCTTCCCCGTCCGCCGGAATACGGCAAAAGTTTCGCTGCCACAGCGCTTAAGTGACTTGATTTGCAGGGTCGCCGCTTCCGCCAGGCGGCTGAAACCGGAGCCGTCGGCGATGGTTGGCGCCGAATCACCGCCAAAAATCTTCGGGCAGATTGTCAGATGCAGCTCGTCCACCAGACCGGCGCGGAACAGCGCGTCGTTCAACTCGCCGCCGCCTTCGCAAAGCAACCGCGTCACGCCCCATTCCGCCCGCAGCCAGCGCAAGGCCGCCGCGAAATTGATTTCGCGCCCGCCGCAAACCTTCACTTCGTCCGCAACCGTCCGCAGCCGCCGGAGATTTGCTTTTGAAGCGCGGTCGGTGGTCAAAATGACGACGGGCGAAAAATGCTTTTTGAAGATGGCCGCGCGCGGATTGATCGAGCCGCTGCCGCTGACGATCACGCGCAAATTATATCTGGCCAGTCCGCGCTTGAGCCGCTGTTTCCGGAATTTTTCGCCGCCCGTTCCCAAAATGGTCCCCGATTTTTCAACTGTCCGCGCGCCGCACATCACCGCGTCCGCCGTGGCGCGAAGTTCGTAGAGATGCTCCAGGTCGCGCTTGCTGCTGAACGAGTGAACCCGGCGATTCGTCGTGGCGATTTTTCCGTCCGCCGTCATCGCCATATTGACGAACACAAACGGCAGCTTGGGACTCCGGGCTTTGGGCTTTGGACTCATAAAATCAGCATCGCATCGCCGTAACTGAAGAAACGGTAACGCTCACGAACCGCTTCCGCGTAAGTCCGCAAAATCATTTCCCGCCCGCGCATTTCTCCCGGCGCGGCAAACGCGCTCACCAGCATGAGCAGCGTCGAGCGCGGCAAATGGAAATTTGTCAGCAGTGCGTCCACAACCTGGAATGAAAACGGCGGATGTATGAAAATGCCCGTCTTTCCAGCGGTTTTAGCGATTTTTCCGCCATTTTGCGCCGCCACGGTTTCGAGCACGCGCACTGTTGTTGTGCCGGCGGCGATGACGTGGTTGCCGGAATTTTTCGAGGCGTTGATCAAATTTGCGGTTTCTTCGCTCAACTCAAACCGCTCTTCGTGCATTTTGTGGGCGGCCAGCGATTCGGATTTTACCGGCAGAAACGTGCCGGGTCCGACGTGCAGCGTGATGAAGCAAATTTGCGCGCCGCGCGCGCGAATTTGTTTCAGCAATTCCGGCGTGAAATGCAAACCCGCCGTCGGCGCGGCCACCGAGCCGTCAGCCTTCGCGAAGATGGTTTGGTAGCGTTCTTTGTCGTTTGGCAATTGGCTGTGGCGTTCGATGTAAGGCGGCAGCGGAACCTCGCCCAGCCGGTCCAGTTCGCGGTGGATGTCCGCTGTGCCGGAGAATTGCAGCCGCCGATGGCCTTCGTCGTTGGTTTTGGCGACCGTGGCGCGGACATTGCCCGGCTTGCCGTCGGTGCTGCGGAAAATAATTTGCGTGCCGACGCGCGCCCGTTTGCCGGGGCGCAGCATCACCCACCAATCGTTCGGCGCATTTTCTTCCAGCAGCAAGACCTCAAATTGCCCGCTGGTTTTGGCGTTGACGCCGCGCAATCTTGCCGGAATCACGCGCGAATTGTTCAGCACCAGCACGTCACCCGACCGCAGAAATTCCAACAAATCGGGGAACCGCCGGTGTTCGACGCGGTTTTCGTTCCGATGCAAAACCAGGAGGCGCGATCCATCCCGTTTGGGCGCGGGATGTTGCGCGATCAGTTCCGGCGGCAGAGCAAAATCAAAATCAGCGGTTCGCATCGGCGCGAGTTTCAAGTTTTGAACCTGAAGTTTCAAGCAGTTGTGCGATGAAAGGTTAAATGCTACAATTCCCAGGTTGTGAATAACTGTTGAATAACTTTCAAAAAATTGCGCGTTTTTTTATTGACGAAGTGGGTGAAAGTGGATAAAAATGGGTCGTTGTGGGTGATAATTGTGGTTTCGGGATAATGATGTGAACAAATGAGCGACGCGCCGAACAAAAAAATTTATTTCAATTCCAGGTATTTGCATGGAGTTGACGAGAAGCGTCGTTTGCAGATTCCGGCGAAATGGCGGTCGGAAAAAGACGGCTTGGATTTCACGGTGATCGTCTGGCCGAAGCATCAGGCGGGAACGTGCTTGCGCGTGCTGCCGCCGGACAAGCTGGAGAAGCTGGTGGCGGAAATCGAGGCGATGCCCAACAGCGATCCGCGCAAGGACGTGCTGCGGCGCGTGGTCGGCGGCAACTCGGAGCAGGTAACCGTGGACAAGGCCGGGCGCATCTGTCTGCCCGAGGAAATGGCGTGCGCGGCGGGCATCAAGCACGAGGCGCTGATGATCGGAATGTTGGAGCAGTTCGAAGTCTGGGAGCCGGCCCGTTACAAACACGTCGAGGTGGCGGATGCGGTGCATCGGGCCAAGGCGTTTGAAATGATGTGATTAAAATGACATAAATATTATGAACCTTGGGAAATTATTGTTTGCTGGAAAAAGCGTCGTGAACGGCTGCGCAACGGTTTCGTATCACGAAAACAAACAGGCGGTTCTGCCGAAATTCATTTCGCCGAAAAATCCTTTTGGGCCGCCCAAGGCACCGGCGGAAACCGCGCCCGCCCCGGCCAAAAACGAAAGCGCGCGGCCGTCGGTGGCTGCGCCGAAGATGCCCCCGATTTCCGGCACGCCAAAATCCCTGGCGGCCTGGACAACCAAGCTGGCGCCGTCCTCGTTCTGGAGCGGCGCGGCTGCGGCGGAGCAAAAAACGCTGCCCGCTGTGCAGGCCGAGCTTTCGTTGGACACGGTAAAAGTGGTCCACAACGACTTGAGCGACGCGGACGTGGAAGTGGTGCCGATCAAATCGCGTCCGGCGGCGGCCAAGATTCCGGCTTTGTCACCGGCAAAAAAATCCTGGGAAATTCTGGGCGAACGGCTTTTGAGGGCGACCGCGCTCTATTAAAGGAAAAATGCGCGGTGCCCGAGTTCGTTCACAGACCAGTGATGGCGGCGGCGGCGCTGGCGGCGCTGAAACCGGTTCCGGGCGGCCGTTACGCCGACGGCACGGTCGGCGGGGCTGGGCACGCGGCGGGCATTTTGGCCGCGAGTTCGCCGACTGGATGGCTGTCTGGGTGCGATCGCGATGGCGTCGCGGTTGAGGCGGCGAAAAAACGGCTGGCGGAAAAATTCGCCGGACGATTTGAAATCCGGCACGGGAATTTTGCGGAAATGGACGGATGGATTCCGGCGGCGAGCTGCGACGGAGTGCTGCTGGATTTGGGCGTGAGTTCGCCGCAACTGGATTCGCCGGAGCGCGGGTTCAGTTTCCAGCAGGACGGCCCGCTGGACATGAGGATGGACGACCGGCAGCCACTGACGGCGGCGGAATTGGTGAACGGCGCGGGCGCCGAAGAGCTGGCGAAGATTTTTTGGGAATTTGGCGGTGAACGGGAATCGCGGCGGTTTGCGCGGGCAATTGTTCAAGACCGCGAGCGGAAAAAATTTGGGACGACGCGGCAACTGGCGGAATTGATCGAGAGAATTTCGCCGCGCGCCGGCAGAAAGGCGCATCCGGCGACGAAGATTTTTCAGGCGCTGCGGATTGCGGTCAACGACGAGATCGGCTCCTTGAAACTTGGGCTGGCAGCGGCGGTGGAAATTTTGAAGCCCGGCGGGCGGCTGACGGTCATCACGTTTCATTCGCTAGAGGACCGCGCGGTGAAGGAATTTGGCCGCGAGTGGACGCGCGATTACACGTTCAGCGGCGCGGTGGACGTGCCGGAATTGCGGCAGCCGCGCGAGCCGGAATTGAAATGGGTGACGCGCAAGGCCATTGCGCCCGGCGAAGTTGAATTGAAGGAAAATCCGCGCAGCCGCAGCGCGCAATTGCGGGTGCTGGAGAAAATTTAGATGGCTGGAAATAGAAAAAATCAATCGGCGGCGACTTGGTTTGGGCCAGCGCTCTACGCGCTGTTGTTGTGCATTTTGATCGCCAGCTCGGCGATCGGCTACGTGTGGGAGAAAAACGAGATTTTCCGGCTCGGCCGGCAAATCGGCCAGAACGAGGCGAAGCTTAAGCAAATGCGGAATGACAACAAACGGTTGAGCGACCAGCTTGCCATTTTGCGTTCGCCGCCGATGCTCGACCAGCGCGTGCGCGAGTTGGATCTGGGACTGGCTCCGGCGCAGCCCGTGCAAGTTTGGCGGCTGCCGGAACCCGCCGTGCCGCCGGGGAAAAATCCCGCGCCGCGCCAGTTGGCCGCGCGGCAGGCCGGCGGGCTGCTGACGCAATGAAACCTTTTGGCCGCCGCTCGTGACGTGTCGGGAGTGAGGAACCGACCGCCACGGGCGGCCGGCTGACTTTTTGAAATGACAAAACGACTGCAAATTCGACGGATGCTGGCGCTGACGCTGATTGTCTGCGCGGCCTTCGTCGGCCTTGGCGGCAAGCTGGTTTATTTGCAGGTGTTCCGCCATGACGAGCTGGCGAAGCTGGCGCAGGACAACACGCAACACGAATTTCGTCAGGCGCCGCGGCGCGGCGACATTCTGGACGCGCGTGGCAATCTACTCGCCACGAGCGTTCCGGTGAAAACCATCTGCGCCGACCCGTCGCTCATCAGCACCCGGCAGGCGGTCGTGGCGCACACGCTCGCGCCGCTGCTGCAAATGAGCGAAAGCGAGCTTTATCCGAAACTCTTCGTGCGCGTTTCCAAAAATGAAAAAGGCGGAACGGTCACGAACAATCTGCATTATGTCCGGCTCCAGAAAAACGTCACCGAGGAAACCTGGCAAAAAATTCAACTGGCGATGAGCCGGATTTCTTTTGGCGCGGATGAAAAAAAATTGTCGAAGAACGACCGCGAGTTGCTTCGCAATTTGCGGCAATGCGCTATTTTTGCCGACCCCGACCAGATGCGCGTGTATCCGAACGGCGCGCTGGCGGCGCAGGTGCTGGGATTTTCCGGCGTGGAGGAATTCAAACTGGACGGCCGCCCGGTTTCGCAGATTTCCGGGCGCGACGGCATCGAACTGGCGTTGAATTCCGACTTGAGCGGCGTCGCCGGCTGGCGCGTGACGGCCACTGACAGCAAACAGCAGGAACTTGTCGCGTTGCGCGACGAGGATGTGCAGCCGCGCGATGGCCTGAACGCCGTGCTGACGATTGACGCGGCGGTCCAGAACATCGTTGAATCCGTCCTGGCTGACGCGATGAAGGAACACGAGCCGGTCAGCATCACCGGCATCGTCACGCGCCCGCGCACGGGGGAAATTCTGGCGATGGCGTCGCTGCCGGATTTCGATCCGAACA
>CAYYWB010000164.1:0-5828 GCA_964475285.1 uncultured Bifidobacteriaceae bacterium | reverse complement strand
CCACCGGCAGCCCGATGGCCCGCATGATGATGCCGCTGTAAAAATCCACGTTCGGATACAATTTCCGCTCCACGAAATACGGGTCTTTCAACGCCGCCGCCTCCAGATGCTTGGCAATGTCCAATAATGGGTCATTGACTTGCAATTTGGACAGCACCTCGTCGCACGCCTTTTTGATGATTTTGGCGCGCGGGTCGTAATTTTTGTAAACCCGGTGGCCAAAACCCATCAGCTTCTTGCCGCTGTTCTTGTCCTTGGCCGCCGCGATGAAGCGGGAACCGTCGTCACCGGTCTTGTGGATTTCCTCGAGCATTTCGAGAACCGCCTGGTTCGCGCCGCCGTGCAGCGGTCCCCACAGCGCGCACACTCCGGCGGCGCAACTGGCAAACAGGTTTGCCTGACTCGACGCCACCATCCGCACGGTTGAGGTGGAGCAATTCTGCTCGTGATCCGCGTGGAGCAGGAAAATCAGGTCCAGCGCCCGCACCACCTCCGGCTTTAATTCAAAATCCTCATACGGGGTCGAGAACAGCATGTGCAGAAAATTGGCCGTGTATTTGTAGGCCTTTTTCGGATAAATCAGCGGCAGCCCGCGCGACTTGCGGTAGGCATAGGCCGCGATGGTCCGCACCTGCGACATCAGCTTTGCCGCATAAACGTCGAATTCCTTTCCCTTGCCCCAATGCCAGTGCATCAGCCCCTCGTCAAAACAACTCGTCGCGTTGATCATCGCCGAGAGAATCGCCATCGGATGCGCGCCCGTGGGAAAACTCTCGAAATGATACTTCATGTCCTCGTGCAGGAACTGGTATTCCGTGAACAAATCCGAAAACCGCCGGATTTGCGGCCGGTTCGGCAGGTCGCCGTAAATGATGAGATACGCCGTCTCGATGAACGTGGATTTCTCCGCCAGTTCCTCGATCGGGATGCCGCGGTAGCGCAGGATGCCCACCTCGCCGTCAATGAACGTGATTTTGCTCACGCATGAACCGGTGTTGCCATAGCTGTCGTCCAGCGTGATGTAGCCGCTGCTGGCGCGCAGCGACGCGATGTCCACCGCCTTCTCGCCTTCGCTGCCGATGACGGTCGGCAGCGTGTATGTCTTTCCGTCCAGTTCCAGTTTTGCTTCGTTGCTCATGTGGGGCGTTATGTTTGGTTCAAATTATCAAACCGGAAATTTGCCGGTGAAAAGTTGCGTTGGCAAGCAGCGAAAACAAAAAACCGGAAAAAATCGCGCGCCGGCAATTCCGGGCGGCAGCGCGGTTTGATCCGCCGCCATGCAATCCGGCGGCTGGCAATGAAGAAATGCCGGCTCCGGCATTCCCCTCAAGCACACCGCCCCGTTCAACGTTTGCAAACCCCGGCGCGGCGGCCCCGCGTCATTTTTTTGAAGATTTTTGTGGCGCATCCGGTTTTCTTTGCTACATTCCCACGCTCTTGACGAACCGGATTTGAAGCCGGAAAATTGTTTTGAAACGTGACAGCGAAGAAGAAAACAACTAGGAACCAGGCGCACCACCGCAGGCCGCAGGCGTCCGCCACGGCCGCGGCAATCCTCGGCAGGCCGATGGCCAAATCCATGACCGCGGCCGATCCCAAAAAGGTCAAGTCCGAATGGCAGAAGTATTACAACCGGCTGCTCGAACTGCGCGAGCAGTTGATGCACCAGATGAACGGGCTGGCCAAGGATTCGGCGCAGGAGATGCCCGGTTACAGCCTGCACATGGCGGATTCGGGCACGGACAATTTTGACCGTGATTTTGCGTTGAGCCTGCTTTCGTCGGACCAGGACGCGGTTTATGAAATCGAGGAGGCGCTCAAGCGGATCGAGAAAAAGACCTTCGGCGTCTGCGAGCTGACCGGCAAAGCGATTCCGCGCGCGCGCCTTGAGGCGATTCCGTGGACGCGGTTCACGGTGGACGCGCAGGCGCAACTGGAAAAGGAAGGCGCGCTGCGCCAGCGCCGGCTGGGCGCGCTGGGCACGATTGACAACGCCGGCGTCACGGAAGTTGAAACCGAGGAAGACGAGGCGGGAGACGAGCAAAAAGTCAAGGAAAAGGAATAAATTATGCCGCGTGAAACCATCACCATTGAATGCACCGAGGCGCGCAAGGAGGGCAAATCGCCCTCGCGCTACAACACCTCGCGCAACAAAAAGTTGAAGACGGAAAAACTGGAAATCAAAAAATACAACCCCGCGTTGCGCCGCCACACCCTGCACAAGGAGATCAAGTAATCATGCCTCGCAAGACCAACACCGAAAAGGACAAGCGCGGCTCGCGCCGCACGATGGAAAACCGCACGCCGCGACCGAAGCCGAAGATTGACTTTACCGTGGACGCGCTCGACTTCAAAAACACGAACCTGCTCCGGCAGTTCGTGACCGACCAGGGCCGCATCCTGCCGCGCAAATACACCGGCCTGCCCGCGCATTACCAGCGCCGCATGACCAACGCCATCAAGCGCGCCCGCCAGATGCTGCTGATGAAGTGAATTTGCCGTTCACAATTTCGGGCGGCGGCCTCCGGTCGCCGCCTTTTGCTTTTTCCCCCGCCGGACATTTCCGGACAATCTGCAAATGGTTTGCAATTCGCTTGATTTCGGAAATTCCCGGTGCGATTTTGGAACCGACATGAAGCCGCACGCGCACTCACATTCCCGAAAACGGCAGGAAATATCCGCCTTGACGGGGCGGCTGCGGCGGCAGTCGCGCAAAATCACCGGCCCGCGCGCGGCCATTTTGGAAATCCTGCGGCGCCATCCGCATCCGCTCACCAACCGGAAAATCTTTTCCGAAATGCCCGCAGGCGGATGCGATCTGGCGACCATTTACCGCGCGATGCACCTGCTGGAGGAAATGGGCATGGTGAAGCGGTTTGATTTCGGCGACGGCGCCGCGCGATTCGAACTCGTCGGCGAAAACGACGACGGCCACCATCATCATCTGGTCTGCACAAAATGCTCGGAAGTCGTGGAGATCGAGGAATGCTTTCCGGAGAAGATTGAAAAACAGATTGCCGCCCGAAACGGCTTCAAGGCCGTGACCCACAAGCTGGAATTTTTCGGAATCTGCCCGGAGTGCCAGCGGTGATTTTCCCATGAACCCGGTTTGAATCTGAACCGGCTGGCGTTTTCTGGACGCGCTGGCCAAAAAAGGACTTATGCCATCTCCTCGGACAGCAAATCGGGAAAGTGCAGATATTCCTTGATCTTCCTGCGTTCGTAGCGGTTCTTGCGCGCTTTTTTGGGCTGATTTTCCATTTTACGGAACGGATGCTTTGGATTGCGAATTGCTTCGCCCATGAACTCCAGTGTTTTCATCATAGCGTTTTTCCTTTCACCAAATTTACAGCCTAAATCATGCCAACTCCCCGGCCGATGGCCTGCCAATTTTGTCTCACTTTCCACCAATCAGACTTCACTTGCCGCTTTATTGTTCAAAATTATTTTCCACCCGTTGAAACGAACCGGATCGCCACTCCTTTTCGGTTTTGCTCGAAACCAGTTTCAACTTCAAATTTTCAAACACCGCCTGCACTTCCCGAAATTCCGTTTTCAAAATGCCCGCCAGCGCCAGCGTTCCGCCGTGCTTCAACTGCGCCGCAATCCGCCGCCGTTCGGCGATGAGCAGGTCGGAAATCAGGTTGGCGCAAATCAAATCGAATTTTTGTGCCGGGCGGAACAGGAGCTTTGAAACGTCGCCGCGCCAAAATCGGATTTTGCGGGCGACGCGGTTTCTGCGGGCGTTCACGCGGACAATCCGGATCGCATTTGCATCAAAGTCAAATGCGTGAACCGGCGCATAGCCGAGCTTTGCTGCGGCAATCGCCAGAATTCCGGAGCCGGTGCCGATGTCCAAAAAAGATTGGAGCGCGGATGGCTTGTCCGCGTGATGTCGGGTTTTGAACTCGCGGGCGGGCCGCCCGCGTTCCATTTGAAGCCTGACAATTTCACCCAGACAGAATTCCGTCGTCGGATGCTGGCCGGTGCCGAAGCTCAAGCCGGGATCAAGGATGACGACCGCCTGATTTTTTCGCGGCCTGCGCTTCGACCAGCTTGGCTTGATGAGCAGTGAGTTTTCGTAGGGACGAGTTCCACGAGTCCCCAATTTCATTTTGTTTGGGGACTCGTGGAACTCGTCCCTCCGAAATCTGATTTCGACGGGTTTGAAATGCCGTTTCCACGATTCAGCCAAGTCCTCGCGCCGCACCTTTGCAATCGTGATTTTGCCGGAGCCGGTTTTCAGTCCGCAACTTTTGATTTGTGCAAGTCCGGCGAGAATTGATTTGCGAACGTCCGCCGTCGGTCTGGCTTCGCAATAAACCGTGACCGTGCTTACGCCGGTTTCCAAATTGTGATAGGACACTGCGGCGCAACCTAAAATAGCGCCTAGCATTTCCGCGACGGCGTCCTCGGCTTCCGGTGTCGTGGCGATGGAAACCTTCCAAAGCGGTTTGGTTTTCATTGTCTAATCCCCAGAAACCGGACTCATAAACCACGAAATACACGAATTGCACGAAACGAAAACGGAATGAAGCATGATTGGCATGAAAAGTTGCACGCTGTCATCCGATTCTCAAAACGGTTTCAATTTCGTGTCATTTCGTGTGTTTCGTGGTTTCAGATTTCAGCCCAAATCGCGCCACGGCGTGAAATTGAGCAATTCGATTTCCGCCAGGCGCGGATGCAAAACGACGCGTGTGACGCTGGCGTATTCGACCTCAAAGGCGTTTGTCCTCGGCAGCGGCAGTTCGAGCAGGATGGAAAGAATCATGCGCACGACGCCGCCGTGGCAGAAGATGCCCACCGTCTGGCCGGGATGCTTCCCGATGATTTCGCGCAGGCACGGCTCCACACGGGCGCGGAATTGCGGGCCGTTCTCGCCGTTGGGCGTGAGGCCGCGCTCGATGTGATCCAGCCATTCGTGCGGGTCGAGGTTGAATTTCTGGCACACGATTTCCCAATTCAGGCCCGTCCAGTCGCCGAAGTTGATTTCCCGGAGCGCTGGCACGATGGTTTGTGGCGGCGCGCCGTTGTTCAAAAAGGGTGCGAGTGTCTGCTGGACGCGCTTCATCGGGCTGGCATAAATGGCGTCCATTTTCTTCCCGCGCAAAAATTCCGCGAGCGCCCGCGCCTGTTCCTGGCCGCGCGGTGAAATGTTCATGTCAATCGTCCCGCCAAAGATTTTATGGTAGCTCTGCTCGACCTCGGCGTGGCGAATGAGCAGCAGGCGCGTCGGTTGCGACTTTTGGGAATTGGTGGTGCTCAAGCGATGTCAGATTTGTGAGAGCGCGATTTCCTGCGCGGCAAGCAGTTCGCGGATGCCCGACTTGCCAAGCGCGAGCAAATTGGCAAGCTGCTTTTCACTGAAGGTGGCTTCCTCGCCGCTGCCCTGGAGTTCGATGAATTCACCGGCGGAATTCATCACAAGATTGAAGTCTACCGTTGCCGCCACGTCCTCGATGTAGCACAAATCCAGCAGCGGCCGGCCACTGACGATGCCCGTGCTCACGGCGGCGACGGCGTGGAGGATGGGATTTTCCGCCAGCTTGCCGCAGGCGAGCAGCCGCCGCATCGCGCCGGACAGCGCGACAAACGCGCCAGTGATGGCAGCGGTGCGCGTGCCGCCGTCAGCCTGTAGCACGTCGCAGTCAATCCAGACGGTGCGTTCACCAAGCTTTTCGAGATTGACGGCGGCGCGCATGGCGCGGCCGATGAGCCGCTGGATTTCCTGCGAGCGCCCGTCAATTTTACCCTTCGCGGCGTCGCGCGATTTTCGTTCCAAAGTGGAGTAGGGGAGCATCGAGTATTCGGCGGTGAGCCAGCCG
>CAYYWB010000163.1:0-5837 GCA_964475285.1 uncultured Bifidobacteriaceae bacterium | reverse complement strand
CAGTTCGCGCAAGGCCTGAAACAGCGCGGCCTGCGGACGCTCGTGCATCCGCGGAATGCCGCTCAACCGATAGGCGCCCCGGCCCAGGCAAACCAGCGCCGCCAGAAAACGGGCCACGGTTCCCGCATTGCCGGCGAAGAGTTCCAGCGGCCGCTCCGCCGTGCCCGCGTTTGGAATTTTCCCGCCGAGTCCTCTGACCGTGATGGTGCGGTTGCAAAATTCCTCCGGGTCGGGTTCCACCCTGATTTGAAACCCCAGCTTCTGGAGCGCTTCGGTCATGATCTGCGTGTCCTCGCTCCAGAGCGCGCCCTGCAAAATCTTTTCGCCCTCGGACAGCGCCGCCAGCACCAGCGCGCGGTTCGTGATGCTCTTGGAGCCGGGCACGGTGATTTCCGCGCGCACAGGCTTGTCGAGCGGGACGATTTCGATGAGGTCGGGCAACACGTCAGTTTTGAGTTTTGAGTTTTGGGTTTTGAGTTGCCGAATTTTCAGCGGTTGTCTTGACAATGGAAGTCAAAATCCGAATCAGCTCCTCGTTATTCCTGATAGCTTGATTCAATTCAGTTTTCGTGAGTTTCGACTTCTGCAACAAGACAAGCCAATAACGGGTTTCACGCGCTTCTTTTGAGGCGACGGCCATTTTTGCCAGAAAATCCCGGCGGCTTTGGCCGGCAAGAGCCTCTTCGACATTTGCTCCGATGCTCGTGCCGCTTCGCAGCAATTGTTTCGACAAAACATATTCATATTCAGCCTGAAGACATTTGAAAAGTTCAATTACTTCCAAGGCGAAGAGAAAGCTTTTTTCGCGGATGACGCTCCTGGCCATAACTCAAAATTCAAAACTCGACATTCGACATTTGCGGATGCCAGTTGTCGCGCCGCTCCTTCGCGGTCTCCAAAAATCTAGAAATTGCTTTCGCATCGGATTTATTCAAGACGCGCTGGAACTCTTGCAGATCGGAAATAAAGGCGTCCACGGATCGCGAAAGATTTTTGCGGTTGGCCAGCGCGATGTCGCGCCACATTTCGGGCGAGCCGGACGCGATGCGCGTCGTGTCGCGAAAACCGTTCGCGCACACGGCGGATTGAAATTCCGACCGCGCCGGAGCCAAA
Source organism: uncultured Bifidobacteriaceae bacterium (assembly GCA_964475285.1). Classification (GTDB taxonomy): domain Bacteria; phylum Verrucomicrobiota; class Verrucomicrobiia; order Limisphaerales; family UBA11358; genus UBA11358. Next base: position 4,724 of record CAYYWB010000163.1, on the reverse strand, counting down.
ACCAGATTCGCCAGCGCTGCCGCTACGATGTGCGGCAAATGGCTGGAGCGGCTGACGAGCGCGTCATGTTGCTCCGGCGCAAGCCGCAGCGTTCGCGCGCCGAGCGATTTCCAAAATTGCTCAACCTTGCGAACCGCCGCCGCGTTTGATTTTTTCGCCGGCGTCACGACGCAAACGGAGTTCGCGAACAAATCCGCGCGCGCCGCCAGCACGCCGGTTTTTTCCGCGCCGGCCATCGGATGACTGCCGACAAAATGCGCGCCGGATTTTTGAATCAGCGATTCCAGCCCGCGCACGACGCTGGTTTTCACGCTGCCAACGTCGGTGACGATCGCGCCGCGTTTCAGCGCCGGCAGCATTTCCGCGACGCGCGGCCTCATTTGCGAAAGCGGCGTGCAGAGAATCACCAAATCCGCATTTGAAACCGCTGCCAGCAGGTCGGTCGTGGCATAATCCACCGCGCCGGTTTTTTCGCAATCCTTCAAACTCGCCGTGCGGCGGATGAAGCCGGCGACTTCCCGCGCCAGCCGGCGGCGCCGGGCGGCCAGCCCGATGGAACCGCCGAGCAGGCCGACGCCGATGATGGTGATTTTCCGAAATTGCACGACGCGCAGAATATCGGAACGAGCTTTCTTGATAAACCACGAAATACACAAAGCACGCGAAAAATTTCCTTCGTGTCATTTCGTGTGTTTCGTGGTTCCTAAATTTATGTCGGCAAACCACGACGCGCTGATTCGAAACAGGCATTCATGACCTGCTGCGTTTTCAGCGCCCACACCGGCCATTCGTCGTTCAGCTTGCCGGAGAAAACCTGGTCCGCGAAGTTGCGGATCATGTTTGTTTCCTGCTCGGTGGCTGGCCCGGCGGCGGAATGGCCGGATTTGACGATGTTTTGATTTACTTCAAACACGTTTTCGCTGCCGGGTGCCGGCCCCACAAAATCGGGCACGCGCAAACAACCTTTCGCGCCGCTAATGTCCGCCCATTGCCGGAAGGCCGTGAGAAACGAGCAGTAAAAACCCGATGAAACGCCGCCGTCAAAAAACAGTTCGCCGGAAAATTCCACCGGCACGCCGTCGGGATGATTTCCGGCGCGCGAAATGATTCGTCCTTCGACGCGGGCCGGCATCTGCCATTTCATCGTCCACAGCGCGAACCGGATGCAATACCAGCCGAGGTCGCCGAGGCAGCCGGCGGGTTCGAGCGCGCCGTCCACGCGGATGTCCGCGCGGAAAAAATCCTCCGAGCCGGGAAAACTGAAATGCGACGCAATGCGCTTGAGCGGGCCGACCGACGCGCCGTCATCGAGCGCGGCGCGGATTTGATCAAGCCGCGGGTTGTGCATGAACATGACGCCGTCCATGAATTGCACGCGGTTTTTCCGGCAGGCGGAAAGCATGGCTTCGAGGCCGGCCGCGGACGGAGCGCACGGTTTTTCGCTGAGAATGTGCTTGCCGGCCTCCGCCGCGCGCACGACCCATTCCGGGCGCAGGCCGGTTGGCAGCGGGAAATAAATGGCGTCCACATTTTTTGACGCCAGCAATTCCTCGTAGCTGCCGAGCGCCAGCGGCGGCGTTTCAAACGGAGCTTCCGCCTGGCATTCCCGGATGAATTTGCGGCTGCGCTCCAAATCGCGGCTGGCCACGGCGTTCACCACGGAATTGCCGCTGTGAAAAACCGCCTTCCAGTTTTTCCGGCCAATGTTGGCCGTGCTTATAAATCCAAATCGCAGTTTTTTCATAAATTTTTTTCGGAGCGCCGGTCTCCGGCCCGGCGTGTTTCATTCTTCACAACGCGCCGGGTCGGAGACCGGCGCTCCAGCCGCCTCGCGGACGCGTTCCAAAATCACATTCGCAATGCCCGGATCGCTGCCGACGGCGGGCGCATACCAGACCAATTTCCCGTTTTTCTCCGTCGGATTGCGCCATGCCGGCTGGCCGGCGGCAAGGCGTTGCTGGACCGTCCGTTTTGCCTCGCCGAGCAAAACCGGAATGTCCTCCTGCGTGTGCAGTCCGTCGCTGATGAAAAACGGCACGACCACCACGTTTTTCGTCCCTGCCAGCGCTTGATAATCGGCGATGCGCGGCGATTCTTCCAGAAAAATGGCGTGGACATCCGCGTAAAGGTTCATCGCGCGGATCAATTCCGCCTGCCGTTCGGCGGCCCGGCGCGAGTTTTCGTTCTTCCCGGTGCCGTGGCCGGCAATGAACAGCGTGATGTCGCCCGGCTTTGGCGCGCGGGGAAAAGGAAAATTTCCCACAACCCCGCGGGCGCGGGACAAAATCACCCCGGCCATGCTGTTGTGCGAGCCGGCGGGGCGGCAGTAAAACAATTTTGAGTTTTGAGTTTTGAGTTTTGAGTTTTCAGAAAAGCCAAGTTCGCGCGGGATGATCTGGCCCGCAAAATACCCCTCGCTGATGAAGAGCGGCGCGATGAAAATGCGCGGGGCCGCAAGCCCCGCCAGCACCGTTTTGATTTGCGGCTCCTGCTTCCAGAACGCCTCGCGCACGTCCGCGAAGATTTTCCGGCGGCGCAATTCCGCCGCGTGCTGGAATACCGGCGCGGCGGAGCGCTCATTCAATTCCGTGCCGTGGCCCAGCACCACGAGCGCGGCGTCGGAGAAATCGTCGCTGTTCACGCGCAATGGTTAGCGCGATTGCCCCGCAACCGCAAGCGAAGCCCGCTGACATTTTGTTGCAGATTTATTGTTGACAGGGTTGTCTCGATTGGTCTACATTGCTGTCATAACCAATTTACAAAAAATATGAATGCAACAATGTCGTTAAAAAACAAACGCCCGCAAGGCTTCACATTGGTCGAATTGCTCGTCGTCATCGCCATCATCGCGGTGCTGGCGGCGATGCTGCTGCCCGCGCTGGCCAGGGCCAAGGCCAAGGCCCAGCAAACTGCCTGCCTGAACAATGTCAAGCAGTTCGCAACCGCTTGGGTGGTATATTCGGATGACAACAGCGACCGGCTGGTGCAGGACAATAAAGGTGATGTAGATGGCAATTGGGTGCGCGGGAATATGAACCCGGCGCAAGCCCCGACTGATTGCACGAATTCGTTCCTGATCACGGAAGGGACGCTTTTTCCCTACATGAAAAATGTGGGCAGTTACTTTTGCCCCGCCGATATTCTGGGAGATTCGCGTGTGAATCCCCCCAATTTCAATCGCGTCCGATCTTACTCGATGAATAGTTACATGAATTCTGACAATGAAATGTATACTTCGCACGGCACAGCATACGGTGGCACTCCGGGGTTCTATGTTGTCAACCACAAACAGACCGACATCAAGCATCCCATGCCGGCGAATGCCATTGTTTTTTGTGAGGAGGTCCAATGGTCCATTGATGACGGCCAGTTCGCCGATATTCCCAGTGGCCTGCCAAGCAACCCGCAGGTTACCGTATGGTATAATATCCCTGCAATGAACCATCGCGGCTCGAATTTTTCGTTTGCGGATGGCCATGCGGAGTTTAGAAGATGGGTGGACGGCTCAACCTTGCAACTGGTGTTCCCCCCCAATCCGATTACCTTTCCGATTCCAGATAACAGCCTCGACCATTCGGATCTTCTGTGGATTCAGAACGGCATGGCGACAGCGATTAAATGACGCCGGACATTCCGGGATTTCGTCTTTGAGGAACAATCAAAGAGCCGCCATTTGACCGGCGTCGGCGGGAGTGCGTTTCTTGTGGCGCGGGCTTGCGACCCTGTCGTCTTGCCGGGAGGTGTTAGCAAAGCTGATTTCAGTGGACATCTTCCGCGGATTTTGGTAACAAGAATCCATGAGCTTCAAGATTTCCCGCTACGGCTGGCTGCCCGATTTGCCGGACCACCGCGACCTGCTTTACGCCGCGCCGGTGGAAATAGCCGGGGCGTTGCCGGCCAGGGCCGACCTCCGCGCGCAGTGCCCGCCGGTTTATGATCAGGGCCAGCTCGGCAATTGCACAGCCAACGCCATCGCCGGCGCAATCCAGTTCGACCGGATGAAGCAAAATCTGGCGGACATTTTCACGCCGTCGCGCCTTTTCATTTATTACAACGAGCGCGCCATCGAGCATTCGGTAAATTCGGACAGCGGCGCGCAAATCCGCGACGGCATCAAGAGCGTCAACAAACAGGGCGATTGTCCCGAAACGGAATGGCCCTATGTCGTCGCCAAATTCAAAACCAGGCTGCCGAAAAATTGCTACGCCGACGCGCTGAAATACAAGGTCGTCTCGTATCAGCGGCTGACGCAGGCGCCGGGCCAGCTCAAGGGCTGCCTCGCGTCCGGCTGGCCGTTTGTTTTTGGATTCACGGTTTATGAAAGTTTCGAGAGCGCGGCGGTGGCAAAGACCGGCCACGCGTCGCTACCAAAATCCGGCGAGGCGGCGGTTGGCGGCCACGCGGTCGTCGGCGTGGGCTTTGACGACGCGAAGCAGTGGTTCATCGTCCGCAATTCGTGGGGCGGCAAGTGGGGCATGGCCGGTTATTTCACCCTGCCCTACGCCTATTTGAGCGATGAAAATCTCGCCAGCGATTTCTGGACAATCCGCGTCGTTCAATGATTAAACCAACCAACCCGATAAAATCCATGACACTCACCAAACGCGATCTGGTCATCCGCATCAGCGGCGAAACCGGCCTCACCCAGGGGCAGGTTTTCGACGTGGTGCAAAAAACGCTGGATTACATCGCCGAGGCGCTCGCCAAGGGCGACAAGGTGGAGC
>CAYYWB010000162.1:0-5882 GCA_964475285.1 uncultured Bifidobacteriaceae bacterium | reverse complement strand
CATCGAGGGCAACACCATCGTCCAGACGCTCGCCGCCGTGCAATACGACGAAAACGAACTCAAACGCCAGATGAAGGTGCAAATGGACGAGGCGATCAAATCCGACCGTATGAAACCGTCCGAAGCCATGCGCCTGCTGGATGATTACGAACGCGGGTTGAAGGCTTACACCTATCTCTCATTTTGAATGAAGAAGGACGAATACGGAATGAAGAATTGAGATTCAACCGCGCGCGTTAAGCTTGTTTCTTCATTCTGCATTCTGCATTCTTCATTTTCGTAATGCCTGATCCTGCGCTAGCCAAACCCGAATTGCTCCGCTCGCTCGGACGCCTTGCCCGCGGCCTGTCCGCCCTGTTTTGGGGATTGCCCGCGTCGCTGGTGATCTGCGCTGAAACCGCGCGGGCCGACTGGCTCAAGCCGTGGGGCTTCGTTCCCGCGCTCGCCGCGACGGCGCTGCCGCTTTACGGCCTCTGGCTGATGGGCGATTTCCAAAAACAGGAGCGCCCCTGGCGCAACGCGCTCGACCGCGCGCAACTCCTTGGGCTCGTCAATGTCGGCCTCTGCCCGTTTCTTTACTGGCACAACCAGATGCCCGACCAGCCGTTTTTCAACGCCGCGCTGTTCGTGCTTGCGCTGTCGGCCATCCTTTTTTTGTTCAACTTGAACGTCGTCATCAAACAGCTCGGCGCGATGCTGCCGGACGAAACGCTGCGGCACGAGACGCGGCAATTCACCGCGCTCAACCGCTGGCTGCTCGCCGCGCTTTTGTTTCTCGGCGTCGCGTATGCAGTCCTGCTGCAAGACCCGCGCCTGCCCCTCGCGCTCGGCGCGGTTTTCGGCTGGCTCGAGGATTTTGGATTCTGGGGGCTGACGCTGTTTGCGCTGCTGCCGCTGGCCATGACCATGGCGCTCACCTGGAAAACCAAGGAAGTCATCCTCGACAGCGTTTTTAGCGCGAAGTGAAAATCTGCCACGGTCGCGCTGAATAATTTTATCAAACAAGCGAAGGATTTTGCGTTGGCCGTCGTGTTTCTGTATAAAGAACATAAATCGAACCAGCCAACTTATGAAACAAACCATCCTCCTCGCTGCCAGCCTGCTCGCGTTCAACCTCACGCTGGTTTTCGGACAACCCGCACCAACACTGCCGTCAAGACCGATCACTCCGGAATCCGTCTCACAGCCTGCTGCCGATAACTACCAGCAACGATTGCGAGAAATCATAAACGCTGCCAATCCGGCACAACAACCGCCGCCAGCCTTGACCAAGTTCAATCTCGATTTTCCCGGCGGCACGCCGAAGGAACTGGTTGCCGCCATTGAAAAGGCGATGGGCAAGCCGTTGAACGCCATCATCCCGCCGGAAGATGCTGACCTGCCAATGCCGCCGCTGAAAATGAATGACGTGGTCGTGCCCCAATTGTTCGCCGCTTTGGAAGCCACCAGTCGGAAAAGCATTGCGGTGTCCACCGGAGGATTCGGAAGCAGCTATTCCCTCTTCACCAGCGATTACGGTTTCAAAACGGCGGACAGCCCGTTGACGGATGCCTCCATTTGGTATTTTCACGCTGAAAAACCCAGCATGCCGCCGATGGTTTCGACCCAGAAAATCTGCCGGTTTTTTTCATTGGAATCGCCTTTGAACCGCGGGTTCACGGTGGATGACATCACCACCGCCATTCAAACCGGCTGGAAAATGTCGGGCATCGCTTCCCCACCGGAATTGAATTACCACAAGGAAACGAAACTGCTGATCGTCTTTGGCGAGCCGGATGAATTGAAAACCATTGATTCCGTGCTGCAAACATTGCCATCGTCGAAGGAGACCCGTGTGCAAGAAGACAACATGGAAAAGGTGGTCAACCAGTTGAAGATGGACGTTGCGGAATTGAAGAAGAAAGTTTCCGCGCCGGTCTCACCCGCCGCGCCCGCGCCGGAAGAAAAGTCTGGAAAATAGATTCCAATCGGCAGTTAATGAGACAGCTTGGAAGAAAACGTTCAATCGTTGGTGGGGCGAGCGTCCCCGCGAGCCGTCGCAGGACAAAGTGGCGTCGGCTCGTCAGGAGCCTCGCCCCGCCAAAACCCGGACATCGCGGCGCTGACCCGCGCAATGGCGGGCGGCAGCGAATCGGCTTACCGCCAATTTTACGACGCGTATTTTGACCGGCTGCTGCGCTACTTGCTCGTGGTCACTGGCGGCAACGAGGAGGCGGCGCGCGAGGCGTTGCAACTGGCGCTTGTCCGCGTGGTGCGCCATGTGAAGGTGTTCGAGTCGGAGGAAAAATTCTGGAGCTGGCTCACGGTGCTGACCCGCAGTGCGCTCGCGGATGAATCCCGCAAACGGCGGCGGTATTTCGCGTTTCTGGAAAGATTCACGCGGCAGCAGGAAATCGGGCCGGCCGCGATGGACAACGGTGAGGCGGATGACCAGTTGCGCGCGCTGCTGGAATGCAAATTGACCGCGCTGCCGGAGGACGAGCGGCAACTGGTTGAACAGAAATACATTTTGCGCCAGCCCGTCCGCGAAATTGCCGGCGGGCAGCAGACAACGGAAAAGGCCGTGGAATCGAAATTGTCCCGCGTCCGCCGCAAACTGAAAGACGCCGTGCTGGCGGAACTTAAAAATGAACAACAGCGCTGACCAAAAAGACCTGGTGGTCGAGGTGTTCGCCGAGGCGTCGCCGCCGGATTTCCGCGCGGCGATGCTGGCGGAAACGCTGCGGCTCGCGCGGCGGCGGCGTCAATTCCGGCAGGCTCGCCGCGTGGCTGGAATCACAGTTGCAATAAGTTTGCTGGCGGTTTTGGCGGCGCAACGTTTTTCAAAGCCAGCCAGCATTTCGACGCCGCTCGCAAAACAGATTGCGAAGCCAAGTTGCGAGCTGGTCCGCACCCAGCCGCTTCCAGCCAATGCGATTGTCCGCACGCGAAGTTTTCCGGCGACCGGATTTGTTTCGCCCGGCCCAAACGTCATTGAAGTCACCACGACCGACGGCGGATTTCGGCTGATCAATGATGACGAATTGCTGGCGTTGCTGGCGGACAAGCCGGCGGTTTTGATCCGCACCGGCCCGCTGTCGGAGGAACTGGTTTTTGCCAACCCGGAAGACCAAAAGGAATTATTGATTTATTAACCCGGCGGCCAGGCCAGGGGGCGTCCACCGAGGATGTGGCAGTGCAAATGTGGCACGGTTTCGCCGCCATCCGCGCCATTGTTGATGACCAGCCGGTAACCACCCTTCAAATCCAGTTTCTTCGCAATCTCGGCGGCTTTGAGCAGCAAATGGCCGAGCAATTGCTGGTCGCCGGCGTTTGCCTCGGCGATGCGCGGAACCGGCTTCTTCGGGAAAATCAAAACGTGCGTGGGCGCCTGCGGGGCGATGTCGCGGATGGCGAGAACCAGATCGTCCTCATAAACGATGTTCGCCGGGATTTCGCGCGCGGCGATCTTTTCAAAAAGCGTCTTCATCGAGTTTTGAGTTTTGAGTTCTTAATTTCTAGTTCACCGACGCGCAGCGACGCAAATGGTTTCAACTTAAAACTAAAAATTAAAAACTACTCAACGACGAGCGCGCATCCGGGTTGCTCCGGCTCGGCGGTGAGGCAGCCGCGCAGATAGGCGACAATCTGGTCCTGCATCCGTTCGCAGCGATGGCTCCAGCGGCGCGCGCCGGCAAGCTGCTTGACGCAGCCGCGCAGCCCGCGGAAATGCACGACGCGCGGCGATTGCCGGAGCTGGGTGCGGAGTTCGCTGCGCAGGCGCGGGAAAAAGAACAGCTCCAGGCTGTCGGCGGATTCGCGCGCAAGCCGGCCGAGGTCGGTCGCGCCCGCGCACGGCGGATGCGATTCGATGCCGTGGGCGCGGATGATAAAACCGAGATTGCGCAGGACTTGTTCCAGCGCCTGGACGAATTCGCCGACGGTGACGGTATCGCGCCGGAGTTCCTCCTTGAAATAATGGAACACGGACGCGGCGGCGTGGCGGAGGGTTTCGGGGTCGAGCAGGCTGTAGGAGGCGCCGGTGATGTCGAAATTGATCATTTCCGCCGAGCAGGGGACGCTTTCGCCGTTGGAAAGCTGGAAAAGCAGGCAGTCGGATTGCAGCGCGATCATTTGGCGGCCTCCAGTTTTTTGACTTCCTGCACGAAGTCGGTGGCTTCCTGGAACCGGCGATAGACGCTGGCGAAGCGCACGTAGGCAACGTCGTCCAGTTCGCGCAGGCCGTCCATGACCATTTTGCCGATGAATTCGCCGGGCACCTCGCCCTCGAATTTTTCCGTCACGGCGGCGACGATGTGGTCCACCAGATCGTCCATTTTCTTCGGGCTGACGGGCCGTTTCTGGCAGGCTTTCTTGATGCCGGACAGGAGTTTCTCGCGGGAAAATTCCTCGCGCCGCCCGTCGCGTTTGAGCACCATCAGCCCCTCGTGCTCCAGTTCCTCGTAGGTCGTGAAACGGTGGTTGCAGTTGGAGCATTGGCGGCGGCGGCGGATGGTCGCGCCTTCGCGCGAGCCGCGCGAATCAATCACTTTGTCTTCCTGACAACCGCACTTGGGACAACGCATAAATCCACAGCTAATTGTGGTAACAAAGTTGTAACATACAAAGATTTGTGGTGTCAAGGGGTGGTTATTCACAGAAATCGGCCCGGCAAGGCTGTTTCAAACCGATATTTGCGAAAACGGCTCTTGCCTTCGCGACATTTTCGGTTAATAGTCTGCGGCTCGCGTTCTGGAAAAACCGGCGCATTGATTTAAATTTTATGGCAACAGCAAATGACCTTCGCCGCGGCATGGCGATTCTTTACAACGGCGACATCACCGTCGTCCTCGACATGCAGCATCGCACGCCGGGCAACCTGCGCGCGTTCGTGCAGGCGACGCTTCGCAGCATCAAAACCGGCAAGTCTTCCGATGTGCGCTTCAGCTCGACGGAAAAAATCGAGCCGGTGCCGATGCTCACCCGGAAAATGGAGTTCAGCTATAAAGACGGCGAGGATTTTGTGTTCACCGACCCGGAGACTTACGAAACGGTCACGCTCGCGGCGGAACTCGTCGGCGACGCGAAAAATTATCTCGTCGAAAACGCCCATGTGACCGTGACCTTTGTCGAGGACAAGGCGGTGACCGTGGAACTGCCATCGAGCGTGGTGCTGACCGTGACCGACGCGCCGGAAGGCATCCGCGGCGACTCGGCCAACAACGTCCAGAAGGCCATCATCGTCGAGACCGGCATCACGGTGCAGGCGCCGCTGTTCATCAAGACCGGCGAGAAAATCAAGGTGGACACGCGCACCGGCAAATACATGGAACGGGCCTGACAATCTTAAGGTTCAAGCCTCAAATTTGAGATTTCAAAAGCCCGCCGCGCGTGGGCTTCTTCATTTTTTTGACGGAATTGCTTTGCAACGGAACGGGCTTGGGTTATTTCTAAACTTAATTGTATGGCAGGACAGCTTCAGGGAGAAAAAGCGTATCGCGGCATCGCCGTTTCCGCCGGTGTTTGCCGCGGGAAGATTCTTGTCCTGCACCGCACCCGGCACGTCATCGCGCGGCGCGAACTGCCGGAACCGGAGGTCGCCGGAGAGGTCGCCCGTTTCGAGCAGTCGCTCGTCAAGACCCGCCAGCAGCTTGCCGAGGTGCAGCGCCGCGTCGTCGCCAGCATGAGCGCGGCGGAAGCGGACATCTTCGACGCGCACCTGTTGATGCTCGAGGATCGCGTACTCATCGAGGAGGTCATCCGGTTCATCCGCGAGCAAAAGGTCAACGCCGATTTCGCCTTCCATTCCGTCTCCGAGCGCTACGTTGCCGCGCTGTCGGACGTGCAGGACGAGTATTTGCGCGAGCGCGCCGCCGATTTGCGCGACCTTGCCGGGCGCGTGC
>CAYYWB010000161.1:0-5891 GCA_964475285.1 uncultured Bifidobacteriaceae bacterium | reverse complement strand
CGCAACCGGCGCGCCGGCTCGCCCGCGTTCAATGTCGAAACCACTTCCGCCTCGCCTGTCGGCGTGAGCAGCAGCGCCGCATTTTTTTTCAGGACAAAACCAATCTGCGTCCGGCTCACCACGCCGAGGTTGGCCGTGATGCAAAAAAGAAAAATTCCAAATGCCAGCGCGGCCAGCGCCTGCTGCCAGCCCGCCTTCCGCCGCCGCAAAATTCCCGGCAGCGTCATCAATCCCACCGCCAGCCAAAGGCTCGCGCCGGCGAGCCAGGCCCAGGCATTGGGTGGCAGCCACGTGGATGCGGTCTCGAACCACTTCAATTGAGGCGCGTCCAATTGCGCCGCCTGCCGCGCAAATTCCAAGTCCGCCCCAGCGCGCGGATCGAACGGGTCAATCCACCGCGCCTGTTCCCACGCCAGAATTGCCGCGCCCGCGTGGCCGCGCCGCCACTCGGAAATGCCCAGATTCACCAGCGTGCCGGCGGCGGGCCGCGCCCGCGCCGATTTTTCAAAAGCCGCCGCCGCCTCGGGAAACTGTCCGGCCCGGCTCAACTCGACGCCTTGCGCGAAAAAATCATTCGTCGCCGCCTGACAGGCTGTCGCAGCGCAAACCAGCACAGCCAAAAGGAGCGCCGGCCTCCGACCCGGCGCGCTTCCCGCCTTTGCCAACACGCCGGGTCGGAGACCGGTGCTCCAGCCGAAAATAAAGCCGCGCCGTTTCATAATTTTGCCTCCAATTCTTGCAAAACCGTTTCCACTTCAGAATTCAGCGCCAGCAAATCGCCGCCGGTTTGTGGTGCGGCGGCGAACTGCGCGTCCGCCGCCGAGAATATTTTCCTGACCGTTTCGCCCGCGCGGTTGTTTTGATCCGCGCTGCCCAGTTGCGCCAGCACATCGGCGCAAACCAGCGCCCGCGGATTCGCCGCATCCCGCGGTGCGATGGCAATGCGCATCGCCTCCGCCGCGTGCCGGACAAATGCCTCCGCGTCGCCGTCGGCAACGGCCTTTTGCAATTTATTTTTTTCGCGGCGCAGCGCGCGGCGGGCCTGGCGTCGCCGGACAATTTCCGGATGCGCTCCCAAAAACCGGCGGCGGCGGTCCCATCGCCAGAGCGCGACAAACCCGATCACCGGCGCAAGCTGCACGCCCACAAACCAGCCGCGCAATTGCAGCGGCTTCAGGCTGCCCGCTGTTTTGCCCGGCACCGCCGCCAGCCCGCTCAACTTCAACGGCGCGCCGGAGTCCGATTCGTCGTCCATCGCCGGCAATTGCACCGGCAATCCTTCCCCAATCACTGTGACCGGCAGCGGCGGGATCGTCAGGTCCACATACTTCGCGGTTGCCGGATCAAAATAGCTGAATGGAATCGCCGGCGTCGCGCGCGCTTCATCGGTCAGCGGAATCAAGGTGTAGCCGGTGTCCGGCGGATTGTCGGCGATGATCTGCCAGTCCGGCGAGCGCGGCGGTTCGGGCGGCGTCAGCCGCGTCAGATCGCCTTTGCCGTGAAAAACAATTTTCAGATGCGCCGGTTCGCCCACGCGGAGCCGGTTGGTGGACAACTGCGGCGGATCGCAAAAAAATGTTCCAATCGCGCCGGTGAAGCCGGGCAATTCGCCTTCGACCGGCAACGGCCGGACGTTGATTCCGACCGTGTCCGAAACCAGCAGGACATATTTCGCCGGGCCGCCGGGAATCGTCACTTGTCCGCGAATGGTAATCGGCGCGGTGAACTCGCGACCAGCTGTGAAACCCTGCGCCGAAAATTTCAACGGCCCGACCGCGATGGGGGTCACCACCATTTCGCAGACGAAGGCCGGTTTGAGCTGGCCGTAGACGTTGACCGCCTCGATGGATTGCCGCGACGCCGTCTTGTCGGTCATCAAGCCGTCGCCGTTGATCTGGATTTCGCGGAGCGCCTCGATGGCGTTGTTTGTTCCCGCCGGCAGCATTACGCTCACATGAAACGGCTCGCCGAGGAAAACATTCGTCGCCGAAGTTTCCAGCACCAGCTGCCGCGCTGGCTGCGAATTGGGATTTTCCGCGACCACATCCAGACCCGCCGCCGGGATTTCCACCGGCTTGCCATAAACGTCCACGGTGAAATTCGTGATGGTAAAATGTCCCGTCGTGGTTGCCCGCACCTCGTAAATAAACGAGGTAAGCGGACGGAATTTGTCCCCCAGAAACTGCGTCAACTGGCCGCGCGCGTCCGGGCCGAATTTCAACCCCGGCGGCGCGGCAATTTCATCCGGCCACTGGATCGAGGATTCCGTCGCGTCCACCGTGACGCGGTAAAAAGTTTTTTCGCCGGCGCTCACCACCGGCGGATCAAAGGCCGCCGTAGCCGTCACCGGCGTCGTGACATCCACCGCCGGTTGCGCGACTTGAAGCTGGGCCAGTCCGCCCGGTGGCAATTGCGGCGGCGCTTGTGCCCGCAGCAAAAGTGGCGTGAGCAGCAGGAACCGGAAAACAACACCGAACATCCAACATCCAACATCCAACATCCAATTACGGCGGGAGCGCGAATGTCCAGCCATTGGATGTTCGGTGTTGGATGTTGGATGTTGGATATTTCTCATTTCCATTTCACCAGTCGCGTCCTTTTTTGTCGCTCGGCGGAGCGCCTTGTTTGTCGCTCATCGGCAGGCGACGGCTGCCGTCGAGCGAAAGGCCGTCGAGAAGCTGGCCGGCTTGATCCGGCGAAAGCGGAATTTGCAGTTGGTCGCCCTGACGGGCCGCGCCTTCCTTCTGGCCGGCCAGCGAGTCTGGCTGCACGCCCGGCTCGTCGGCATCGTCATCCCCCGCCGCGCCGGGCGGCGCGTTGGACGCGGGAATGCGGCCTTTCAACTGGCTCAACGCCGCTCCCAAATCCTGCCCCTGTTTGCCCATTGCGCCCGACATTTCCTGCATCTGGCGCAGACTGTCCACCAGCTTCGCGATGCCGCGCTCGACAATTTGCGCGTTGCGCGCCGCGTTCGTGTCGGCGGAATTCAACTCGGCGGCGCTCTTGAAATCAGCCGCCGCGCGCTGCCATTTCTGCAAAGTTTTTCCATAGGTTTCCATCGCCGCCCGCACCGCCTTTTCCGCGTCGCGCAATTCGCGCCGCGCGCCCCGGCCTTCGAGATAGGCGGCAACCATTCTGTCCAAATTGTTTTGCGCCAGCGAAGATTCGGCCTGGCGGATGGCCTGGCCGCCCGCCGCCAGCGCCGCGTTGCCCTGGGTGGCGGCCTTTTGCGCGTCCGGCCCGTTTTTCAAAATCCCGGCGCCCTCGTCAAACCGCGCGTGGCCGAGGTTGTAAAGCGCCGGCGGCTGCACGCGCTCGTCCTGCGCGGCCAGCGCGGATTGGAACATTTCCTCCGCCGCGGCGTATTTTTTGGCGGCCAGCAAATCCGTCCCGGCGTTGTAAAAATCCCGCGCGGTGACGGGAGTGGCCGCATTTGTTTCGCCGCCGGCCAGCGCGCGGCAGGAAATTGCCAGCGCAAACACCAGTGCGAATCTTTTCGATGTCGTGAACAGTTTCATGACGTTGCCGGAAATTTTTTCCGCCGCGTGCCGGTTAAAGATTCGGCGATGACGAGCGCCAGCGCAATGGCGAGAGGCAGATGAAAATGTTCCACCCCGTTTTGGGCGGACTGCCGCGGGCCGCCCGCGCTGTCCAGCAGATGAATCGCCGAACGAATCTTGGTCAGGCCCTCGCCCAGCGCGCCCAGCGGATAATAGCTGCCGCCCGTCGCCTCCGCGATTTCGCGGAGCGTCTGCTCGTCGAGCCGGCTGTGAACAATTTGACCGCCGGCATCGCGCACCAATTGCAGCTGCCCGGCGGCGTTCGCAAACTGAATTTCCTTTCCCGCCGGCGTGCCGACGCCGATGGTGAACACCACCACGCCGTTCGTCGCCAGATTTTTCGCGGCGGCCACGCCGGATTTTTCCAAATCCTCGCCGTCGGTCGCCAGCACGATCATTTTGCGGCGGCTGGCCTTGTCCATCGCGCGATACGCCTCGTTCAGCGCGCGGCCAATGTCCGTGCCCGGAATCGGAATCGTGTTGTCATCCACGGACAGCAGGGTTTCCTCAAAGGCGTCGTAATCAAATGTCAGCGGGCACTGGATGAAAGCGCTGCCGGCGAACGCGACCAGGCCGACGCGACCGTGGCTTTGGCGGCGGACAAATTCGAGGATGGAAAATTTCGCCCGCTGCAACCGGCTTGGCATGACGTCGGTGGCCAGCATGCTGCGCGAACAATCCACCACGAACACCACGTCCTCGCCCAGCCAGGCGTTGGCCGTCCCGACGCTGCCCCATTGCGGTCGCGCGAGCGCCAGGCCGGCGAACGCGAACGCCGCGAGCAGCAGCGCGTTTTTGAACCGCCGCCGCGCCGGGCTGTGCGATGCCGTGAGTTCCTTCACGAAATGCGGCGACGCCATCCGCGCCAGTTGCCCGCGGCGCGCGTTCGCGGCCTGCCGGTGCAGCAGCGCCAGCAAAACCGGCGCGACCACCGCCAGCCACAGCCAGCGCGGTTCGGCGAAATGGAAGGCCGAAAACATTTATGATTGATGATTTATGATTGACGATTTGGGGCGGCGGCAATACCAGGTTCGCCGTGGAATGGAGCGCCGGTCACCGACCCGGCGTGTTTCAATCAGGTTCGCGCCGGGTCGGAGACCGGCGCTCCGCATTTCTGAAATCGCAAATCGCAAATCGTAAATCATAAATCTTTCAGGGCACGCGGCGGAATCTCGTGCTCGCCAGAATCATTTCCACCGCCAGCAATCCGAGCGCGGCGAGCAGCGGCCATTCAAACAACGGCTGATAGGTCGCGAATCGCCGCATTTTCACCTCGGATTTTTCCAGACGGTCAATCTGGTTGTAAATGTTTTGCAGTTCGCGCTGATTGGTGGCGCGGTAAAATTGTCCGCCGGACAGCGCGGCCATTTTGCCCAGCACGGAATAATTCGCTGGTTGCAACAGCAGCGTCGGAATGATGTTGCCGTTCGCGTCGAGCCGGAATTGTCCCGTCGCCGGATCGAACGCGGGCATGTTGCACGGCTGTTCGATGCCGATGCCGATGGCGTAGATTTTCACGCCGAGCGCGGCGGCAAGCTGCGCGGCGGGCAGCGGGTCAATCTTGCCCAGGTTGTTGTCGCCGTCCGTCAGCAAAATCATGATGCGGCTTTTGCTGTTCGGCACCGCCTTGAGCCGCTGGGCCGCGACCGCCACCGCGTCGCCGATGGCCGTGCCGAGGTCGGTGATGATGCCGATGTGCAGCCGGCGAAGATTTTCAACGAGCCAGTCGTGATTGAGCGTGAGCGGGCTGGCAAGATACGGCACGCCGGAAAAGGCAATCAGGCCGATCCGGTCGTTGGGCCGTTTCTGGATGAAATCGCCCAGCACGCCGGACGCGATGGCGAAGCGCGACAGTTTTTCCGCCGGCCGGCCCATGTCAATCGCCTCCATGGACCACGACAAATCCAGCACGAGCATGATGTCAATGCCCGGCGTCTCGGTCTCGACGTGATAATTCGCCAGCCGCGGTCCGGCGAGCGCGACAATGCCCAGCGCAACCGCGAGCAGCCGCAGGAAAAATAAAAATTGGCCCGCCGCCGCGCGGGCTTTGGCTCCGGCGGCGCGCGCGATGTCCGCGCTGGAAAACGTGAGCGCCGACAGCTTGCCGGCCTTGCCGCGCAGCAGCGCATAGACCGGCAGCAGGCCGAGCAGCGCCAGCAGCCACGGATATTGAAATTCAAATGCGCCGTTCATTTTTAGTGGCACAGGCATCCTGCCTGTGTCTTGCATTTTCCGTGAGCGCGACAAGTTCCAGCGCGCGGGTTGCGGCATTGAGTGGAGCGGCGGCGGGCGAAGTGGAAAATTTCCGCTCGTCGCACGCGCGGAGAAAAT
>CAYYWB010000160.1:0-6083 GCA_964475285.1 uncultured Bifidobacteriaceae bacterium | reverse complement strand
CGGCCCATTGTCACCAATTTATCCCAAATGTCAATTAGTGTTAACACGCCCTAGCCCGATTACGGACCCAGTTTTTTGCGGCACACAAATCCCGCGTGAGAACGATCGGATAACGAGCGGATAATTTCTGAAAGGCAGCGCGCGCATTATCAATCTCACAATCAAGCAAGGCTTTTACAAAAGATGAAACATTTTCCGCCCTGAACGAGCGCATTGAAACGGCAAGATGTAGTTTATCATCCAAATGCGTGTCGTGCCGTTGCTGCACAATTTCCAGGGCTTTACCGGCAGCATATTCGCTGTCGGTCAAGTTCGAGGAAATATACATGTGCCAATTCGGAAAGGACTGATTCACGGCTTGAATCCATGCTTCAATGCCAGCCTCGCCGGTGTTGATTTCCTGACCGCCACCGACCAGGCAAATTATCGCCGCCCAATCTATGTGGCGGTCCATGTAAGAAATCAGAAATTCCGGTTCCGAATGGGCGAAGTTCGCGTGATTTTTCTTCCGACGCATGAAGCTTTCGGTCTGCCGATGATTCCATGCGCGCTGGGCTTCATCAAAGATGACAACACGATCAATCGGCGCAGCTTGGTCAATGAGCGCCTCGTCGCGGAAGTGATGAACATTTTGGATGAAGGCTTTGACGCTGTCAGCCACTTTCCCTTTTCGAACTTTCTCACCTTGAGCTTTGCGACGGCTGACTTCATCACGTGTCAATGCTTCACGCAAAACCGCCACCAGCGGCCCATTGCCAGACAAAAAGACTGCATGTGTTGGTTCGTCGTGTTTACGACGACGCGTGGCAATGTTCAATCCCACCAATGTCTTTCCAGCACCGGGAACGCCCGTCACAAAACAAATGATTTTGCGACCAGATTTCCGCGCATCGTCCACCAGTTCTTCAATTCGTTGGGAGGTGATACTCAAATTGCGTGCGCCTGCATCATAACGAGCAATGGCTTCGACAGAATGTTGGGCGTAGAGCGAGCGCGCAGCTTCAATGATGGTCGGCGTTGGATGATATGGCGCTTGTGCCCACTGTTTTGCATCCACAGATGAACCGCTGATTTGTTGCAACGCCAAATCAAGTGCGGGACGAAATCCGCTGGAACCAACCTGAACCGGACGATAGACCTTGTCGGTATCGGCAATAAATTCAACATCGCGATTCAAATCATTGTTTGTCGCGATAAGAATAGGAACCAACGAAGCTTGGTGGCTGGCTTCGTGGAAATTTTTCAGGTCGAGCGCATAGTCCCAAACTTGTTCGATGGCTGCGCGCTCAAATTCCTTTTCCCCCACTTTGAACTCGACCACAAACACGACCGAACCAATCAGCAGAACAACATCTATCCGCCGCCCCATGCGCGGAATGTTGAACTCCAAATACAGCGAGCCGGTTAATCCCTGAAGCTTGCTTTGTAGAAATTCAATTTGTGCCAGCCACGCATTGCGTTGTGTGGCGACGAGATCAAAATCACTATTCTTCGCAAGCCGACCAAAGATGCTATCTGGCGAATCTTGAATGAAATCCGAAATGGAAGCGCCATACCAAGCACGCAGAGGCGAGATTGGTGGAATACTGACTGGCCTGCTTGATTCCATTTGCGCCAGGTTGTATGAATTCTATCTGAAAATGAAGCCTGAAAATATGAACCAAGCTGCCTATTGCATATTTCTCGACACCGTTTGCGAAGGACGGATTCCGGCGTGGCATGACGAAACGGGTGTGCCAATTGTTTATCCAACAGTTGAAGCTGCCCAGCGTGAAATCGCCGATGATGTGATGGAAAAGTTGCGCCAGTTTTTGGCAGGCGAACGTGACTTCGACGATGCAATGACCGTCGAAGATTACATTTTGCCCGTGGATGTTTTACCGGACGGTTCCATTCTCGATAAAGATGGAAACAGCTTTGGCAAAAATGAAACATGACCGTCTGATGAACCGCACGTTGCGCCGGGCCGGCTGGCGGGTTTTGCGGATTTGGGAGTGCGCGTTAAAAAAGAACCCGCTAAACTGCCTGCGGCGAATCCAGCGGGTTTTGATGTAGCGTTCGGCCTGTGGCCGAATTCGATCGAGCCACAGGCTCGACGCTACAGTTATGGCTTGGCCACGGTCTTTTGGCGGCGGATGATGCCCGCCAGTGCGCGCAACGAATCGTTCACTGTTTCAGCGTTGGAAAAAAACCTGGCCACGTCCGGCTCCAGCACCACCACATTCGTGCCGCGCTGGTAGCGCCGGAAATACCTGCCGCGCACGCCGGCGGAAAAATCATATTCCGGCTGCATTTCCTTGTCGGCTGATTTAGCTGATGGCCTGCTCATAATTTTTTCTTTCGCGGCGGCTCGCTGGCTGCGCGCTGATGATGCGTATATTATCGCCGCGTTCGGTGTGAACGACAACCAGAATTCTGCCCTGATGCGACCCGCCCAAAATGATGAACCGATTTTCGGCCTGCGAATGTGCCGGGTCGGGAATGGTGATGGAAACCGGATCGCCAAAAACCGTGGTGGCTTCCTGAAAGCTGACGTCGTGCTTGGCCAGATTGGCTCCGGCCTTGTTCGCATCCCATTCAAACGTCAGTATGAAGAAAGTTGAACCCACCGCAGCCGTGTCGGCAAACAAAAAAACAGCCTCCATTTCTGGAGGCTGTCGCGTTTTGGTGGGGACATCGCGCCGCAATGTCCGGACGCCGCAGCGCGGCATCCCTACCATTTACAGATCACGGCTTGGGTGTCGCCGGTCCCGGCGCGGGCGTCGGCTGGTTCGGACTGGCGTGGCTGGCGGCGGCATCCGCATCTTGCCGGCACTGGAATCAAACCAAGTTCGCTTGCTGAATTAACGCCGCGCGGCCATCCTTTTCCCATGGCCACTTCGCCGACATTGCGGGCGATCAAAAATCCAAAGACGCGCTTCAACTGGCGCGTGAGCGACGTCATCCGCTGGACGAAGTCGCGCTGGCTCGAATTGAAGGCGAAAATCACCGGGCGAAAATATGATTGCGTCGCGCTCGCCGGCGAATCGGAATACAACATCACCATCAATTCCGACCTGACCGTTTCGTGCAACTGCCAGGATTACGACGGCAGCGGGCATCTCGGTGATTTGCGGAAGAATTCGTTCGAGGAAATCTTTTTCGGCCCGGTCGCGCAAAAATTCCGCGACGATCTGGCGAAGGGGAAAATGCCCATTTCCACCTGCTCGCGCTGCGGCGATTTGCGGCGGCTGCAAAAAAACGAAACGCCGCCGAAACCGCGCCTGCCGTATCGCGGAATGCTTCTGGAAAACACCGTGATTTGCAACGTGGACTGCGTCGGCTGCGCGCGCGAAGGCGCGGCGAACGTCCGCGCCGGCAAAACCATGCCGCTGGCCGAGTTGAGCCAGATGGCCGATCTCGCGGCCCGGCTCGGAATGAAGCGGATTTTTTACCTGAACCTCGGCGAGCCGTTTCTGTCGCCGGCGATCTGCCAGGAGCTGCTGCTGTTGCGCGCGAAAAATCCCGACGCCTACATCCGCGTTTCGACGAACGGCATTTTGCTGAACACGGACGCCAAGCGCGAGGCGGCGCTGAACTTGAGCGACATCCAGTTTTCCGTCCACGGCATCAGCGACGCCATGTGCGAAAAATACATGATGCGCGGCAGCTTTGAAAAAGCCTTCGACGCGATGAAACAAATGGTCGCTTACCGCGACGCGCGCGGATTGAAGATGCCGATCCTCGAATGGAAATATCTGCTTTTCAACTGGAACGACCATCCGAAAACGATTGCGCGCGCGATTGAATTGGCGGGGGAAGCCGGCGTGGACATCATTTCGTTCTGGCCGACCGGGAATCCGTTTTATGGCATCTCCTGGCGCTACCGGCTGGGCCGGTTCAACCACATCGGACGTGCAAGTTGGAAAGGCCGCGAGGTGATTTTGCGCCCGGAAAATGCCGCCGCCGCGAAATGAAAACGAATCTGGACAATTTGGAGCGCCGGCCTCCGGCCCGGCGTGAATTTAGAAAAGATTTTCAACACGCCGGGCCGGAGACCGGCGCTCCATGAAAATGCTTTTGCAAAAATGGGGACTGCCGGCGCTGACGCTGTTCACCTTTTTCATCCTGCTCGGCGGCCGGTCCTTGAACGAGCCGGACGAGGGCCGCTATTCCGAAATCGCCCGCGAAATGATCGAGACCGGCGACTGGCTGGTGCCGCATCTCTGGTATCTGCCGCACCTCGACAAGCCGCCGATGACCTGCTGGCTGGTGGCTGCCTCGATGAAATTGTTCGGCCAGAACGAATGGGCCGCGCGCCTGCCCGCCGCGCTCGCGGGCGTCAGCGGCGTGTGGGCGGTATTTCTGCTCGGCTGTTCGATGGGCGGGCGGCGTGCCGGATTCTGGAGCGCGGTGATTCTGCAAAGCTCGCTGCTTTACTTCGCCATGGCGCGGATGCTGACGCCGGACATTCTTCTGACGCAGTTTGTCGCTTGGGCGGTTTATTTCTTCTGGCGAAGCTGGCAGGCCGCCAATGCGGAGTGCGGAGCGCGGAGCGCGGAATTTTTCAAATGGCATCTCGCTGGATGGACAGCCATCGCACTTGGCTTTTTGACCAAAGGGCCGATTGCGCTGGCAATTCCGTTGGTTGCATTTGCCACCCTGGCCATATTCCGCCGCCGCGAAGCTTCCGGGAAAATCCCGCTTGCGGGATTTTTCGCCGGCTTCGCGCTGTTCCTGGCATTGGCCGCGCCGTGGTTTCTGGCGGTTTTCCAAAGTGTGCCGCGGTCGGCGCATTTCATGATTCTGGGACAGGCCGCCGGCCATTTGCTCGGCACGACCATCAAAAACCGGCCCGGCAATCCCTTTTATTTTTTCGGAATTCTCGCCGCCGGATTGCTGCCGTGGACATTTCTGCTCGGCTGGCTTTGGCGGCGGTCTGAAATTTCAAATTCCGCACTCCGCGCTCCGCGCTCCGCACTTGCAAAGGACGGCTGGCTGCTGCTGAATGTCTGGGCCATTTTCACGTTCGCGCTGTTTTCCTTTTCGCGCGCGAAACTGCCGGCCTACATCCTGCCGATTTTTCCGGCGCTCGCCGTGATGCTGGCGCTCCGGTTTTTCGGCGAAGGGCGCGACGCCGGAACAGCGCCACACCGGGTCTGGCGGATTTGTCTGGCAAGTTCGCTGCTCTTGCCCGCGATGTTCCCGGTGCTGGTAAAGTATGCCTTTCGCGACGCGTTGCCGGATTGGATGAAATGGCAGACACCGGTCGTCACCGTCGCCGCGCTTCTGATTTTCTGGCTGGCGCGGAAGTGGAAACCGACCGCGTGCGCGGGCGGCGCGGCGGCGCTGGCGCTCTTGAGCCTGGCGCTCACCGTTGCGGAAATTCCACTGTTCGAGACTGATATGCGGGACAATCAGACGCTCAAGCCGCTCGGCGTTGCGCTGCGGGAAAATTACCGCCCCGGCGACGCGGTGGTTTGCTGGGGCCGGTTTCCGCAAGGGCTGCCGTTTTATTCCGGCACGGTGATTTCAGAAGCAAACCGGCCGTATTTCGGCGGGATGGATTTGACATTGGTGCCGTTTGAATTTTCCGGCAACCGCGGGCGGCTCGGCGATTTGCTTCTGCCCGACGACAGCGCGCTGGCGAAATTGCTCGCAAGTGGCCGCCGGGTCTGGGTCGTCAGCTTTGGCGACATGGCGGAAAAAGTTCAGCAGGATCGCGGCGCCGCGCCGCTCCGGCTTGTCACGCGCGTCGGGCGCTGGCAATTGTTTTGCAACCGCTGACGCATTTTCAGCTTGGTCTCGCCCGAAAAATCCGCTATTTAACCACCGGTTTCCAACGCCCGGAAAGCGCGCTGGTGCCATTTTTCCAATGACAAAAATTCTCTTGCTCGGTCTGGGCCGCTGGGGCGCCAACCATTTGCGCAACCTCAACAACCTGCCGGTTGAGTTGTATGTGGCCGAGGTCGGCGACAAGCAGCTCGAACCCGCGCGCAAGCTCGGCCTGCCCGCCGGGCGGCTCACGACGAATTACAAGGATTTCATCGGCAAGGTGGACGGCGTGGTCGTCGTCACGCCGGCGCAGACGCATTTTCCGCTGT
>CAYYWB010000159.1:0-6102 GCA_964475285.1 uncultured Bifidobacteriaceae bacterium | reverse complement strand
CCGCCAACGCCATCGCCACCGTCGTCGGCACCAAGGTGCTCACGCCGCGCCAGGCGATAGTCCTAGCCACTGTCACGAACCTGATTGGCGCAATGGTTGGTGCCAGTGTTGCCAAAACAATCATGTCCGGCATCGTGGACTCAAAGCTGATCGCGCCGGAATTCGCCTCGCATATGCTCATCTGCGCGCTGATCGCGGCGATTTTCTGGAATCTGCTTACTTGGTATTTTGGCCTGCCGTCCAGCTCCAGCCACGCGCTCATCGGCGGACTCTGCGGCGCGGCATTCGCAGCGGCGCACGGCAACTGGCACGCCATCATCTGGAGCAAAGCCCCGGAAATTGGCAAGCACTGGTGGACCGGCGGTGGAGCCGGCATGCTTTACAAGGTAGTCATCCCGATGGTGGTTTCGCCGCTGGTTGGATTCATTTTGGCGTTTGTTATCATGGCGCTTCTTTATTTGCTGCTGCAAAACACACGACCGCGGACCGTCACCAGAAATTTTGGCCGACTCCAGCTGTTTAGTTCCGCCTACATGGGATTTGGACACGGCACCAATGACGCGCAAAAAACCATGGGCATCATCGCCCTCGCATTGGTTGCCGCCACCAGGTCCGGCGCCTTTGACCACCTTCCGGCATGGCTAGGCTTTCTTCGCACCGAGGAGGCTGCCGACCCGACGAAACAGACCATCGCCGTTTGGATCAAAGTCCTCTGTGCGCTCACTATGGCCGCCGGCACCGCCATCGGCGGCTGGCGCATCATCCGAACGCTCGGACACAAACTCGTAAAGCTCCAGCCCATCCACGGATTTGCCGCCGAAACCGCCGGCGCGAGCGTTTTGCTGGCCAACGCCGTGTTCGGCATGCCGGTTTCCACCACGCACGTCATCACCATGTCCATCTTGGGCGTCGGTGCGGCCAAACGTTTTAGCGCGCTGAAATGGCCCGTCGTCGAGCAAATCGTCTGGGCCTGGATTTTCACGCTGCCCGTTACCGCCGCCATCGCCTACGGCTTGGTGAAGCTGGTGCAACTCCTCTGAAATTTGCGATATTCGATTTACGATTTACAAGCCGCCGGAAATTTCTTAACGCCCGTAAATCGCATATCGTAAATCGTAAATACGGTCAACGGGCCGAAATCTCCAGCATCCGCTCAATCGGCAGCCGCGCCCGCTTCAGGATTTCCGGCGGCAGCTCCACGCGTGGCGCGAGCTTCCTCATGCAATCGCGCACCTTTTCGAGCGTGTTCAGCTTCATGAATTTGCACTCACTGCAACGGCAGGGATCCGTCGGCGCGCGCATCGCGTCAAACGTCGGCGCGCATAGAAACTCCTTGCCCGGACATTCCTTCTGCATCCGGTGGATGATGCCCGATTCCGTCACGATGACGAACCGCTTGGCCGGACTCGTCTTGCAGTAGGAGATCATTTTCTCCGTCGAGCAGACCGCGTCCGCCAAATCGCGCACCTCGCGCAAGCTTTCCGGGTGAACCACAATCTTCGCGTCGGGGAATTGCCGCTTCGCCGCCAGCAAATGCTCGCGCTGAAACTCGACGTGGGCATAACAATTGCCCTTCCACAACGTCATCGGCCGGCCCGTCTGCTCCATAACCCATTGGCCGAGGTTTTCATCCGGCACGAACAGGATGTCCTTGTCCTTCGGCGCGGCGTTGACGATTTTCTCCGCGTTGCCGCTCGTCACGATCACGTCGCACAACGCCTTCACCGCCGCGCTGCAATTGATGTAGGCAATCGTCCAGAAATTCGGATTGGTCGCCTGCAATTTCGCCAGCTCCGGCGCCGGACAGCTTGTTTCCAACGAACAGCCCGCATCCTTGTCCGGCAGCACGACGATTTTGTTCGGATTCAAAATCTTCGCCGTCTCGGCCATGAAATGCACGCCGCAGAATACGATCACATCTGCATCCGTCTTCGCCGCCTGCTGCGCGAGACCGAGCGAATCGCCCACGAAATCCGCCACGTCCTGGATTTCCGGCACCTGATAATTGTGCGCGAGGATGACGGCGTTGAGCTGCTTCTTGAGCGTGAATATTTCCCGTGCCAGAGGCTCGAACTTGCTTTTCGCCATCGCGCCGCGCGGATGAATCTCGGCAACATCAATCATGGTGAAAAGTTACCGCTGCGAACCGGCGGCGTCAATTAGCCTGCGTTCGTGTTCATTGAGAATCCGCCACTGACCCGGCGGCAAATTACCAACCCAGAAATTGCCGATGCGCACACGCAGCAGCCGTAATGTTGGATGGCCGATGGCCGCCGTCATCCGCCGCACCTGGCGGTTTTTGCCTTCAATCACTTCCAATCCAATCCAGCAATCGGGCACGCTTTTGCGAAAGCGGATTGGCGGCACGCGCGACGGCATTTCCGGCTGCGGTTCCAAAATCCACGCGCTGCACGGCAGCGTTTTTCGGCCCTGAATCAGAACCCCCTTTTTCAGTTTCTTCAAACTTTCCGGCGTTGGGATTTTTTCGACCTGCGCCCAATATTCGCGTTCGTGGGCGTGGCGCGGATGCAGGAGTTTCTCGTTCCATTCCGGTTCATCGCTCAAAAGCAGCAACCCTTCGGAATCCGCGTCCAGCCGGCCGATCGGCCAGACATTTTTCGGAAAGCCAAATTCCGCAAGCGGGCGATTGGGCGAGCCGTCGCCGGTGAATTGCGACAGCACGCCGAACGGTTTGTGGAATGCGATGAGCACGGCCGGATGATAGCGTGAATGGTGATTGGTGAATAGCCATTGGTGGCGCGCGTCTTGCCAATCACCAATCACCATTCACAATTCACTTTTTCATCGCGCCTTTCGCGGTTAAACTCGGCGCGTGATCCGCAACATCATCTTCGACTGGTCGGGAACCTTGGTGGACGATTTGCCCGCCGTTTTGAAGGCGTCCAATTTCGTCCTCGCGCAATCCGGCAAGCCGGAAATGTCGCTGGCGGAATTCCGCGCGGAGTTTGCGCTGCCGTTCACGAAGTTTTACGACCGACACACGCCGCACGTGCCGATGCCGCAGCTTGAAAGCTGGTTTCACAGCAGCTTCAAGCAGGCGCAGGATTCGGTAATCGAACTGCCGCACGCGCGTGCATTTCTGGAATTCTGCCGCGCGAAGAAACTCCGCACGTTTTTGTTGAGCACCGTTCACGCCGACTATTTCAAGGCGCAATGCCGCGTCACCGGCTTCGACGCCTTTCTCGAAAAGCCCTACACCGACGTTTGGGACAAGCGGAAAAAAATCCACGAAATCCTCGCCGAAAACCATCTCCAGCCGGGCGAGACGCTCTTCATTGGCGACATGGAACACGACATCGAGACCGCGAAGCACGGCGGCGTGCATTCCTGCGCGGTGCTGACCGGCTACAACACGGTGGATCAGTTGCGTGCGGCCCGGCCGGATTTGATTGTCGAGCATCTTTCGGAATTGCGCGGGCTGCTGGAACGGAATGGTTTGAACCTCAAACCGCTGACGAAAAAGATTGAGGAGTCGGAGCCGCCGCTGGCGACCGTCGGCGCGCTGATTTTCAACGCCAAAAATGAAGTGCTGATGATCCGCACGCACAAATGGTCGAACAAATGGGGCATTCCCGGCGGCAAAATCAAATGGGGTGAAACCTCCGACACCGCGCTCCGACGCGAAATTCTGGAGGAAACCGGATTGAAAGTTTCCGGCATCAAATTTGTGCTCGTGCAGGATTGCATCCACTCGAAGGAATTTTACCGCGACGCGCATTTCGTGCTGCTGAACTACACCTGCCGCTGCGCCGGGAAGCCGAAGGTGGTTTTGAACGAGGAAGGCCGGGAATTCCGCTGGCTGACGCCCGCCGCCGCCAAAAAACTGCCGCTCAACGCGCCGACGAAAATTCTTTTGGATGCCGTGATGAAAACTTCGGAGGGACGAGTTCCACGAGTCCCCAAATCAAAAAAGTCTGGGACTCGTGGAACTCGTCCTTCCGGTCGCAAATGAAAATCTCAATTGTTGACCTTGAAGTGTTTTACCGCGTCGGCGTGCCGGACGCGGAACGCGCCCAGCCGCAGCGCCTGCTGCTGACGGTGGAGATGGAATCCGATTTTTCAAAGGCAGCCAAGGGCGACAGCATCGCCGACACGATTGATTACTTCGCCGTCACGCAGCGGCTGCTGAAATTCGGCGACGGGAAAAGCTGGAAGTTGATTGAGAAACTCGCCGCCGACATCGCCGACGCGATTTTATCCGAATTCAAGCCGCAGAGCGTCGCCGTCGAGGTGAAGAAATTCGTGATTCCGCAGGCGCGGCGCGTTTCAGTTGCCGTCACGCGAAAAAGGTAGGGTCGCGCTGCCGCGCGACCGGCGGCGCGGCAGCACCGCCCTACCGACCTTCAATTATTTGCCCGTCCATCGTCTGCAATTTCCAGCCGCGCTGGTCCGTCACAATTTCCACCGCGCCGGAGCTGCGCGTGTAAATCACCGGAATTTTCCTTTGCTCCAGCCGGTCTTTCAAAGCGCGGCCCGCCCGCCGCGTCGCGGGAAATTCGGAATCCGCAATCACAATTACTTTTGGCTGAATTGCGTTAATCAGCGCGTCGCCAAGCGGCTCGCCTTCGTTCGGCAGGCCGGCAATCACGATGTCAGCGCGCAAATCGTTCGTGCGCGCAAGCAATTCGCCCTGTCCGGCGCGGCTCAAATCCGACAGCAGTAAAATCCGCGCGCTGCGAAAGGTGCCAAGCAAAACCAGAGCGCCATCGTCGGCCTGGGAGAAACCATCTGTCAAGCCGGGATGCAAAACCTGCCAGCACCCGGCGGTGTCGCCGCAGTTGAAAATTTTGTGGCGCGACGATTTTTCAAATTCAGAAACGGCGTCGCGGTAGGCCGCCGAACGGAATTTTGTGTTGCTGGTCCATAATTCGCCGATGCCGAAAAGTTCGTTGAGCGATTCTGCGCCGCCACAGTCGCGCGCGTCGCCGTGCGTCAACACAAGGTGCTGGACACGGTTGACGCCCTGCGCGTGGAGAAATGGTTTGAGCGTGAACTGGACGGCGTTTTCATCGCCGCAATTCACGAGCCAGTCGTTTTTTTGCCCGGCGGCATCCACCCAGACCGCGTGGCCGCCGTTGAGCGGCAGCACGGTCAAATCGGTTTCGTCGCGCGACGATTCCCAGCGGCAGAAATACGCTGCGGCGATCAAAATCAAAACCGCCGCACTCCAAATCCGCCGGCGTGGTGCAAAAATCCAGCCGCTCAACCCGCCGAGGATGACGGCATAATAAATCCCGATTTCCAGCCACGACGGTGCGGCGACGTAGAAGTAGGCGCCGGGAATTTTCGTGGCCCATTCGCTCACGTCCGTCATCGCCACCATGAAAAACCACGCGGCGTGGTTGAACAATACCGTCGCCCACGGCAGCCACGTTCCGCAGACCAGCGCGCCGAAATTGCTCATCAGCGCCAGCGTGCCGAGCGGCACGGCGATGATGTTGGCCGGCGTCGAAACCGGGCTGAACAAATGAAAATACTTCGCCGAAAGCGGAATGGAGCCAACCCACGCGGCGAGCGAAAGCGCGCAATACCGCGCGAACAATCGCAGCGCCGCGTTCAGCGCGCGCCGCCAGCGCGGCAGCAATTCGTCGGGCAGCAGCGGGTCGTGCCGCAGCAGCCGGTCGGAAATTTTGTTCAGCGGCGGCAGCATCAGCGCGATGACGAGCACGACGAAAAATGAAAGCTGGAAACTGGCCTCGAAAATCTGGCGCGGTTCCCAGAGCAAAATGATGAACGCGGCGGCGGCGAGCGAGTTGACGGTGTCGCCGGGACGTTTCAGCGCCCAGCCGCCGAGGACAACGGTCATCATCACCGAGGCGCGGATGGCGGAGGATTCCCAGCCGGTGGCGGCGGTGTAAAACCAGATGGCCGGGATGGCGATGAGGCCGCACCACGCGCGGGAGATTTGCAGCACGCGCAGCAGCGCGACGAGCATCGCGGAAATCAAAACGATGCGCAGGCCGTCAATGGCAAACAAATGCATCGTGCCAGCGCGGAGAAAAGGCTCGCTGATGTCGCCGGTGAAGGCGGTGCGCCAGCCGAGCGTCATCGCCCAAAGCAGGCGCAACGGCTCGTCTTCAA
>CAYYWB010000158.1:0-6109 GCA_964475285.1 uncultured Bifidobacteriaceae bacterium | reverse complement strand
CGGGCAACTGCCCGATGGAACTGCTGCTCGCCTTCCTGCACAACCCGAAATACGAATTGCGCCCCGTGCTCGATTGCGTGCAGAACTACATCGAGCCGATGCGCGCGAAACTGCTCTGGGGCTACGACCTGCCGTATTTGTTGACCGGCATGTTGAACCAGCACCCGCGCACCGCCATCAAGTTCAAGGAAGCCGAGCTGAAGGGCGAGAAGGGCGACATCCTGAAATTTCACGACACCGTCACGGATCAGGAATGATGGTGTGCCCGGCTTCGTGTTTTCTTAAGCCATGCCAAAGCCAGAGCACACGACGCACCGGATTGAGTTGAACCTGCGGGAAATCGGGCAGCTGTTCAACACGATGGATCCCGCGCCGTTCCCGGAAAAGGACCTGGACGGCGACGCCGAGGAGTTCATCTTGAGCTGGGTGCGGGAATTCCCGCTGGACGAGCCGGTCGCGCTCGTGATCCATTTGGCCGAATTTCCCGCCGACCAGGATCCACATTCGGCCATCGAACAGGGTGTGCATCATTATTTCGCGTATCGCGCGCGGCTGAACCGGCTGGAATTCCGGCAACTGCTCAAGGAAGGGCGGCAAAGCCTGCTCATCGGGATCGTTTTCCTGGCGGCCTGCCTGACGGCGAGCCACGCCATTGGCGGAGGCGAGTCGGCGGGGACGTTTCGCAGCATCGCGCGCGAAAGCCTGACCATCGCCGGCTGGGTGGCGATGTGGCGGCCGATGCAGATTTACCTCTACGACTGGTGGCCGCTGCGCCGGCGCGGCAAACTCTACGAAAAGTTGAGCCGGATGAAGGTGGAAGTGCGCAAGAAATCGTGAGAGCGCGGATTTTCCGCCGCCGCCGGAACGTTTTCACTTGCCGTCCCTGCGGGTTATGGCTAGTTTCCAATTGCACATTGCGCCCGCCGTTTGGGTGCTGGATGAGTTTGTCCCGTCAAAACGCGCGAAGACGGCGTGGAGTTAATCGCCGTTATTTTTATTGGTTGCCTCGGTAGCTCAGTTGGTAGAGCAGTTGACTCTTAATCAATTGGTCCAAGGTTCGAGTCCTTGCCGGGGCACCACTTTCAAAGCCGCCTTGTCGTTTCAGTGATGACAGCCGCAGCCGGAGCCGCAGGAGCCTTCCTCCAAATCCACCTCGGTCGGAACGCGGCCCAGCTCGAACGTTTTTGAAACGAGTTTCTGGATGGAATGTTGAATCCCGTGCAGCTCCTCCTGCGCGTCCAGAAAATCGCGGGCGGCGGAATTTTTCAGCAGATCGTCGCGGTGCTTTTCAAAATCGGCGATTTCCGCGCCGTCGAGCGTTTGCCCATTGTGCTGCTTTTCGTGGAGCGCGTTGCCCTTGCTCATCACGGTTTCGTATTGGCCGCGCGCCCCGGTGTCGGCCAGAAATGTGTCAATGCGCCGGCGGATGGACACCATTTCGGGCTGATCCACGATGGCCTGGCACAGTTCGCGCGTTTTTTCCTCGATTTTGGTCGGCATAATTTTATTTCGCGGCCAATAAAGC
This sequence comes from uncultured Bifidobacteriaceae bacterium, assembly GCA_964475285.1. GTDB lineage: Bacteria > Verrucomicrobiota > Verrucomicrobiia > Limisphaerales > UBA11358 > UBA11358. Next base: position 4,584 of record CAYYWB010000158.1, on the reverse strand, counting down.
ACAGATTCCAACGGAAAGCAATGAGATGTCTTGGCGCGATCAAAAGGAGACGAGCCGGGCGGGCAAAATGTCCATTTGAAAACGGCGCGCGGATTTTTGATTGCCAAACCGCGCCGGTCGCAATATGTTTTCCCCGGCAATGGAGTTTGCCGACCCGCGAACGGGTGAACCGCCTGACGATTTCAGAGCTGATGACTCCTGCTGATGTTCCGCGAAATTGTCGGATGTTGGCCGGAGTTTTTTTATGCTCATGTATCTTTGGGTTGCAATCGGCGGCGCGCTCGGCAGCGTGGGCCGCTACTGGCTTTCCGGTCTGATCGCCGACCGCTTCGGCTCGACCTTTCCGTGGGGCACAATCATCGTCAACATCACCGGCTGCCTCGTCATCGGCTTCTTCAACACGCTCACCGGAACGGAAGGACGCTGGCTCATGCCGCCGGCCGCGCGCACGTTTTTCATGATCGGCATTTGCGGCGGCTACACGACGTTTTCCTCGTTCAGCCTCCAGACTTTGAATCTCGTCAACGACGGCGAGTGGCTCTACGCCGGCGCGAACATTTTATTCTCGGTCGCCCCGTGCCTGGCCGGCGTGTGGCTGGGCCACTCGCTCGCGGTTTATTTGAACTCAATGAAAGGAAACTGATATGCACCTTCCCCATGATGCCATGCTGTTGCGGATTTTCCTCGGCGAAAAAGACCGGTGGGAACACAAACCGCTCTACGAAGCCATCGTGCTCAAGGCGCGCGGAATGCACCTCGCCGGCGCCACGGTGCTGCGCGGACCGCTGGGCTTCGGCAAAACCAGCCGGTTGCACACCGCAAAAATCCTGCGACTTTCGATGGATTTGCCGCTCGTCATCGAAATCGTGGACACCGAGGAAAATATCAACTCCTTCCTGCCGGTTCTGGATGAAATGATGAAAGGCGGTCTCGTCACTCTGGAAAAAGTGAGGGTGATTGATTATCGCGCCGAAGTGAACGAACCGCCGCAAATTTGAGACAAATGTTATGACGGAAAACATCTGGTATATCGCTGCCATCTGGATGGGGCTGGCCTTTGTTGCAAGCCTGATTTCCATCCGCGTCGGCATTTCCGTGGCACTTATCGAAATCCTCGTGGGCGTGATTGTCGGCAACATTCATCTCGGCAACGGCGCTCATATTTTGCAAACGACCGACTGGACGAATTTTCTGGCGATGCTCGGCAGCGGCGTTTTGACATTTCTGGCCGGCGCGGAAATTGATCCGGTTTCACTCCGCGCCAATCTTCGCGCCAGCCTGACCATCGGCATTTTGTCCTTTGCGCTGCCATTTGCCGCGATCTGGCTTTTCGCGCAATTTGTTCTCGGCTGGCCGCTGCATCAGGCGCAAATCGCCGGCATCGCGCTCTCGACCACTTCCGTTGCGGTCGTTTATGCCGTGATGATTGAAGGCGGTCAGGGCCAGACGCCGCTCGGAAAGACGATTCTGGCGGCTTGCTTCATCACGGATTTCGGCACGGTGCTCGCACTCGGCACATTATTTGCCGATTTCGACGTTTGGCTGCTGGTTTTCGTGGTCGTGATGTCGGTGATGCTCTGGTATATGCCGACTTGGACGCGGTTTATCATTTCCAAACTCGGCACGACGCGCGTGAGCGAGCCGGAGGTGAAATTCATTTTCCTCGTGCTGTTTTTCCTCGGCGGACTCGCGTCCACCGCCAAAAGCGAGGCGGTTCTGCCCGCCTACCTCGTTGGCCTCGTCATCGCCGGTGTGTTCCTGCGCGACAAAACGCTCGTCCACCGGATGCGCACCATCGCATTCACCATGTTCACGCCGTTTTATTTCATCAAGGCCGGGTTGTTTGTCTCGCTGCCCGCGCTCTGGGCATCGCTGGGACTCATTGCGATTTTGCTGGCGATCAAAATGGTGACGAAATACATCGGCGTCTGGCCGACCACGAAAGTTTTTTACATGAAGAACCGCGAAGCGAACTACACCACCCTGCTGATGGCCACCGGCCTGACGTTCGGCACGATTTCTGCGCTGTTCGGTTTGCAGAACAAGATTATTGACCAGTCACAATACACGATTCTCGTCACCGTCGTGATTTTGAGCGCGTTCGTGCCGACGCTCATCGCGCAAAAGTTTTTCCAGCCGACGATTGAAACAATGGTCGAATGGGGCAAGATTTACAGCGAACGAACCAACAACAAGAAACCGCGCCGGCCGGCGCCAACCGGAAAGTGAAACGCTATGTTCAATAAAATCCTGGTCGGTTATGACGGCTCAAAAGGCGGAAAGGCCGCGCTCGAACGCGCTGCCGTCGCCGCCAAAAATTACAACGCCCAACTGACCGCGCTCTGGGTGCGGCAGCCGTTGCCGCAGCACGCCGATCTGCCCGGCGAGTCCGAGGCCGAAACCGAAGCCGCCACCGATTATTTCGAGGAGCGCAAACGCGAGGTGGCGGAACTGGCCAAACAACACGGCATTGAAATCGGCTGCGAAAGCCGCTCCGGCCACGCGGCCAAAGTCATCGTGAATTTCGCCAAGGACGGTGGCTACGACCTCGTCGTCATCGGCCACAGCGATCATTCGGAACTTTGGGGCCGGCTGCTCGGTGACACCGCCGACCGGATCAGCGACCACGCGCATTGCAGCGTGCTGATTGTCAAGCAATGAGCGAATTGCGCCTGCAAATCACATCGAGTTTGAAAAGCGGCCGGTCGCGCGGGATTGTTTCGCAGGAGCGGCGCGAACCGGAAAAATTCATCGCGCCTTCAGGGATTTTCTGAAATGCTGGAGGCATGGAAATTCCATTTCCACAATCCGAAAAGAAACCGAAAGTGACCCTGGCGCCGATTGACGCGCCGAAGAGCCTCTCCGCGGCGGACGTTTCATCCATCGCCGGACAGCTCATCGCCAGCGTGGAGAAGGTGGTTGTCGGCAAGCATGAACAAGTGACGCTCGCGGTGGCGGTCTGGCTGGCGGAGGGACATTTGCTGATTGAAGACGTTCCGGGCGTCGCCAAAACCATGCTCGCCCGCGCGATGGCCCAGAGCGCCGGCTGCACGTTCCAGCGGATTCAATGCACGCCGGATTTGCAGCCGTCGGATGTTTTGGGCGCGCCTTACATGGATCCGCAAAGCGGGCGCACGGAATTCCGTTTCGGTCCGATTTTTTCCCAGTTCGTTCTCGTGGACGAGATCAACCGCGCCAGCCCGCGCACGCAGGCGGCGCTGCTGGAGGCAATGGGCGAAGCAATGGTCACGGCGGGAAACGTCTCCTACCGCCTGCAAAAGCCGTTCATGGTCGTCGCCACGCAAAATCCCATCGAACAGGAAGGCACGTTTCTTTTGCCCGAGGCGCAAAAGGATCGATTCCTGATGCGGATGAATCTCGGCTACCCGTCGCTGGCCGATGAAAGGCAAATGGTCGAGCGCTTCCAGTTGCGCCATCCCATTGACGCGCTCCAGCCCGTGACGACGCCCGACCGCGTTTTGAAATGCCAGGAGGCCGTGCGCAAAGTGGGCGTGCCGCCGGAAGTCTCCGATTACATTTTGAAAATTGTCCGCGCCACGCGCGAGCATCCGGCCCTGCTGCTCGGTTCAAGTCCGCGCGGCTCGCTGGGATTGTTCCGCGCCGCGCAGGCGATGGCGGCGATTGAAGGAAAGGATTCCGTTTCCGCCGGGCTGGTGAAATCCCTCGCCCAGAAAGTCATCGCCCACCGGCCCATTGTCCGGAAGGAGGAAAAATTCCGCGACATCAAAGTCGAAAATGTCATCGCGGAAATCCTCCGGCAAACGCCGGCGCCGTGATTGCGGGTTGTCGCGCGGAAAAACCATCGCGTCGTTGTGAATCGCTGGCGGAACATCGCGGAATTCCTGGCGCTGCGGCGCAACACCTCGCTGCTGCTCGTCGCGCTCCTGCTCGCGGGCACCGGCGAAAAACTCTGGCTCGGCTTCGCGCCCAAATACATCGAGACGCTCGGCGGCGGCATCCTAATCATCGGCCTCTTCGACGCGCTGCAAACTTTTCTCGGCGCGATTTACGCCTATCCCGGCGGCTGGCTCACGGATCATTGGGGACAAAGAAAATCGCTGCTACTGTTCAGCGCGATTTCCATTGCCGGTTACATTCTGGTGTTGGTCTGGCAGAACTGGCTCGCGCTGTTGCTCGGCTCATTTTTGTTTCTCGCGTGGAGTGCGCTGTCGCTGCCGGCGACTTTTTCCGTCGTGGCGACTTCGTTGGAAAAATCGCGGCACACGATGGGCATTGGTGTGCAATCCATGATCCGCCGCGTGCCGATGATGCTCGGCCCGCTCCTTGGCGGCTGGCTGCTCACGCGCTTCGGCTGGACGGACGGCGTGCGTTACGCGCTTGCGCTCTGCATCGCGATGAGCCTGCTGACGGCCGCTTTTCAATGGTTCATGTTTGAACCGGCAGGGTCGTCGCGCTGCGACGACCGGACGGCGCAGCGCGCCGTCCCCACCATCTCATTTCCCGGCGTCGTCAAATCCTTCACCCCGGCGCTGCGCGAACTGCTCGTCAGCGACATCCTCATCCGATTCTGCGAACGGATTCCGTATGCGTTCGTGATTTTGT
>CAYYWB010000157.1:0-6164 GCA_964475285.1 uncultured Bifidobacteriaceae bacterium | reverse complement strand
GCGCGCCCGACGCCGGCTTTCGTCGCGGCAACCAGCTCAACACCCGCGCCGCGCGTTATTTTCAGGCGCTCGCGTTCCAGAAACTCGGCCAGAACGAAAAAGCCGGACCGATTTTTCAGGAACTGGTGGACGCCGGAACCGCCGCGCCCAATTCTGCCGATGACAACGCGGTTCCACCATCAAGACAGCAGCCCGCGAATTCGCGCGTTGCCACGACTCATTACCTCGCCGGCCTCGGCTACGCCGGTCTCGGTGACAAGGAAAAAGCCCGCGCGGAGTTCAACGCCGCGCTCGCGGCGCAACCCGATCATTTGGGCGCCAAGATCGCCCTGACCTTGAACCAATCCTGACTTCCATTCCATGTGGATGGCGGCGCGGTCATGGATTCAACCTTCAGGCGTTTTGCGTTTCGTTCCAACTGCGGTTTTGCGATTGATCCTTCGGACTCAAAACCCTGCGTGACCGGAATGCACACATTGATCGCCCGTGGACTGCCGAAAACAACAACTCATGCCATCAAAATGGCGTTTAATGACGCTTATCAGAGACTTGAAAAAGTCAATAATCGTCATCCTCTGGCTAACTATTGGCATTCCTTTGCCGGCGTGTCCGGTGTAGTTTGATCTTTATGAAAGCCCAAGTCACACGCCGCAAATTTCTGAAAACCTCCGCGCTCACCGCCGGCGCTGGTTTGACCGCATCCTCATGGCTGTCCCGCGCGCTGGCCGCCGGGACGCCGCCAGCCGCCGCCGCTTACGCGATTGCGCCCGGCCTGTTCCAACCCAATTGGGAATCGCTGGAGCAGAATTACAAATTGCCCGACTGGTATCGCAACGCGAAGTTCGGCGTCTGGATGCACTGGGGGCCGCAATCCCAGCCCGGCGACGGCGACTGGTATGCCAAATATATGTATGACCAGGGCCGCCCGCAGTATGATTTTCATGTCAAGAAATACGGGCATCCGTCGAAGTTCGGTTTCAAGGATGTCTGCAACGATTGGAAGGCGGAAAAGTGGGACCCGGCCGCGCTGCTCAAGCGTTTCCGGGGCGCGGGCGCGAAGTTTCTCGTTCAAATGGCCAACCACCACGACAACTTCGACAATTTCAATTCAAAATTTCAGCCGTGGAATTCCGTCAACGTCGGCCCGAAAAAAGACATCGTCGGCACCTGGCAAAAACTCGTGACTGCCGCCGGGATGAAATTTGGCGTCAGTGTCCACGCCGCCCGCTCGTGGAACTGGTATGAAGACGCCCAAGGCAGCGACAAAACCGGGCCGCTCGCGGGTGTTCCGTATGATGGCAAATTGACCAAAGCCGATGGCAAAGGCTTGTGGTGGGACGGACTCGACCCGCAGGATTTGTATGCGCAGAACCACGCCATCGGCGCGGATCCAGATGCGGCTTATGTGGCCAAATTTTTCAACCGCATCAAGGACGTGATTGACAGCTATCATCCCGACCTGATTTTTTTCGACGACACCAAGCTGCCGCTCGGCGACACGGGGCTGAATCTCGCCGCGCATTTCTATAACGCCAATCAAAAGTGGCACGACGGGAATCTCCAGGCCGTCATCATTTCCAACGGCAATTCCCCAACCGAGCAGCAGGGCATCACCAACAACCTCGAACGCAACATGTCGCTCGACCTGTTGCGCATCCCGTGGAACAAGGGCAGCACCGTCGGCCCGTGGCATTATAGCATCGCCGATTACAACAAGGGCTACGCCAAATCCGTCTCGTGGATTCATCTGCTCGTGGACGTGGTCAGCAAAAACGGGACGCTGCTGCTTTCGTTCCCGTTGCCCGGCTACGGTGAGTTGGACGACAAAGCCATCGCGGTTCTTGACGACATGACCAGTTGGATGGCCATCAATAGCGAGTGCATTTACGACACGCGCCCGTGGACGATTTACGGCGAAGGCCCGGCGGTGAAAAACGATGCCACCGCCAAGGACAGCGCCGGCAATCCGCCGCGCGGCCTCGGCCCGAATTTGAACGCCAGCGACATCCGCTTCACCACCAAGGGTGATGTGTTGTATGCGATGGTGATGGGCTGGCCTGACGGCGGGAAAACCACCATCAAATCGCTCGCCACGAACGCGCCGAATTACAAAGGCGACATTGGCAGCATTCAAATGCTGGGTTCCTCAGGGAACTTGGAAATTGCCCGCGATGAAAACGGGTTGACTGTGACGCTTCCGGCGAAGCGGACCAATACGGATGATTTCGGCGTTGCCCTAAAAATCATTCCGAAGGCTTGATACGTTTTTTATGAAGCCAAAAAGCAGACTCCACTCGACTTTGCGGCTGGCTTCGCTTTTTCTCGTGGCTTGGATCAGTTCGCCGCTCTTGGCACACGCCGACACCAACTCCCTTGAACTCGCCCAATTCAAAGATCCACCCGGCGAGTTTCGCGGAATCCATTGGCAGGGGTTCGGTCTTAGCCGGCTGACGGAAGACGGCGTCAGGCGCAGCGTCCAGTCAGCGGCGACGAACGGCGCATGGGGTTCGTTTGAACTTGGCCTCGGCGCCAGCGGCGCCACGACGGGATTGTCGGAGGCTTATTTGCGCGGATCGGGGCGCGGGTCGAACAGTCAAGGCGTGGCATATTTAAGCGAGGATTATTTCCGCTTTTACCGGATCGCCATCGAGGAAGGACAGCGGATCGGCTTTCCGGACAGCATGATTTACGACGAACTGGGCTATCCGTCCGGCATCGCCGGCGGGCTGTTTTATACCAAGTATCCGGAGCTTGCCGAAAAGAGCATTGAAATCACGGAGACCAACGTGACCGGCCCGGCCAGCGTGCAACTCGTCATCCTCAGACCGCTCTACATCGGCGCGGTGATGATGAACCTCGACAATTTCAACCGCATTGACATCAGCAACCGCAAATCCAGCAATGTGGTGGAGTGTCAGGTTCCGCAGGGAAACTGGAAAGTGATGGCATTCTACCTGAACGACGACTTCCGCCCGGCATCGGTGAAAGGCGGGTCCGTTGATTATCTGGATCGCGATGCGGTGTCGAAATATATCGCGATCAATTTTGATCCGTATTACACGCACCTTAAGGAATTCTTCGGAACCGTGATCAAGCGGACTTTCTATGACGAGCCTTCCATGAGTTATGTGGACGGACGCCTGTGGACCCCGAACTTCAACCAGGAGTTCCAGAAGAAATACGGTTGCTCACCGATGACGAACTATCCGGCGTTGTGGTATGACATCGGCCCGGACACCGCTGCTGCGCGCAACGCGCTGTTTGGCTTCCGCACGGAACTCTACGCCTCAAACTACATCGGACAGGTTGCCGCCTGGTGCGCGCAACATGGCGTCAAGATGACCGGGCACCATGATCAGGAGGAACTCCGCAACCCAGTGGCCGTGAGCGGTGATCTCATAAAAGTTTTCGAGCACCAGCAGATTCCCGGGATTGATAACATTTACTACCCAGGCGAATCCGTCATCTCCTACAAGGTCGTGACTTCTGCGGCCTTTAACTACGACCGGCCCGAGTGCATCGCCGAAACATATGCGGCCTACCGCACGATGAATCCGACAATCGCATTGCGAACGGCCATGGACCAGTTCGCCATGGGCGTGAACATGCAAATGGATGCCCGTCCGCGCGAGATGGATCCCGATATCGGTCGCTTCATTGGCCGCATGGGCTATATGTTGCGGGGCGGCCGGCACGTGGCGGACGTGGCCATCCTCTATCCGATCGCTGCACTTCAGGCCGACTATAACTTCAAGGCCAATCGCAGGCCCGGAAGCCAGTCCGGCGGCACCGTCCCGGGGGCAAATGATTACATGGAAATCGGCCTCATGCTCTCCCACTCGCTGCGCGTGGATTACACCTATCTGCACCCGGAGGTCTTTCTGGCTCGCTGCAGCGTCGAGCAGCGAAAACTCGTGCTCAACAACAAGGAAAACCGCGAGGAATTTCGTGCCCTGATCCTTCCCGCCGGCGACACGCTCTCCGCCGACACCGCCAGGAAGCTTCTGGAATTCTATCGCGGCGGCGGCACCATCATCGCCACGCTCAAGCTCCCGACCAAATCGGCGGAATTCGGGCGCGACAAGGAAATTCAAGCCATGACAGCCGAGGTGTTTGGAACCTCGCCCGACGATTCCAAGAATCCAGGCTATTCCGTGAAGAACAACAACGCCGGCGGGCGCGGCTATTTTATTCCGCAGCCGGACATCAACGTCCTGAACACGATTCTCAAGGACGTGGACCCGGTCCGCGACGTTGACATCCAGGAGCCGCCCATGTGGCCGGTGAGGCTGGACATGAATTACGACGGCGCGCTGACCTACATCCACAAGGTGAAAGGCGGGCGCGACATCTATTTCTTCGCCAATTCCTCGACCAATGCCGTTGACACCAAAGTCGTGCTGCGGGGCGACAAAAATCTGGCCATCTGGAACCCGCACACGGGCGAGCGGGAAAATGCCGAAACGGCCAAATCGGAATCGGGCGGACAACCCGTGACGACCGCGCATTTGGTCCTGCCGCCGGTCAGGTCAACTTTTTTCGTCCAGGAGGAGTAGCTTGCTTTTGAACTTCTCATGCGCAAACTTTCCGCATCCATGAAAACTCTGTTTGTCACCCGGTCTCTAATGCGAAGCCGGACGTTTATCGGATGCGCCTTGCTGCTCGTTGCGTTTCTTTTTTCCAGCAGCGCGCTGGCGGCGGACAAGTTTGCCGCCGTTCCGGAAGCGCTTCAGCAACTGGTCAACAGCAACGAAATTCCCGGCGCGGTCGCGCTTGTCGCCACGAAGGATAAAGTGCTGCATCTTTCGGCGGTGGGCCAAAGCGATCTGGCGACGGGCCGGAAGTTGAAGCCAAACGATATTTTTTGGATCGCGTCCATGAGCAAGCCGATGACTTCCGTGGCCATCGCGTTGCTCGCGGACGACGGCAAATTGTCCTTCGATGATCCGGTCGAAAAATATCTGCCGGAATTTCACGACCTGTGGGTGGCTGGCGAGCAGACGGCGCAACAGCGCGTGCTGGTGAAAGCCGCGCGCCCGATCACGTTGCGCGACCTGCTCACGCACACCAGCGGCCTAGGCGAATATCGCGTGACCGATCCGCATTGGACACTCGCGGCGATGGTCAAGGTTCTCGCGCGGGAGCCGCTGCGTTTCCAGCCCGGCACACGCTGGAGTTATTCGACGGCGGGGATGGACACGCTGGGGCGCGTCGTGGAAGTCGTGAGCGGAATGCCCTACGACAAATTTATTCAAACGCGGCTTTTCAATCCCCTCGGCATGAAGGACACGACGTTCTGGATTTCGCCTTCACAAAAAAAACGTTTCGTGCAGCCCGTCATTTTGAAATCAGGAAAATTGCAGCCGACGCCCATTGATTATATGTATGGCGGCGCGGTGACGGACCACGAACGCCCGCCACTGGGTGGTGCCGGGCTTTTCTCAACGGCGGCGGACGTGGTGAAATTTTATCAGATGATGCTGAATCACGGCGCGGCGAACGGACGACAGATTCTCAAGCCGGAAACCGTCGCCGAGATGACGCGCAAACAAACCGGCGACCTGAAGGCGCGCGCCGGAATGCCGTGGGGTCTTGGATTTTGCGTCGTCGAAGACCCGGCGCAGATGGAGTCGAACAAAACGCTTTCGCCCGGCACCTTCGGTCATGGCGGCGCGTTTGGCACGCAAAGCTGGGCCGATCCCACGCGCGGCATCATTTATGTGTTGATGATTTCACGCGACAAATTGCAGCCGACTCCCGACGATTCCGCGATGCGCCGCGCTTATCAAAAAGCCGTCGCTGGCGCGCTTGATGAAAAATAAAAATACAAACCACCGACTATGAAAACTCCATACACACGCCGTAAATTCCTGAAAGCATCCGCGCTCACCGCCGCCGCCGGCGTGAGCTCGCCCTTGTGGCTGTCACGCGCCCGCGCCGCCGATTCTCCCGAGGAACTAACCAGCGTTCTCACCACGACGAATGCGGCGGATGCTTCCGCCAGCCCTGATCTTTGGAAACGCGACACACCCGAACTGGTTGCCGCCGCGTTGAAGGACATTCCCGCCGCCGGGCCGGGACCGTTTCAGGAAAGCTGGGATTCCATCGCGCAGAATTACAAAGACCCCGACTGGTTCCGCGACGGCAAGTTCGGCATTTATATG
>CAYYWB010000156.1:0-6171 GCA_964475285.1 uncultured Bifidobacteriaceae bacterium | reverse complement strand
GTGCCGGTCATTGGGAAAATGGCGGGATTGCCGGGCCGCAGGCGATCAACGGCCACGGGCGCATCGCCAGGAACGGGAACCGGGGCGGCGAAGACGGAGACCGGAATGGACAGGGCGACAATCAAAAAAGTCAGCAGGCGGCGGCAGATCGTTTGCGCGTTTTCAAGGCATGGATTGGACATGGATTTCCTTTCTATTAACGGGTTCGTTGAAAGCAGGACAGGTTCATTGGGAACGGTTGTTTCGATAACAAAAATGGCGAAACCATGCAAGCCATCAGCAAACAAATTTCAACCGGCCGATAGCCATGTATTCCGCAACCTTATCTGGGCGGTCTGGCCGCCGGGGCGAGGATCGGGGTGGGTGCCGGGCCTTGGTAATCTTTGGTGTGCAGCGCGGTCACGAAGAGGCTCCGCCCGTCGGGATGGATGAATTCCAGCCGCAGGGTGTCCATGCCGGGAGCGGCTGGAAATTTTGCATTGACGGACGAGCGCGGTTTGGCGGCAACGTGGCTTTTGCCGCTGGCGAGCAACCTTCCGCCGGCCAGCGCCTGCCAGTGACAGGTCAGTTCGGAAAGGTCGGTGAATGAGTAGCGATTCAGGAGTGGCACAATGCACTGGCCGCCCGCCGGGACAATCGTGGTGGCGGTGGTATTCACCGGGCTGTAAAGCGGCTTGAGGACATCGAATAAAATTGTGGGCTGGCGTTCGGCGCTGACGACGCCAAAGGCGCCGGAGACGCGGTAGCCGTTCGTGGGATCGTTCCGGGCACCGGGGGCGGGGATGTTCCAACGCTCCGGGAACTGGTCGAACATGCCCTGTTCCTGCCATTCCCAGATGAAGGCACCGGCAATGGCGTCGGTGGCCCAAATGACCGTCCAGTTGCGATCCTCGCCGCCGTCGTGGCCGCCAGCGCCGGGATGGTATTCGGTAAGGACGACGGGGATTTTGGCGCGGTCGCGGTTGGTGGCCGTCGCGATGACCGTTGCGAGGGGAGGAGAATGATAGTCCTCAAAGTCAGTCTTGGGAGCCTGACGCAGGTTCATTTGGGAGATGAAGGCCAGGCGCGTGGGATCGTTGGCCTTCGCGTAATCAAGCTCGGCCTGATTGTTGATTCCGTAACTGCTTTCGTTGCCGCAGCTCCAGGCGACGACGCAGGCGCGGTTCTTGTCGCGCGCCAGTGTTTCCTTCGCGCGGAAAACGAAGGCCCAGGTGCGGGAAGCGTCCTTGATTTCGGTGGCCACCCAGCAGGAAGGGATCTCGTCCAGGACATAGAAGCCGGCCTCGTCGCACAATTCCATGAATCGCTCCGCATGGTTATAGTGCGCGGTGCGAATGGCGTTGACGTTGTCCGCCTTCATGAGGGCGATGTCCGTCTTCCAGCACTCTTCGGTAAGCGCATGGCCGTAAGGCGAAAATTCCTCATGTCGGCAGACGCCGGTGAACTTGACCGGCACGCCATTGACCTCAAACAAGCCGTTCTTGAGTTCAACTTTGCGAAAGCCGATGCGGTCTTGGACGCGCTCAACGACAGTCTGGTTGCCGTCCGAAAGGCGGTAGAACACGTAATAGAGATTAGGCTTCTCGGCGGACCAGAGTTTTGGCGCTTTCACCGGCGCAGTAAATTCAACCGTGGCGGAGCCATCGGCACCGATGTCGCCGGTCTTGTTCATGCCGGGCAGAACAACCTTCACGCCATCGAGGGAATAGAGTTCGCCGGTTAGAACGAAATGTGCCCCAGCCGGGCCGGCGACGCGGATGGTGGACTTGAGCGTGGCATTCTTGTATTTGGCATCCAAGTCGGTGACGACCGTGACATCATCCACGTGCAACTGCGGCAGGGCGACGAGATAGGTTTCGCGGTAGATGCCGCCGAGGCACCAGAAGTCGCCGTGGTCCAGGCTGGCGGAGGATGTGTTTTTGTAAAGTCGGACGGCCATCAAATTGCGCTGGCCGGGCTTGATGGCCTTGGTGACATCAATATCAAAAGCCGTGAAGCCGCTTTCGTGGTAGCCGCAGCGCTGGCCGTTGACGAAGACTTCGGCGCCGTCGTAAGCGCCATCAAAATGCCAGAGCACACGCTGGCCGGCGAACGAAGCCGGGACTTCCACCGAGCGGCGGTAAAGGCCGATGTCAGTGGATGGATTGCGGGTGCGTTCCTGATAAGTGAGCGTGGAGAAACCTTCGATTTCCCAATTGGCAGGGACAGGGATATTTTTCCAATCGGGATTTTTCCAGTCGGCGTCAGCGGTTTCGGGCAGGGCAAAATCAGGCACAGCAAGGTCGGCGGGGAGCTTTCCTTCGACGGCGGGGCTGATGCCGTGATCGAGCTTGAAGCGCCAGGTGCCAGTCATCGGCAGCACGGCGGGATTGCCCGGACGAAGGCGATCCACGGGAACGGGCGCGTCGCCGGGAACAGGAACCGGGGCGGCAAAGACCGAAGCCGCGATGGAGAGCGCGAGGACAAAAACAGTTAGGATGTGTCGGTGGATAGTTTTCATATTTTCAAAATTTCTTTCTATTTTCCACTGGCCGCCACACGGAGGCGGAAACCGCCGGCAAGTGTATTGGTTTGATTTAGCCGGATGTCGTCGCCGGTGACATCCCGGCCCGTGGAGGCGATGCCGCTGCTGACGAACAGCATGATGCCGTTGCTCTCAACGCGGGCGTGCGTGTGCATGGGTTTGCCGTTGGCCAGCGCCACAAGATTGTAATTGCCGTTCCCGGAAAGGGACAGCCAGTGAACATCGCGCCTCGCGGAATTGAAAGTGCTGTCCTTGCTGGGGATGGAGCCTTGGGGATTGCCAATGTGGTCGGCGGGATATTCGGTGAAAAGGCTGTCGCTAAACCAGGTCATGCGATCCGTGCCGGCGGGGAGCAGGAATTTGAGGCCAGCTTCCCGGGCGGTGGCATCGGCGGCTTTCCAAGCAAGATTCCAAGTCAAATCAGCCTGGGCATCGGGACTGATTTCAAGCGTGTAAGTCAGTTGGGCTTTTAGCTCGTCGGAGCCGGCCAGATAAACATCCGCGGTCACCGACACCTTGGCGTTGGCTCCATCCATTTGAGCGGTGACAACCGGGTTGCGAAACTGGGGCGGCTGGGCGCTGCTGACTGGCGACGGGCCACGGCCACGACCGCCGCCACCACCGGCGCGGGGGCCGTTGTCGAGGAGCGATTCACCGAGGTTGAGGACAGGTCCGCCCAGAACGATATCCCGATTTCCGGCCCGCCAGGAAGTAATCTGGCCGGTGCGTTTGTCGAAGACCAATTGTGTTCCAGCGGCTTGCACGTTGACATTCTGGTCAGTCTCGGAAAGTTGGACCGGCCCGGCGGCAGCCAGGGCAGCAGGAGCGGCCGGGCCTTGCCAGCCTTTGACGTGCAATTGCGCGGCATAAATGCTGCGGCCATCGGGATGAATGAATTCCAGGCGCAAGGCATCCATGCCGGGCGTGGCGGGAAAAGTCGCGTTGACGGTAGAGCGCGGTTTGGCGGCGATGCGACTCTCGCCGCGGGCAAGTTCCTTGCCGTCAGCCAAGGCTTGCCAGTGGCAGGTCAATTCGGAAAGATCAGTGAACGAGTAGCGGTTCTGGAGTGGAACAACGCACTGGCCGTCCGCCGGATCAACTTCGCGGGCTGCTGTCGTCACCGGACTGTAAACCATTTTCAGATTCCAATACCGATTGGGCTTGATCTGGCGATCGGCGGTGACAGCGCCGCCACCGCCCGCGAGGCGCATGCCGTTCGTGCGGTCAAAGCCCCGCGCGCCGGGACTCGGAACGGACCAGCGGTCAGGAAACCGGTCAGCCAGATTTTGTTCCTGCCATTCCCAGATGAAAGCGCCGGCAATGCCGTCGGAAGACCAGATGGGTTCCCAATTGTCGGCCAGAATTTTGCCCCACGGATCTTCGATGCCGCCGATCTCGGTATAAATGGCCGGGACTTTGGCGCGGTTGGGGCTTTTGAGCATGGTCTTCATTTGCGGAACGGGCGGATAATGATAGTCATCAAAGTCGGTCTTGGGACTCTGACCCATGTTCACTTGGGATATCAAAGCCGGTCGCGTGGGATCGTGGGCCTTCACATAATCGAACTCGGCCTGGTTGTTGACGCCGTAGCTGCTTTCGTTGCCGCAACTCCAGATGACGACGCACGCGCGGTTCTTGTCGCGATCAAGAGTTTCCTTGGAGCGGAAAATGTAAGCCCAGGTGCGGTTGGTGTTGTGGATTTCGTCGGCGACCCAGCACGAGGGAATTTCATCTAGCACGTAGAAGCCGGCTTCGTCGCACAATTCCAGGAATCGGGCCGCGTCATTGTAATGGCTCGTGCGAATGGCGCTGACGTTGGCAGCCTTCATGAGGGCGATGTCCTTTTCCCAGCAATCGTCGGTGAGAGCGTGGCCGAAAGGCGAGAATTCATCATGGCGGCAGACGCCGGTCAATTTGACGGGCACGCCATTCACCTGCATCACGCCGTCTTTGATCTCGACCTTGCGAAAACCGATGCGGTCCTGAACGCGTTCCACGGTTTTATTACCATCCGATAGGCGATAAAACACATAATAGAGATTTGGCTTTTCGGCTGACCAAAGTTTTGGGGCGGTCACGGGCGCGGCAAGTTCGACGGTGGCGGAGCCATCAGCACCAATGTCGGCAGTTTGGCTCATGGCAGGAAGCGCAATTTTCACGCCGTCGAGGGAATACAGTTCGCCCGTCAAATTAAAATGCGCTCCCGCCGGTCCGGTGACGCGGACGGTGGATTTGAGCGCGGCATCTTTGTAATTGGCATCCAACTCGGTGACGACGGTGACATCATCCACATACAGGGGCGGCAGGGCGACGAGATAAGTTTCGCGAGGGATGCCGCCAAGGCACCAGAAATCGCCTTTGTCCAAATTGCCGGAGGAGGTTTTTTTATAGACCCGGATGGCGAAGAGATTTTTTTCTCCCGGCTTGAGCGTGGCAGTCACGTCAATATCGAACGCGGTGAAACCACTTTCGTGATAACCGCAGCGCTGGCCATTTACAAAAATTTCCGCGCCATCATAAACGGCATCGAAATGCCAGAACACGCGCTGGCCGGCAAATGAAGCAGGAACATCCACCCATCGGCGGTAGAGGCCGATGTCATCGGAGATGTTGCCGAAGCGTTCCTGATAAGTGGGGATGGAAAAGCCTTCAACTTCCCAATTGGCCGGAACGGGGATTGTCTTCCAGTCAGCGTCATCGGCAGTGGTGGCGGCGAAATCGGGCAACGGAGTGTCGGCGGGAAGTCCACCCCTGACGGCGGGGCTGGTGCCATGTTCGAGCTTGAATCGCCAGGTGCCGGTCATCGGCAGCACGGCGGGATTGTCCGGGCGCAATCGTTCGACGGCGACAGGCGCGTCGCCAGCGACGGGAACCGGTGCGGCGAAGATGGAGGCCGGAATGGACAAGGCGGGAAACAAACAAATCAGAAAAAATTGCCGCGCAATTTTCCCGCCCGCGTTGTGGAGGCGTTTATCGCGCCGCTTCTCGAAGGAGAGAGACATGGATTTCCTTTCAGTTGAATGGTTGAGAAACAAGTTTGATCGGTTCATCGGGATTGGTTGCCACGATAAATGAAGATAGCGGATCAACGCAAGATGGAAGCAGACATTGTTAATGAACTGCTGCGGCAACTGAACAAAAGCGATTTCAGAACCGGGGATTCTTGCGCGAAAAATAAATTTCGTTTCATTCGCCCGCATCCCTGCTAACATTTTCAGGCTTTCACCGTGCCATGAAAAATAAATTCGCGTTCCGCTGTCTCGCCGCTGCCGCGGCGTTTTCTTTGAATCTCGCTGTTGCTCACGCCGCTGACGCCCCGGCGACTGTCACGCTCAAGTGGCTCGATGGCGCCGCGCCCGCCGCGCCGGAAAGCGTGAGTTGGGGCGTGCCGTGGCCGAAGGGTGCGCTGAAAAAAACCGACTCCGTCACGCTGCGCACCGCCGATGGCAAATCCGTCCCCGTCCAAACCTGGACGCTGGCGTCGTGGCCCGACGGCTCCGTGAAATGGTCCGGCAACGCCATCGTCGCCGACTCCTCGATTGCCGGCCCGCTGGAACTTTCTGTCGGCGCCGGCTCCGCCGCCGTGCCCGCCCCCGAACTGCGCGCCACCGAAACCGCCGACACCATCACCATCAACACCGGCGGCG
>CAYYWB010000155.1:0-6228 GCA_964475285.1 uncultured Bifidobacteriaceae bacterium | reverse complement strand
ATCGGCCCATTGTCACCAATTTATCCCAAATGTCAATTAGTGTTAACACGCCCTAAAGTAAGATATGCAGTAAGATATGGGCTTCCCAAAACTTCGCTGGATTTCCTTGAACGGACTTTGCGGGATTGAATCGTTTTTGACCCGGAAAAATGGGCAGGTGTTTCCACCATCTCCGCTCATCAAATGCCGCCACAGGTCATTTGTGGCAAAAAAAATTTCGATGCCTGTCGAATCAAAGCGCGTCCGGTGGGCGAGCAGCAGGCAGCAGGTTGGCGGTGGAGACACGGGGCGCGGCTTGTCAAGTCGCGTCTGATTAAGAGGGATACCTTCCCCACGGCGGGGGTTGATTTACCCCTAGCTGCCCTTACCCACGAAAACGAATTTGGGAAGTGGCCGCGTATTTATTTTCGCTCGAAGTTCGCCGCGTTGGTGGGATTGAAATTGTAATACTTTTGCAAGGCGGGGGAGAGGTCTTTCAATTTCGCGCTGTCCGTCCCACCGGAGTAAGTGAAATAAATTTTTGCGGGCGTAACTGTGGTGACGGTCACGTTGTAGAACACTTTGTCACCCACCTTGAGCATTGCCAGCGTTCCATCGGCGGACGGAATGGGCTGCACTTCGGGCGCAGATGCGGCTTGTTGCTGACCGGTGCTTTGTTCACTTCCGCTGCCACCTACATTACCGCCACTCTCTGCGAGAATCTCCTTTCGCGCCTCGTTCGCAAACGTCTCCATAACCGCTTCGCGGCTTTCACCTTTGTAACCGCTCGCCTTTAGCTTGAGGGCAACGGCGTCAACCACAGACTCATACGGTATCAAGTCTGGATACTTATATGCGGTGACTTTGGCGACCTCGACGCCGCCGACCGGAGAGAAAATGAATTGGCGCTCCGCGCTGGCTTGCGCCTGCTTTCGGTTTATCACGCCACCAACGGCAACAAATTTTGGTTGATCACAGAAGCCGACCGCCGGTTGACCACGATTCTTTTGCCGTCCGACTACTAACCCGCATGAGCCAGAAAATTTCTTTGATTACGATCTCGCATATTCGCCGGACTGTGCTAACTTTGCACCAACGCGTAACGGCGGGAAACGCCGCTGGCAGTTGCATCAGTTTGCATCAGCCATCGTTCGTCACCGTGCTTTTTGATGCGGGTATGTTGAGGTTAGGAAGTTCGGAATGCACTGTTATTGAGCAATTTAGCGAATTATGAAAAATTACAGCCATGATTCGATTCCCTTCACCCGCTCCATTCATAATCAAGATCTTTTGAATGGGTGCAGCAAAAGTGCGGTAATTTTATCCCTCAAAATTATCTTCCGACTGAACCCGCGCAACCGTTGATTTAAGCCGGGGCAGGCGGCTTTGCATCTTTGCGTTGAAAATGCCCGTGCAGCTCGCACTTATTTCCGCTGAAAAACCAATTCGTCGCCTTTCGTCGCCACCTTGACTTTGTCACCCGGCTTGAACTCGCCCTCGAGCAGTTTCATGGACAGCGGATTCAGCAGTTGCTCCTGCACGGCGCGTTTGAGCGGGCGGGCGCCGAATTGCGGATCGTGGCCTACCCTGGCCAGCAGTTTCTTCGCGGCAGCATCCACGTCCAGCGTCAGGTTTTGCTGCGCGAGCCGTTTCTCCAAGCGCCCGATCTGGATTTCCACAATCTTTGCCAATTCCTCCTCGTCGAGACTTTGGAAAATGATGACGTCGTCCACGCGGTTCAGGAATTCCGGGCGGAAATGCCGCTTCAATTCCGCCAGCACGGCCTTTTCCATTTCGGATTTCGGATTTCGGATTTCGGATTTTTCTAATTCCGCATTCCGCGATCCGCATTCCGCAATCATGGGCGAGCCGAGGTTGCTGGTCATGATGACGATGGTGTTCTTGAAATCCACCGTGCGGCCCTGACCGTCGGTGAGCCGGCCATCGTCGAGCACCTGCAACAGCACGTTAAAGACGTCGTGATGCGCCTTCTCGATCTCGTCGAAGAGCACCACGGAATACGGCCGGCGGCGAACGGCCTCGCTCAACTGCCCGCCTTCCTCGTAGCCGACGTAGCCGGGCGGCGCGCCGATGAGCCGTTGCACGGAAAACTTTTCCATGTATTCGCTCATGTCAATCCGCACCATGGCGTTCTCGTCGTCGAACAAAAATTCCGCCAGCGCGCGGGCCGTCTCGGTCTTGCCCACGCCGGTCGGGCCGAGAAAAATGAACGAGCCGATGGGCCGGTTCGGATCGCCCAATCCCGACCGTGCGCGGCGCACGGCGTCGGACACGGCTTTGATAGCTGCCTTTTGTCCGATGACGCGCTGGGCCAAACGCTCCTCCATTTTCACCAGCTTCTGCCGCTCGCCTTCGAGCATTCGTGAAACGGGAATATGCGTCCACGCCGCGACAACCTTGGCGATGTCTTCGTCGGTGACTTCCTGGCGGAGCAAAGTAGGACGGGCGTCCCGCCTGTCCTTTTCCCCGGACTGCGCAGGCGAGACGCCTGCGCTGCTTTCCATCTTCGCCAGCTTCTTTTCCAAGTCGGGAATCTTCCCGTATTGGATCTCCGCCGACTTGCTCAAATCGCCTTTCCGCTGCGCCTGCTCCAACTCGATCTTCGCCTGCTCAAGCTGTGATTGCACAATACTCACGGCGTTGACCGCCGTTTTCTCGTTCTGCCACTGCGCGGTCAGCGCCTTGGATTTGTCCTTCAAGTTCGCGACTTGCTTGTCAATCAACTTGAGCCGCTCTTTGCTCGCGGAATCTTTTTCCTTCGCCAGCGAAGTGCGTTCTATTTCCAGTTGCAAAATCTGCCGGTCCAACTGGTCCAGTTCAGTCGGCTTGGAATCCAGTTCCATCTTGATGCGCGACGCCGCCTCGTCCACGAGATCAATCGCCTTGTCCGGCAGAAACCGGTCGGTGATGTAGCGGTGCGACAACGTCGCCGCCGCCACGAGCGCGGAATCCTGAATGCGCACGCCGTGATGCACCTCGTAACGCTCCTTCAGTCCGCGCAGAATTGCGATTGTCGCCTCAACCGTCGGCTCGTTCACCTGCACCGGCTGGAAGCGCCGCTCCAGCGCCGGGTCTTTCTCGATGTGCTTGCGGTATTCATCCAGCGTCGTCGCACCCACGCAGCGCAATTCGCCACGCGCGAGCTGCGGCTTCATGATGTTCGCCGCGTCCGTCGCGCCTTCCGCCGCGCCCGCGCCGACGATGGTGTGCAACTCGTCAATGAACAAAATGATTTTACCCTCGCCCGCGGTGATTTCCTTGAGGAACGCCTTGAGCCGGTCCTCAAATTCGCCGCGATACTTCGCGCCGGCAATCATCGCGCTCAAATCCATCGCCACGAGCCGCTTGTTTTTGAGCGATTCAGGAACGTCGCCGCTGACGATGCGGCGCGCCAAACCTTCGGCGATGGCGGTCTTACCAACGCCCGGCTCGCCGATGAGCACCGGATTGTTTTTCGTGCGGCGCGTCAGCACCTGCATCACACGGCGAATTTCCTCGTCGCGGCCGATGACGGGATCAATCTTCCCCTGTCGCGCGAGCGCCGTGAGATCGCGGCCGTATTTTTCCAGCGCCTGAAATTTTCCTTCCGGCTGCTGGTCGGTGACGCGCTGATTGCCGCGCAATTCCGCGAGCGCCTTGAGCACCGCGTCGCGCTTGAGGCCGTGCGCGGTGAAAATCTTCTTGAGCGACGGACTCGCCTCGTCGAGCAGGCCGAGCAGCAGATGTTCGGTGCTGACGTAATCGTCCTTGAGCTTGGTCGCCTCGGACTGCGCGGCGTCGAGCGCCTTTTGCAAATCGCGCCCGGCGTAGGGTTCGTCGCCGCCCTGGATTTTGTGCCGGCGCGCGAGTTCCTTTTCCAAATCCGGCTGGAGCTGGTCGGGCGGCACGCCGATGCGCGCCAGCAATTCCGGCACGAGGCTCTCCGTCTGGCCGAGCAGCGCGAGCAGCAGATGCTCGCCGTCAATTTCCTGATGCGAATGTTCGCGCGCGAGGCGTTGCGCGTCCTGCACCGCCTCCTGTGATTTGAGCGTCAGCTTGTCGAGTTGCATGACGCGAGTTTAACGCAAAGGCGCACAGGGGCAAAGATGGGAAATTCCAACCCGAATTCCGAAATGGAAACGGCCAATTCAATGCACTGTCGCAATAAAAAACGGCGCGGATGAATTTCCGCGCCGTTCGTGATTCCAAATTTCGGCTAGGTCAAAACAATCTTGTCGCCGTCTTTCAAGGTGACGATGGCTTTTTTCCAATCGGGCGCCTTGCCGGCCTGCGCGGTGCGCTGGCGTCTCAATTTGCCATGGACGTTCAGTGTGTTGACGCGGATGACCTTGACCTTGAACAGTTCCTGCACGGCCTGGCGGATTTCCGTCTTGTTCGCGCGGCGGTCGGCCACGACGGTGTATTGATTGTATTTCTCGCCCTGGCGCGTGCCTTTTTCCGTCAGGCGGACGGTCTTGATGACTTCAAAAGCGTTCATGTTATTCCTTGGTCAGACGGTCGGAGACTTTTTCAAATGCGCTCTTCGTGAACAGCAGCTTGTCGGGACGAAGCACGTCATAGGTGTTCAGCGAATCGCTCGTGGCCAGCGCCACGTTCGGGATGTTGCGCGAGGCGAGCGTGAGATTCTTGTCCGCCGGCGCGATGACGAGCGTCGTGCCCTTCAATTCCAGCGCGGCGATGACGCCGACGAAATCCTTCGTCTTGGCCGAATTCAATTTCAAGTCGTCCACGACGATCACGTCGCCGGCCTTGAGCCGTTCGCTCAACGCCTTGCGCAACGCGAGCGAGCGCGTTTTCTTGGAAACTTTTTTTGCGAAATCACGCGGCTTCGGGCCGAAGACCACGCCGCCGCCCGCCCACAGCGGCGAGCGGAACGAGCCGGCGCGCGCGCGTCCGGTGCCTTTCTGGCGCCACGGCTTTTTGTTCGTGCCGGCAACTTCGCCGACGTTTTTGGTGCAAGCGGTGCCGCTGCGCTGTCCCGCCTGATAAGCGGTGACGGCGTCATGCACGGCCTGCGTGCCTTTGCCGTCCTCGACCAGCGGGAACTTCACTTCCAGTTCGCCCTGGTCTTTTCCTGCGATATTTTTAATGGCAATTTTCATGGCCTAAATTATTTCTTGGCTTCCGCCGGTTTGGCTTCGACCTTCTTTTCGGCGCCCTTGCGCTTCATCGGCGCGAGGCTGACCGGCGGTTTCCAGCCCTTTGGACGTTTCTTGGATTCGCGGATGACGACATAATCGCCTTCCGCTCCGGGGATCGCCCCCTTGATGAGCAGCAAATTGTCCGCCTCGCGCACCTGGATGATTTCGAGATTCTGCGTGGTGCGCCTCACCTGTCCCATGTGGCCGGGCATCTTGAATCCGCGCAGCACCGTGCCCGGAAACAGGCGCTCGCCGATCGCGCCGCCGCGACGGTGCCAGCCCTTGTGACCGTGCGTGGAAGGACCACCGCCGAAATGATGCCGTTTCATCACGCCTTCAAAGCCCTGGCCTTTCGTGATCCCAATCGCGTCCACAAAATCGCCGGGCGCGAACAGCGTCGGGCCGACGAGGTCGCCGGGCTTCACGTCCTTCGAGAAATTCCTGAATTCCTTGATCTTCATCACGCCGACGAGCGCGGTCTTGTCGCCCTTGTCACGGGCCTTTTCTGCCGCAGCCTTGTCGAGCGCGCCGAATTTGACGAGGTGGCCGAGCGCGGGCTTCGCGATGCGCTGCGGCTTCTGGTCGCCGAAGCCGAGTTGCACGGCGTTGTAGCCGTCCTTGCCCGCCTGCGATTTCACCTGCAGCACGCGGTTGGGGCCGGCGAGCACGACGGTGACGGGAATCAGAGCGCCGCTCGCATTATAGACGCGCGCGCTGCCGAGTTTTTTTCCTAAAAGTCCAAGTGGCATAAAATTCGCAAATCGTTAAATGGTTGAATTGTTACACCGTTAAATCTTGATGGTGATGTCCACGCCGGCGGGCAAATTGAGCTTCTTCAATTCGTCCACGGTCTTGGCGGTCGGATCGAGAATGTCAATCAGCCGCTTGTGGGTGCGTTGCTCGAAAGTTTCCTGCGACTTCTTGTCCGAGTGCGGCGAGCGCTGGACGGTGAAGCGCTCGATGCGGGTCGGCAGCGGGATGGGGCCGGCGACACGCGCGCCGGTGCGTTTGACGGTGTCGGCGATTTCGCGGGCCGACTGGTCTATGACCCGGTGGTCATAGGCCTTGAGACGAATTCTGATGCGTT
>CAYYWB010000154.1:0-6287 GCA_964475285.1 uncultured Bifidobacteriaceae bacterium | reverse complement strand
TCAAAATCTGGTATCCGTGAGGATGTGTGGGTTCGACCCCCTCCGTCGGCACCATATAAATAAACGACTTACGTTGATTCGCTTGACATGTTGTTACACTGTAACGCATGAAATCGAATCTTGCTCCGGTGACTATCCCTTGGCCGACATTCGGCTGGAGCGGTCGCGATCTCGTAATGGGGCGGCGGGTCATGGCTCTGCCCGTGGTTTCTCGGAAATGCCAGTTAAATCAGGTAAAAACAGAGCTTTTGGATGGGGTCAGAAATCGGGTCAAACGGGTCGTGTTCTAACTGCTTAACACTTGTTCTTCGCGCTTGGACCGAATTGGTCGTGGGCTGGACATATAATCCCAGAGCAAGCGCAGATGTTCCGGATCGTAGTTGTCAGGAACGGAACCGCCATACGCCACATGCCCGTAGACAAATGCCAGATGTTTCAGTGCATTGGCGGCTTCCGGCATTTCCTCTTCAAGCTGACGGCAAAATTCACGCGGGGTTTGCGGCGAACCATGTTTGACCTCCTGTTCCATCACCCAGCTTTGCAGTGCGTCGTAACTGTAAATGATCAGTTCTTCCCGTGGCCATATCCGATCCCCGCCTGTGAGGAATGGATTTTTTAACATTTTGAAAGGCGTAACTCCGGCTGTTTTTGACGCCGGTTGCGGCGCTTGTGTAGCTGGCCGGAAAAACCCCAGCAGTTCCGCAATGAAATTACTGAGGGCCGCCCAGGTTCTCCATAATGCCGTCAAAATGACCACCCGATACCGGAGCAACATCCAGATCAGGCCTGCTGCTGCGATAAACCAAAAGAGAATTTTAACCCATGGATAGATCGAACTGGCCGAGGGAGACAAACTTGGCAAAGTCTTCCCCGAATTGCCATTGCCTTCCTGCCCTGTCGGTGTGCCTTGTTTGGATGCACCGCCAGATTGCTGATTACCTTGGTCATTCGCACCGGTGTTCTGGTCCTGATTCGGGTTGGACGCCTGACCGGGTTGCGTCGGTTTATTCTCCTGCTGGCCGCCGGGCGGGGCCGTATTGCCGGCGCGACCAGAACCGGTGCCGTGCGGACTGAACCGGGCGGCAAATTCGCTGGCGCGGCGCAATTGATAATCCACATGATAACGCAAAGTGCCCCAGGCTTCGCTGCTACCGGGGCGCGGCAATAACAACGACAGGCACAGCACAATCGCGGCGCCCACGACGCCGAATTGAATCCAACCCAGAGCAATTTTGCCGGGCATGACCACGTGCCGCTGCCGCAGATAACGCCGCAGTCCGAGAAAACTGGTGATCACCAGCAACCCCAAGGCGGCGGCCAGATAAAAAAAGAGGTAAGCGAAGCCTTGCTGCCGCGCAGCCAAATCGCCGGCCGGCAATAAGGTCTGGCCCAGACCAAACAGAGGCAGGGCGGCCAATGAATAATAAATCAGCCAGATGCCGGGTATTTGCGAACTGGCGGCTTTCTCCTTCTTCGGCGATGGAACCGATACGGATGCTTTCGGTGTGGCGACAGTTTTGGCGGCGGGAACCTGCTCCTTCTTGAATCGCCGGGGCAGTTGCCGGAGGGTCTGTAACAATCCCTGGCCGGAAGCATCCGCCTCCTCGTCAATCAGGGTGCAGTTGCAAGTGAGCTTGTGAGCTGTGAACCAGACAATGCCCAGCAAGAGCGCGCCGAACACCACATTGGGTTGAACTGTGGACAGGTAGAGCCAGGTCACACACGCCAAGGCGAGTCCATAAATCATCGCCTGCCCGTCTCCCTGCTCGATGCCGATGCGCGCGATGAGCACCACGGCAAGAACGAACCAAAACAGCACCCAACGCACGCCACCGGCGGCCTCTCCGCGGTAAAAGACTTCAACCAGAAAAAAACAAACGCTATGCACCATGACCATGATCAATGCCGGGCTGACGGCAATGACCAGGAAATCTGCGAGTGTCTTGGTTGGTTTGCCTGTGTCCATGTTACCGGGTGATTGCCTGGGCGCAGAGATTCGTGACGCCGTCTTCGGAACTGACCATGTGAAAATTAATGTTTTGGGCGAGCAGAATCTCGGCCCAGTCCGGCGGCTTGGCCCAGTCCGGCAACGCGTCACTGCCAAAGCCAACGACGATGGCCGTGACCAAAAAACCGCGCCGGACCAATTCCCCCAGCGACTGCGCCATCTTGGGCGTCACACGGCCAAGCACAGCTACGACGGTGGCATCCCGTGGAAGCTGTATTGCCGCCTCGCTGACAAGACTTGAAAAATCGAGGCCGTCGGTCGGCTCCAGACGGGCCAGGGTTTCGAGAATGCGCAGAAAATGATCGGAACTTTTCCGCGTCGGCACCACAACCGGACGCATCCGGGTGTTTTCGACAACGGTGTCGGCTTGTTGCCGGGCCATAGTCCGATTCAGGAATTCCCCTTGCCAGCCTTCTTCGCGGATGCGGTCGGCGGCATCGCGGCCATTGGTGACCAGGCCAATTTGCTGGCCTTGAAGGAACACCGCGTTGGCCAAAGCCGCAACGGTCACAATGGCGAGTTCGGCCGAACCCGCCCCAACCGAGCCGCGATAACTCAGTTCGTGAAAATCAAGCAGCAGGGTGGCTCCGGCCACGCGGGAATTTTCATAGACGCGGCTGTGCAACTGTCCGGTCCGGGCTGTGGCCCGCCAATGAACGCGATTCAGCGGATCGCCCTGTTGAAACAAGCGCACGCCCGCCAGCCGCGTGGGATCCTCAAACAGCCGGTGCGCCACGCGGATCTCGCCGATTGGCCGTCGCGATGCGAGATTGTAACCCTGCAAGGGCAAAACCTTGGGAAACACCAGGACGAACTGCGGCTCGGTCATCAGTTGGTATCGCCGATGCAGGCCGAAGACATCCCCCGTTTCCACGAGCATCGGACCAAATTGAAAATAGCCGCGTTGAAGGAATTTGACGTCATACTCAAACACCGCTTCCGTCTCGCCCGGCGCCAGCCGGGTCAGTGCGACCCGCGGCCCGTCAACTTGCAAACGCGGTCGCCCTTGGTGCCGCGACGCGATGGGCAGGGAATCCTCCAACAGGATCCACGGAACCGACAGGCGGCCGCGATTTTCCACTTCCACGGTCACGCGGATGGAGTCGCCGATTTCACACACTTCGGCCACTGCCAACCGCCGCGCCACGAGATTCTCCGTCCATGAGTGTGCCAGAAACCGGCCCAGCAGCAGAACACCACCCAGCACATACATGGCATAGACGAGCAGGTTCAAATGGAACCACAGCCCCAACACCAGCAAGACGGCTATGCCAAGAATCCATTTCATGATCAACGATCAGGAGCGCTCACCGTCGGCACGACCACCGAATTCATGATTTCTTCCAAAACCGCAGGCACGTTCTTTTTGCGCAAACGGCTTTCCGGACGCAAAATGATGCGGTGCCCCAAAACATAGGGCAGCACCTGCTTGATGTCATCCGGCAGAACGAAACCATACCCGTGGATGGCGGCAAATGATTGCGCGCAGCGTGACAGAGCCATGGACGCCCGTGGACTGCCGCCCAGCATGACATCGAAATGTTCCCGCGTGGCCCGCATGATTTCCACAATGTAACGGGAAACCTTTTCATCCACGCGAACCTGCCGGACCGCTTGTTGACAGGCAATGACGTCTTCTGTGGTTACCGCCGTTTCCAATGTGTCCAACGGATCCTGCGTTTCAAATCTTTGCAACATGGCCACCTCATGTTCCAAACCCGGGTAGCCCAGGCTCAACCGCGCAATAAACCTGTCCAGTTGTGCTTCCGGCAAAGGAAATGTTCCTTCGTGATCAATCGGATTTTGCGTGGCCACCAGAAAGAATGGGGCTGGCAGTTCGTAACGCGCGCCGTCCGCAGTCACGGCACGCTCGGCCATGGCTTCCAGCAGGGCCGCTTGTGACCGGGGTGTGGCGCGGTTGATTTCATCCGCCAAAACAATTTGCGCAAAGACCGGCCCGGCCCGGAACTCAAAATCTGCGGTCTTGGGATTGAAAACGGAACTGCCGGTAATGTCATTGGGCAACAAATCTGGTGTGCATTGAATCCGTTTGAAACTGCCGCCGATGGTGCGCGCAAAAGCGCGGGCCAGCACCGTTTTGGCGACCCCTGGCACATCTTCCAGCAAGACATGACCGCCGGCGAAATAGGCCATGACCGTCAGGATGATTTCATTGTGCTTGCCGACAATAACTTTCTCGATGTTGTCTACGATCTGATTGGCAACGGGCGCCACGATGGAATCAGCCGGCTCACGTTCCGCCGCAGGCCGAATTTGCGGGAGTCCCATCTTGTGGGCACGGCTGACGGCAACAGAATTATCCGAGCCGCAATGGGGGCACTTGTCCGGCTGACCCGCCAGGGAAGAATTAATTTCAAAAGATTTACCGCAGTAAACGCAGGTGATTTTAGACATATTTGTTGGTGGTGACACGCACTGTCGCGCCGAGAATCAAGAAGTGTCAAGCGCGAAAGGCAGCAGGAAAGAGAACCGGTTGTTTGATGCGCCTTGCCATATAAGAAATTACCCTGCTTGCTTAAGCTGTTTCCGCCCATTTGCCAAAAAAATCTTCTCCCGAAAGCTCAGAAAAGTTATTCGGTTTGTGCATCCCACTGATTGTCATCGTCGGATTTGCCCTTGGTGGTTCGTAATCCCAATCCTGCCCTTGATCGTGATCGGTTTCAGCGGATCAAGATCATGATTGCGATTGCGATTAGGATGAAACCAAAATTCATTCGCCAGCCGCGGGGGATTTTTGCATATTACGCGGGATGAAATCCATGACGGGCTGCGGGCGCGGCGAATGCGCGCGGGACGGCTTCAAAATCACCGTGGAGTTGAGCGCGGTCAACCGCCGGCAGCCGGAAATTTCCGTGAACCTGCCGCGCGAGCTGGAAATGCTCGAATCGCCGGTGCGCGACGCCATCAATGCGCAGATCGCGCGCGGGCGCGTCACGGCGCGCATCGGCATCCATGCGGCGGACGGCAAGCTGGCGGCGCGGGCGCACCTCAACCTGCCATTGGCGAAGGCCTACGCGACGGAACTGGCGCGGCTGGCGAAGTCGCTGAAAATTTCCGGCGCGGTCTCGCTGGACCAAATTCTCCGCGCGCCCGGCGTTTTCCAGACGGACGGGGAACTGGTGGACGCGGAAGGCATCTGGCCGGTGGTGGAGAAGGCGCTCAAGCAGGCGCTGGCCGCGCTTGTGAAAATGCGCGGGCGCGAGGGCGCGCATCTGGCGGAGGACCTGGCGCTACGCATCGGCGTGATGCGCCAGAGCGCGGGCAATATACAGAAGCAGGCGCCGCAGACGACGGAGAATTACCGGAAGCATTTGCTGGAACGAATCAAAAGCGCGGGCATTGAATCCATCGCGCCGGACGACGAGCGGCTTTTGAAAGAGGTCGTTGTGTTCGCCGACCGCTCGGACATCACGGAGGAATTGACGCGGCTGCAAAGCCATTTCCAGCAGTTCGAGGATTGCCGCAAATCGAAGGAGCCGGTCGGGCGGACGCTGGATTTTCTCGCGCAGGAAATGAACCGCGAAATCAACACCATCGGCTCGAAGGCGAACGACGCGGTGATTTCGCGCGAGGTGGTGACGCTGAAGGCGGAGCTGGAACGGTTCCGCGAGCAGGCGCAAAACGTGGAATGAAAACCAGAAGCCAGAAGCCAGAAGCCGGAAGCCAGAACATAAATTCTGCGCCGCTGCTGATATTGATTTCCGCGCCGTCGGGCGGCGGCAAGACGACGTTGTGCAATCAACTGCTCGCCGCGCGGCCGGAAATGACGCGCGCCGTCACCTGCACCACGCGTGAACCGCGTCCGGGCGAAAAGGACGGCGTGGATTATTATTTTTTCAGCCCGGCGGAATTTGACCGGCGCGTGGTGGCGGGGGAATTCATCGAGCACGCGACGGTGTTTGGCCGCGGCTACGGCATTTTGAAGTCCGAATTGCTGGACAAACTGCGTTCGGGCCGGGACGTGTTGCTGAACGTGGACGTGCAGGGCGCGGCGACAATTCGCGGGCGCGCGCACGCGGAGCCGGAATTGAAGCGCGCGCTGGTGTCGGTGTTTCTGACGCCGCCGTCCATTGCGGTGCTGGAGACGCGCCTGAAAAATCGCGCGGCGGATTCGGCGGCGGAAATTCAAAAACGCCTCGCGGTCGCGCGCCGGGAGATCGCGCAATGGAACCATTTTGATTATCTCCTGATCAGCGCTTCCATTCCGGAGGATTTGCGGCGGATGCTGGCGATTGTGGAGGCGGAAAAAATGCGCGCG
>CAYYWB010000153.1:0-6340 GCA_964475285.1 uncultured Bifidobacteriaceae bacterium | reverse complement strand
AAAATGCGGTCGCCGATCGGTTTAACGTTTAGTGCCATAGTTTGTCTTTTTGTTTTGTTGTTTGGTTTGTCCGAATTAACTCCCGGTCCGCACTCGCGGCGGGAAAAGTGTTATTGCGAATCGTCCGTTATTCTTTCTTCGGTTTTTGTTTGTCCACGTTTTCAGGCAACCGGAGAATTGGTTTTCCTTCAAGTTTCATGAACTGCATGTTTTTTGAAGCCGCTAGAATGGTCCCGATTTGCTCGGCGGTTTTCTTAACTTCTTCGTTATCTTCCGCCGTTGGCTTCACCGGCTCTACCTTAACCTCGATGTTGTATCCACGGTCAATGCGATTGGCTATCCGGTTGAGCGAAACACGAAGGGCATTTGCCAACTCGTTTTTTCGATGCCCGTCTTTTCCCGGATGATACTTCTCAAGAATTTCAACTGTTAGCGCCTCTATGCCATTATCCATGGCATTATTTGCATAGTCTTCAATGCCCGCAGTTTGTTTGTCTGGCACGCCTTGCTTGAGCAATTCACTTCTGATTTTTTTGATTTCTAAAAGCTGTTTGTAAAGCGCAACGATCCGTTCAATGGCAACGGCCAGACAGGCGGCAAAAGGAGCTTGTGCGTTAAGATAAACGGTTAGGTCGCTAGAAGAGATTGTTTTTATTGAAAGTTCGTCCGGCGTTCCGGTGGCCACTTCAGAAAAAGTATTCAGCACGAAAATAAGCTCTTTCAGTTCTTGCGCAAAACCATTTAGATTATTGCCTACGGCATCCCTTGGAATAAGCATTCCGATCTCACATTCGCCCGGCTCAAGCTTTTCATTTCCGATTTTGAACTGTTTGAATGCTGCGAGAATTTGATCAAGCGCCTGTTGGAATGCATTCAACCTCTGGGAAAGTTGCTGTAATTCCTTGAGCGCCACAGCCGGCGTAATTTGATTTCTTTGGAATACTTCCTCAACGGCGGCTTTCAGCGATAGGCCAAAAAAAGGCGTGCCGCCCATTTCTGATAAAAGTTGTTTCCAAGCCGGACTAAAGTTGTCGCTGGGACAAGCCGAAAGTGTGGAATAGGTTTTTTTGAGATTATTCGCCAGATTTTCTTGATATTGAGGATGGTTACCTTGTTGCAGCACTTGCTGGAGCGAATTACACAATGCCTCGATTTGTGCAACCGTTTGAGTAGCCACCATTTCTTTGTGTAAAGCTACTGCAATTGCGTGTAGGCGTTCGGCATTCATGTAATTTCCTTTGTTAAGGCTATTCTTTCCCGTCAATTACTTCTTCTCGTCCACGACTTCCGCGTCAATCACGCCTTCGTCCTTCTTCTTGTCGTCGGACTTGGCTTCTCCGGCCTTCGGCTCGCCGCCGGCGGATTTGGATTTCTCGGCCTGCGCCTTCGCCGCCGCGGCCTTGTAAAGTTCCGCGCCGACGGTCTGGGCAATTTCGCCCAATTTCTCGTTCGCCGACTTGATGGCGGCGGCGTCCGAGCCTTTGAGCGCTTCCTTCACCGCGCCGAGGGCGGCTTCGAGCTTGGCCTTGTCGTCGCCGGAAATTTTGTCCGCGTTGTCCTTGATCAATTTCTCGGTGCGATACACGGCGTTGTCCGCCTCGTTGCGCGTCTGGATTTCCTCGAGCTTGGCCTTGTCGTCGTCCGCGTGCGCCTCGGCGTCGCGACGCATCTTCTCGACTTCGTCCTTCGAGAGGCCGCTGCTGGCCGTGATGGTGATTTTCTGTTCCTTGCCCGTGCCGAGGTCCTTCGCGCCGACGTGCAAAATGCCGTTGGCGTCAATGTCGAACGTCACCTCGATTTGCGGCACGCCGCGCGGCGCGGGCGGGATGTCCGCGAGCTGGAACTTGCCGATGGTCTTGTTGTCCTTGGAGAACTGGCGTTCGCCCTGGAGCACATGGATTTCCACGCCGGGCTGGTTGTCGCTGGCGGTGGAGAAAATTTCCGATTTGCGCGTCGGGATGGTGGTGTTGCGCTCGATCAATTTCGTGAACACGCCGCCAAGCGTCTCGATGCCGAGCGACAGCGGCGTCACGTCGAGCAGGAGCACGTCCTTGACCTCGCCCTTGAGCACGCCGCCCTGGATGCCGGCGCCGACGGCGACGACTTCGTCCGGGTTCACGCCCTGATGCGGCGGTTTGTTGACCAGCTTGTGCGCGGTTTCAACCACGCGCGGCATGCGCGTCATGCCGCCGACGAGCACCAGCTCGTCAATCTTCGCGGCTTCGATGTTTGCGTCTTTCAAGCAAGCCTTCACCGGCGCGATGGTGCGTTCGAAAAGCCTGTCGGTGAGCTGCTCCATCTTGGCGCGCGTCAAATTTTTCTGGATATGCTTCGGCCCGCTGGCGTCCGCCGTGATGAACGGCAAATTGATGTCGTAAGTCTGCGCGCTGGAGAGCGCGATCTTGGCCTTTTCGGCCTCTTCCTTGATGCGCTGGAGTGCGTCTGGCTGCTTGCGGAGGTCCATGCCGGATTCCTTTTTGAATTCATCGAGAATCCAATCCATCAGGCAATTATCCCAGTCGTCACCGCCGAGGTGCGTGTCTCCATTCGTGGCCTTGACCTCAAAAACGCCGTCGCCGATTTCGAGAACTGAAATATCGAATGTGCCGCCTCCCAAATCATAGACCGCGATTTTTTCGTCCTTCTTCTTGTCGAGGCCGTAGGCGAGCGACGCGGCGGTCGGCTCGTTGATGATGCGGAGCACTTCGAGGCCGGCAATCTTGCCGGCGTCCTTCGTGGCCTGCCGCTGCGAGTCGTTGAAGTAAGCCGGAACGGTGATGACGGCCTGCGTGATTTTTTCGCCGAGGCGCGTTTCGGCGTCGGCTTTCAGCTTGGAAAGAATCATCGCGGAAATTTCCGGCGGCGAATAGCGCGTGGTCTTGCCGTCCACTTCGATTTCCACCGCGGCGTCGCCGTTGGAAGCCTTGACGACCTTGTAAGGCACGCGTTTGATTTCCTCCTGCACCTCGTCGAATTTGCGGCCCATGAAGCGCTTGATGGAATAAACCGTGTTGCGCGAGTTGGTGACGGCCTGGCGCTTGGCCGCGTCGCCGACGATGCGCTCGCCGCTCTTGGTGAACGCGACGACCGACGGCGTGGTGCGCTTGCCCTCGGAATTTTCGAGGACGAGCGGTTCGCCGCCTTCCATGACGGCCATGCAGGAATTCGTCGTGCCTAAATCAATGCCTAAAACTTTTGCCATAAAATTAATAAAATTGGTTGTCTGCCTCCCGTTACCTCGCAATTACAGTGCCGCATTTCAGAAATAGATGGAAGTCTTGTAAACAAAGGACCAGATCAGATTTTGCCCGTTTTTTAAGTCCAACGAAATAGCGCCAAAAGCGCCACACTGGCACACCGATAGCGCCATTTGGCACTAAATGATTCGGAGAGACGATTTCCAGAAGTCAACGAAACCGGAGCGGCAGGCGATCAGATTTTCTCGTCGCGCCGCGAGTGCTTAAGCCGCGACGGGTTCAGCAACGCCTTTGCCTCGACCGTGGTGCAAGTTAATCAATTGTCCGGTCTGGCAGATGTAACCGACGATGTTGAATTTGCCGATCAATTCCTTTTTCGCGGCGTCAAAGGCGTCTCCGGTATTCCCGAAGCATTTGCCGTCGGCGGCGTTTTTTGACCACAGGTTGTTGCTGGTGAGATATTCCAGGCTCTCGGCGTTTTCGATCAATGTGTTCATAGATGGAGACGCTAGCAGATTCGCACAGGCCGCTCGCATACAATCGGAGATTATATTTCCGTTCGAGGTTTTGGCGGCACCGCTCCGCGTTATTCCATCACCACCGACCGGCGCGCGGATTTCTTTTCGGAATGATGCGCCTTGTCGGCGAGCATCCGGGCTTTGGCGCGGCGGGAGCGTTTCCGTTTCTGGCGGCGGATTTTTTCAATCTCGGCGCGCTGCGCGGCGATGAACCCGTTTCTCTTTTCCTCGATCTTGTCGAGCAGCAGGCGGCGGGCGATGAAACGGTTGAGTCCCTGCTGGCGCGTGGCCTGGCATTTCACCGACACGCCGGTCTGGCGGTGCAGCAGCATCACGCAGGTGGAAACCTTGTTGACGTTCTGCCCGCCGTGGCCGCCGGAGCGGACAAAACTTTCCTCGATGTCCGCCTCGCGCACGCCCAGCGCGGCCATGCGCTGTGCGAGCTGGCTTTCCTTTTCCGGGCTGACGGGGAACGCGCTCATGGCGCAACTGTAGCCGTGATTTGCGATTGCCGCCAGCCTTAGCAAAAAATAAGGCGACGCCGGAGCGTCGCCCTATTCAATCTTGCAAAGCCGGAACTTCGTCCGGCCGTTGGCTTATGCCACGGTGACTTCCTTGCTCAAATAGACATCCTGAATGGCGTTGAGCAACGCGACGCCTTCCTTCATCGGACGTTGGAACGCCTTGCGGCCGGAAATCAATCCGGTGCCGCCCGCGCGTTTGTTGATGACGGCGGTGGCGACGGCCTCGGCGAGATCGTTCTTGCCGGAAGCGCCGCCGCTGTTGATGAGGCTGGCGCGGCCCATGTAACAATTGGCCACCTGATAGCGGCACAGATCAATCGGATGGTCGCTGGTCAATTCGGTGAAAATGCGCTCGTCGTATTTGCCGAAGCTGGCGCCGCCGGCGTTGAGCGCCTTGTAGCCGCCGTTGTTCTCGGGCAGTTTCTGTTTGATGATGTCCGCCTGAATCGTCACGCCGAGGTGGTTGGCCTGGCCGGTGAGGTCGGCGGCGAGGTGATAATCGGTGGATTTGCCGTCCGCACCCTTGATCTTGAACGCGTTGTTGCGGAGGTAGCACCACAGCACCGTGGCCAGACCCAGTTCATGCGCCTGCGCGAAGGCTTCCGCGACTTCGACAATCTGCCGCCCGCCCTGGTCGGATCCGTAGTAAATCGTCGCGCCAACGGCCGCCGCGCCCATGTCCGCCGCCTGTTTCACGGTGCCGAACATGATTTGATCGGCCTTGTTCGGATAGGTGAGCAGTTCGTTGTGGTTGATTTTGACGATGAACGGAATTTTGTGCGCGTATTTCCGCGAGATCGAGCCTAGCACGCCGAAGGTGGACGCAACGGCGTTGCAACTGCCCTCGACGGCCAGCTTCACGATGTTTTCCCCGTCGAAATAATCCGGGTTCTTCGCGAAGCTCGCGCCGCCGGAATGTTCGATGCCCTGATCCACCGGCAGGATGGAAACGTAACCGGTGCCGGCGAGGCGGCCGTGGCCGAACAGGCGTTGCAGGCTGCCGATGACGCGGTTGTTGCGGTCGGAGATGCCCCAGACCTGGTCAAGAAAGTCCGGGCCGGGAAGGTGCAGCCGTTCCTTGGCGATTTTGGGGTTCTTGAAGTTGAGGAGCGAGTCGGCCTTGTCACCGAGAAGTTGTGTGATGTTTGTCATAGTTTATGGATGTTCAGTTAATGTTCAAATATAGCGAATCATTTTCGTCATTATCGGCAATCCCGTGTCCGCTGCCCTTTCATTTTCTGGCTTTTATTAACCATTGATTGCCCTGCCGAACGCCGGCATGGAAGGATTTTCCCAATGCGGCGCACGGGTGTTAGCGTAGAGGAAAGTTGTCTTTCCCGCAATGCGGAATTCAAATCAGCGGCGGCGGCGGCGAAATAAATGTGCGCGTTTGGGCGGTCCCTCATTCCGGGCAGGCAAAATCGAGGACGGGGACGAAGAACGAGGAGGAATTTCGCCGCGATTTTGAAACCCCGAAATTCCACCTGAAAAATCCCCTTGACATCCGCCGCCAACTGTCATAGTGTCCTATGTCAGTAAGTTTTTATGCTCCTGCAAATTGATTTCAAGTCCGGCAAGCCGGTCTATCTGCAACTGGTGGACCAGATCCGCTACGCCGCCGCGTCGGGCGGGCTGCGCACCGGCGAGCCGCTGCCGTCCATCCGCCCGCTTGCCGAGGAATTGCGCGTGAACCGCAACACGGTCGCCAAGGCTTACGCTGAACTGGAAAGCCAGGGCGTCATCGAAACCATCCCCGGCAAGGGCTGTTTTCTCAAGGAGAGTAATTCGCCGTTCACCAAGTCCGCGCGCCAGAAGATTTTGACCAAGGAAATTGACGAGGCCATCGTCGCCGCGCACCACCTGCAAGTGGATCGTGACGCGTTTCTCGCGCTCGTCAAGGAACGGCTCGACAACTTCGAGCGCAAGTTGAAGGAGGCAAAATGAAGGCAACAGCCAAACATTCAACGCCGAATGCCGAATTTGAAGCGCGCGTGGCTTTGCCTTGGAAGTTGGGTATTGAATGTTGAATGTTTCCCACAAATTTTTATGAACACTGACTCGCCCATCATCGAAATCCAAAACCTCTCGCGGCGCTACGGCA
>CAYYWB010000152.1:0-6384 GCA_964475285.1 uncultured Bifidobacteriaceae bacterium | reverse complement strand
TGAGGCTTTTGCAGAGCCCTGCCTTACCACTTGGCTACCCCGCCACACGGAACATTGAAGTTAATTTGTTTTGCGCACGAAGCAAGTTCTAGTTTCATCGCGAAACGCTTCATCAGACGAAACCTAATTCGCGACGCCGGTTCCAAAGCTCCTTCGGTTCGAAAATTCCCGCCGGCGTGATGATGCCAGTAACCAACTCCGGCGGCGTCACGTCAAAGCCCGGATTGCGCGCGCCACTGATCGGGTTCGCCACGCGAACACAAACGCGTCGCGATTTCAAATTTGGGATTTGAGATTTGAGATTCCAAGGAACGCCCCATGCGCCGAGGACTTCGTTTTCGTGCCGATCTTCAATTGGTATGTCCAATCCGCGTCTCATGTTCCAGTCTATCGTCGAAAGCGGGATCGCAACGTAAAATGGAATGTCGTGGCGCTTCGCCAACACCGCCTTCGTGTAGGTGCCGATTTTGTTCGCCACCTCGCCGGTGCGGCCCAGCGTGCGGTCGCTGCCGACGATGACCAGATCAACTTCGCCGCGCTGCATCAGATGGCCGGCGGCGTTGTCGGCGATGATCTGGTGCGAGATTTTTTGCTGCGCCAGCTCCCAAGCGGTGAGCGTCGCGCCCTGCGAACGCGGACGGGTTTCGTCGCAGAAGACGTGAAATTGTTTGCCCTGGGCCTGCGCGGCATACAGCGGCGCGGTGGCGGTGCCGATGTCAACAAACGCCAGCCAGCCGGCGTTGCAGTGGGTCAAAATGGTCATGCCGTTGCGAATCAACTTCGCGCCGTGCCGCCCGATTTCTTCGCAATACCGCACGTCTTCGTTCGCAAATTCCTCGGCGGCGGCGAGCGCGAGTGATTGCTGTTCGGCAACCGTTTGGCCGGCGCGCATGGCGGCGCGGACTTCGTTCATGGCATTGACGGGATCAACGGCGGTTGGCCGCGCGGCCTTGAGCGTTTGATAAACGGTTTCGACGTGGCGCGTGAATATTTTCAAATTGCTTCCTCGAAACGCGAGCGCGCCCTGGGCGAGGCCGTAGGCGGCCGTCGCACCTATCGCACCGGCGCCGCGCACAATCATGTCGGTGATGGCGCGGGCGGTTTCGCGGTAATTTTTTGCGGCGACGATTTTGAATTCGTGCGGCAGCAGCCGTTGCTCGATGAGCAGGACGGAATTGCGCGCCCGGTCGAAGGCGACGGTGCGGCAATGTTGCGTGAGGCCGCGGATGGTGACGTTCATGCGGAAAAATTAACCGCTACAAGCGCAAAGAACACAAAAATCAGCCGGCTTTGCTTTTCATCCGGCGGATTCGGGCCTTGATTTCATCGTAGGCCGGCTGCTGGCGGAATTTTTTCAAATCCGGGTCCTTGGCGAGCCACGCAAAATCGCGGTAGCCGAGGCTCAAGGCTTTTTCCAGCGCGAGCGCGGCGCGGTCAAACTGGTCGGTGAGCGAATAGCTGCACGCGAGGTTGTAAAAGACGACGGCGTTGCTAGGTTCGAGTCGCGCGAGGCGCTCATCCACCTCCAAGCCCTCGGCATAAAGGCCGCGTTGTGTGTAGTGGTCGCCCAGAAGTTGCAGCGCATCCGCATAATCGGGATCGCGGCGGACGAGTCCTTCCATGAATCCGATTTTGATGTCGAGGTCGCGCTGGCTGGCGGAACCCGGCTTGTTTCTGGCATTGCTTTTGGCCGGCATACAATGCGGGCATTTTTTCCAAGCGGCGCGGCCAAGTCAAGCGGAAGGCGAAATGTTAAAACTTTTTGTGGCCAGCGGCGGCGTGTTGTTGCAGAATTGTCACAGAATATTCCGCTTATGAAATGTTTTGTCACAGGCGCCACCGGGTTCATTGGTTCGCACTTGGTGCGCGAACTTTTGGCGCGTAAGCACCGCGTCAAGGCGCTCGTGCGGCCCGGCAGCGACCGGCACGGGTTGGAAGGCCTGGAAGTGGAAACGGTGGATGGCGATGTGAGCGACGCCAAATTGCTCCGGCGCGAAATGGAAGGGTGCGAGTGGTGTTTTCATTGCGCGGCGAGCTACCATTTATGGATGCCGGATTACAAGCCGATGTATACCACAAACGTGGATGGCACGTTCAACGTGATTGACGCGGCGGGGCATGCCGGCTGCCAGCGCATCATTTACACCAGCACCGTCGGGTGCATCGGCCTGCCGAAGGAGGTCAACGGCGAAATCATGCCGTCCACGGAAGCGGACACCATTGCCGCCGCGGACATCACAAATGATTACAAACGATCCAAATGGCAGGCGGAATTGATCGCGGCGAAATTTGCGCACGAGGGTCTGCCGGTCATCATCGTGAATCCCAGCGCGCCCATCGGGCCGGGCGATTTGAAGCCGACGCCCACCGGCCAGATCATCGTGGACTTTCTGAATCGCGAACTGCCGGCGTATCTGGAAACGGGATTGAACTGGGTTCACGTGCGCGATGTGGCCGTGGGACACATTCTCACGGCGGAAAAGGGGCAGTTGACCCAGCGTTACATTCTGGGCAACAAGACGGGCAACTGGACGATGGAAAACACGCTGGCCGTGCTGGAGGAGATCAGCGGCGTTCGCGCGCCCAAATTGAAAGTGCCGCACTGGGTCGCGATTGCCGCCGCGCACGTTGACGAGGGAACTTCATTCTTCACCAGAAAGAAGCCCAAGGCGCCGCTGGCCGGCGTGCGCATGGCCAAACAAAAAATGTGGTTCAATCCGGGAAAAGCCATCCGTGAACTCGGCCTGCCCCAGACGCCGCCCAAAGAGGCCTTCGCCGAAGCCGTCGAATGGTTCTGCAAGAACGGCTACGTGAAATGATAGAGGTGGAATGGTGAACGGCGCGAGTTCAATTTACAGGCGGCCAGGTTGGATCACGTTAAGCAGTGACCGCCCAGCCGAGTGCCGGGCTGAATCTTTTTTTGTCAATTGCTCGACCAAAATTGACAATTCGCGCAGCCGCGCTTGCCTTTCATCCGCGCATTGTGAAAAATGCCGGCAGATTTATGCCACATGTCAAATTGCACATTCCGGGGCCGGTCGAGGTGAGCGAGAAAACCTTCAAGGCGTTTTGCTCGCCAATGATTGGCCATCGCGGGCAGGGCTTCAAAGACCTCTACGCGAAAATCCAGCCGCAACTCCAGCAACTGCTCTCCACGAAACAGCTTGTCTATATTTCCACCTCCAGCGCGTGGGGCGTGATGGAAGGCGCGATCCGCAATCTCGCGCAGAAACGCGTTCTGAACTGCATGTGCGGCGCGTTTTCGGACAAATGGTTCGATGTTTCCAAGCGCTGCGGCAAGCAGGCCGAGGCGCTGCAAGTGGATTGGGGTTCGCCGATTTGCGCCGAGGCGGTGGATGCGAAGCTCGCCACCGGCCAGTTCGACGCGCTGACGGTCATCCACAACGAGACGTCCACCGGTGTGATGAGTCCGCTTGCGGAAATTGCCGCACTCAAGAAAAAATATCCGGACGTGATGTTCATCGTGGACGCCGTCAGCTCGATGAGCGGTGTGCCGCTGAAGTTTGACGAGCTCGGCATTGACGTTTTGCTGGCGGGCACGCAAAAGGCGTTCGCGATGCCGCCCGGCACGGCGGTTTTTGTCGCCTCGCCCGCCGCGCTGGCCAGGGCTGCGACGGCGAAGGATCGCGGCTATTATTTTGATTTTGTCGAATTCCAGAAAAACGCCGAGCAAAGCATGACGCCCAGCACGCCGAGCATCGGCCACGTTTTCGCCTTGAGTTCCAAGCTTGATGATTTCTTTGCCGAAGGATTGGAAAATCGTTACGCGCGGCACAAAAAAACCAACCAGCTCATCCGAGACTGGGCGGCGAAGCACGGTTTCAATTTGTTCCCCGAAAAAGGTTTTGAATCCATCACGCTCACCTGCGTCAGCAACGGCGCGCGTCCCGGCGGCCGTGTTGTGGATGTGCCGAAATTGCAGAAACTGGTCAAGGATCAGGACTTCCTGATTGACGGCGGCTACGGGAAAATCAAGGGCAAGACGTTCCGAATCTCCAACATGGGCGACGAAACGGAAGCCAGCATGACGCCGCTCATCGCCGCACTGGACAATGCGATGAAGCAGCTTTGATTTGGGTTGAGGTTTGGTTGGCCGGCAATCCGTGTTGGGCGGATTGCCGGTTTTGGTTTGCATTTTGCAATCGCCAACGCCGAAGTTGCTCCTGCCGCAGGGAAGGGCCGCGCCTTATGACATTCGCGGTGTCTTTCAAATAATTATTATATTTTATTGACCGATGACCCCAAAATCGGGTAGCATCATTCCGGTATTCGGGAACCTGCAACCCGCAAGAGTTTTCCGAATCGAAAGTTCGGATGAATTCTCTGCAAACCAGGCGAGACAATGCCCGGCGAAAAGCCGGGCAATTCGGCTTCCCGCCGCACGGTGTCGGTCTGTGCGCCGTGGAGATGGGCCGCGAGTTTCGGAGATTGCGCTTAATCAAGCCGGCCAGTGTTTCTGGTTCCGGCAAAACTTTTAACGATCGCATCAATTCCTAAAATTGCCATGAAGACAACGAGTCTGAACCGTCGGGCGCTCGCGCTGAAACCACAAACATCACTTTTACACATGAAAACAAAACCGACTCCGGCCTCGCGGCCTGCAATGGCCACCGTGTGGCTTGTGTTCACCGCTTGCATGTTGTTTTTGAGGACTGTTCAAGCCGGGACGGACCCGAATATCACCGTCCCCAGCGGCGTGGTGGTCTATGTCCCCGTGACGTTGACAAACTCGCAGAGCAGCGCCGTTTCAAATGGAACGCAGGTTAAAATCTCCATGAACTGGAATACCTATTTGACATACCTGGACAACCCGGTTGACAACTACGTTTTCTTCAACAGTGCGGGGACCAAATTGAACAGTTGGCTCGAAAGCGGGACAAACAACACTGCCACGGCTGCAGTCCTGTGGTTGAAGCTCGACTCCAGCATCGCCGCCAACGGGGGCACCTACACCGTTTATCTGGGGTTCAGCGCGAAAGGAACCAGCATACTCGGTTCGGCGGCCGCAACGGGTGTGGCCCCCAACCTTAATGCCGTCTATGCGGGCGCCACCTACGGCAGTCT
Organism: uncultured Bifidobacteriaceae bacterium; assembly: GCA_964475285.1. Classification (GTDB taxonomy): domain Bacteria; phylum Verrucomicrobiota; class Verrucomicrobiia; order Limisphaerales; family UBA11358; genus UBA11358. Next base: position 1,299 of record CAYYWB010000152.1, on the reverse strand, counting down.
GGACAACGGGGCAAATGTGTTTGCTTTTTATGACAACTTTGCGGGGACAAATGACCTTAACGCAAAGTGGACCGAGTGGAATACGGGACAGGGATCCATCGGCGTCACCAACGGTGTAACCATCACGCATACTGCTGCCACCAGCGCCACCGGCGCTTTTGGCATATTTGCGGGATTTGCGCCGACAACAACACAACAGGGTGCCGGAATAGCCACGGAAACATATTTTAACGTTTTGAACCTCGCGTCCGGATACAGAATTTTTAACGGATATGGAATGACCGCCGGTGGAAACGCTGAAACAGATGGATACCTGGCCAAGTTGAACGCAAACAGCAACACGAAAGTTGCCGTGTCCAAAGAGGTATCTGGAACCGAGACCGTTCTCACTACCATTGCGGACACTTTGACAGTTGGCAACAACTACGAGGGCAACCTTGTATGGCAGGGCAACAATTTGACTGCGGCCAACTTGACAGACGTTGACTCAATAAGTGTCGCCGACACCACCTACAATCTTTCCAGCATGACTCAAGTGTCGCTGGCCGACGGCGGCTCGCAAAACACCGCCTATACCACTTACTGGGTCAGGATCAGGCAGGCTCCTCCCGTTAACACGATGCCGGCGGCAACCTTCGGAAGCCTCGGCGGACCAGCCACCAAGCTGGCTTTCGGGGTTCAGCCCGGCACGACGACTGCGGGAAGTGCGATCAGCCCGTCAGTGACGGTCATTGTGGAGGACCAATTCGGCAACACAGTGACGAGCGACAGCAGCAGCGTGACGATCGGGAGTGGGACGACGGGATTTACGGGCGGGAGCACCTTGACGGTGTCTGCGGTCAACGGGGTGGCGACGTTCAGCGCGGTGGATCCGACGACGGCCGGGACGGCGAACACGCTGACGGCCAGCGACGGGTCGCTAACGGGGGCGACTTCGAGCACATTTACGGTCAACGCGGCGACGGCGAACAAGCTGGTGTTCACGACGCAGCCCAGCACGACGACGGCGGGGTCATCCATCAGTCCGGCGGTGGTGGTGAAAGTGGAGGACACCTACGGCAACACGATAACGGGCTTTACGGGCAGCGTGACGATCAGCAGCGGGACGACCAGTTTCAACGGCGGGACGCTCTCGGTGAACGCGGTGGCTGGCGTGGCGACTTTTAGCGCGGTCAACCCGACGACGGCGGGCAGCGCCAATACTTTGTATGCCAACGGCGACAGCCTGCCGCAAGTCACCTCCGGCACGTTCACCGTCAACGCGGCGACGGCGAACAAGCTGGTGTTCACGACGCAGCC
>CAYYWB010000151.1:0-6443 GCA_964475285.1 uncultured Bifidobacteriaceae bacterium | reverse complement strand
ATGCCCGCGTGTTTTCCCGCCGACATACGTTTCATCGGCTTCAATTGTGCCGGAAAGTTTGTCGTTGAAAATTGGGTCACGCAACGCATGGCGAATGCGATGCGTCATAAACAATGCCGTGCGATAGCTGCCCAAGTCCAAGATGCGTTGCAGTTGCAGCGATGAAATTCCTTTTTTTGAACTGCAAATCATGTATGCCGCAATCAGCCATTTGCGGAGCGGGATATGTGAATCTTCAAAAATTGTCCCGATGGTGACGGTAAATTCTTTGTTGCACTCCGCGCAGCGATTCAAACCGGCGCGGATTTTCTTGGCGGGATTGGCTTGGATTTTGTAAATGCGCTTGGCATCGGCGTTTTTGCAATGCGGGCAGACCGCGCCATGCGGCCACAGAATCAATTCAAGGTATTCGCGGGCGGTGTCGTCACTGGCAAAATGAGAATTTATTTTGTCGAGCGTCAGTTCTTTTGGCGTTGGCATCAATGTCTCTTTCATGCCTCAAATATCGCACAAAGGCTTTCACTTGTCAAGTGCATAATCCCGTAATTGTTTGATTTATTTTGGGCTGGGACTGGCGGTCGTGTGTGATTAGATTGTGACGGTTCCGCTTTCCGTGGCATGGCAGTTGCTTTCATTCGTGGCTGTTTTTGTCGCTTCGTCAATCAATCGTTCAATTGTCCACGCTTCGCCGGTCAATCCAATTTTGTGCGCTGGCGTCGTGCCAAGCGTGCCGTGAATCTTGCAAAAGTTGTGCGCGGCAATAAACAGGCTGATTGCGTGCTTGTGGTTTTGCAGCTTGCGTGACCAACCCAAACCGAGCCGGGCAAATCGCTTGTTGAAATGTCGCACGCTCAAATTGGCGCGCTCGACAAAGGACGTGCTGATTCTGTCCCGGCAAGGTTCGCCGGTTTGAATCCTGATTTTAACGCCGGTGCATTGCGCTGGCCCGTAACGTCTCCAAGATTCGCTCTTTGTATTATACGGAACGGCGTAAATCTTTTGCATTGTGGCAAAGTCCGCCCGTTCGTCCAAATGACGCCGAATGGTGGTTTGGTAAGGACGGTATGAATCGGTTGTGATTTGAACGCGACCGGCAATGCGCTTGGCCACGTCCTCGGCGAAACTGTCCGTGTTCCAATAATTCCGCTTGGCCGTGGAATAACTCACGATGAATTTTTCATCGGCGGTGACGGCCAGATAGGTGTAAAAATCCCCGCGCTGATCTTCTGTGGGGATTGCCCGCTTTTGGCTGATTGCAACGCGACTCCAGATTTCGTCAATTTGCAACGATTCGGTTTTGATGTTGCGCGCCAGCCGGTCGTGAAGCTGCTCGCATTTTTGCCCGATAGTTTCCAGCACGCCCAAAACCGTGTGCGGGTCACAATCCACGAAACGGGCAATGGCGCGAACACCAAGCCCCTCTGTGAGCAGCTTGACGATTTGAACGACTTTGGCGTTGTCGAGGCGCAGCCCGTCCAGCGGTTGCGGTTCGGAAAATGTTTTCCCACAACGAACGCAGCGGAAACGACGCACGACACGATTCTTGTTTCGGAAATTGGCGAAGTGCTTGGCTTCACCGTTACAGCATAAACACGTTGTCATTTTTGGCTCGACTTTCTGGCGGCCAAGCCGTAACGTGTGCGAGAATCTGCAAGGATTCGCAGCCGTTAGGTCTATGGCCTTTTGGTTGTGTCGGGCAACAGCGTCGTTATTCTTCAACCCAACGATCAACGAACCGATCGCAGTCGGAGCAGCCCGGCAATTGTCCATGGACACACGGAACTTTTCCGCGGGCTTGAAAATGCGGCAACCGGTGGAACGACTCGCGCAAAATGTGCGCAGCGCGGATGGAAGTTCGAGCATCAATTGCGCAGCAGGCATTGTCATTCCCCTGCAAAAACAGTGTTTTTTCACGATGGCACGTTCCCTGCTTGAGCTTTCATGCAACCAATGGACGGCATGTCATAACATAATATGTTGTCCTGCGCGAAAAACACTAACAAACCAACCAAGAGAGGAATAACAATGAAAGCAAGAAATCTATTAACCATGTGTGGAGTGGCGGCGGCTCTGTTGTTGAGCGCCAGCACCATCTTCGCCCAAGCCGGCGGTGGCGGCGGATTCGGCGGTGGCGGTGGCGGCGGTCGCGGCGGTCGCGGCGGCGGCGGCGGTGGTGGATTCGGTGGTGGCGGCGGTGGCGGCCAGTTCAATTTTCAACAGATGCAGATGCAGCGTTATCAGACTGCTCTCAACATCACCAACGACGATGAATGGGCCGCGATTCAGCCGCTCATCCAAAAAGTGGTGGACGCGCGCACTGCCCTGGGAACGGGCGGACGCGGTTTCGGACGACGTGGTGGCGGCGGCGGTGGCGGCGGCGCTAATGCCGCACAGGCCAATCCAGAAAGGGATGCCCTGCAAAATGCCGTTGATTCTGACGCACCCGCCAGTCAAATAAAAGATCTGCTGGCAAAATATCAGAATTCACAAAAAACCAAGCAAGCCAAACTGCTCGCGGCGGAGGCTGACCTCCGCAAAGTGCTTACTGTAACACAGGAGGCCGAGGCGACTTTGTCGGGATTGCTGGACTGATGTAACTCACAACAACAGAGAAGCTGACGTTTCCTTTTTATGACTGAATCCGTCGTCCATGATTCCCCGTTGAAGCAGTTGCTTGACCGCATGGTTGCCGCCAAGCAACTGTCTTCGATTGACGCCAAGGCCCTGGTTGCCGAAAAGTCCACCGTGAAAAGCGAGGAGGACGTGCTGCGCTGGCTGGCGCAGGAATACGGCCTGGCGTTCACGACACTGGATGACCTTGAACCGGATCGTCAGCTTCTCTCCCTTTTTCCCGCGCGCATTCTGCTGAAGGAGGAACTCCTTCCGCTCCAGCGCACCAACGGCGCGGTCGAAGTCGCCACCAGCCGCCTCTTCGCCACGCAGGGCCTCGACGCTCTCAAAACCATGACCGGCTTGAACCTCAAGCCCATCCTCGCCACCAGCGAAGTCATCCAGCGCGAAATCAAAAAACGCCTCGGCGTCGGCGCGGACACCATTGACACGCTCGACGAGGAAAAAGGTTTCCAGGTCGTTGATGAAAATGCCGAGGACACAAATTTGGACGAGGCCGCCGAGGACGAGGCCTCGATCATCCGCTTCGTCAACCAGGTTTTGAAGGACGCCATCGAATTGCGCGCGTCGGACATCCACCTCGAACCCTTCGAGGACGAATTCCGCATCCGCTACCGCATTGACGGCGAGTTGCAGGAAGTTCCCGTGCCGCCGCAACTGAAACGCTTCCAGCCGGCCATCGTTTCGCGCGTCAAAATTTTGAGCCATCTCAACATCGCGGAAAAACGCCTGCCGCAGGACGGACGCATCAAGATTCGCCTCGATGACGCCGACGTGGACATCCGCGTCTCGGTGATTCCGATGCTGCACGGCGAGGCGGTCGTCATGCGTTTGCTGCGCCAGAATTCCACGTTGCGCGGCCTCGGCGAAATCGGGATGAACACCCGTGAATACGAGCATTTCAAGCACGTCTTGAGCCTGCCGCACGGAATCGTTCTCGTCACCGGCCCGACCGGCTCCGGCAAAACCTCAACGCTTTACACCGCGCTCAACGAAATCAACGACGCCATCCGCAAAATCATCACCGTGGAAGACCCGGTGGAATACCAGCTCAAGGGCGTCAACCAGATTCAGGTCAACGAAAAATCCGGCCTCACCTTCGCGCGCGGCCTGCGCTCGATTTTGCGCCACGACCCGGACGTGGTGCTCATCGGTGAAATCCGCGACACCGAGACCGCGCAAATCGCGGTGCAGGCGTCGCTCACCGGCCATTTGGTTTTCTCCACGCTGCACACCAACGACGCGCCCGGCGCGCTCACGCGGCTCGTGGACATGGGCGTCGAGCCGTATCTCGTCGCCTCGTCGCTAGAAGCGGTGCTGGCGCAACGCCTCGTCCGCGTGCTTTGCAAGCATTGCAAGGAGGCGGACAATTCCGGGACGGCGCAGGCGTTCAAGGCCAAGCTCGGCATCCCGGCGGACAAGACCATTTACAAGTCCGTCGGCTGCCGCGAATGCCGCAACACGGGTTTCTACGGACGGCACGCGATTTTCGAGTGGATGGACACCGATGAAAACATCCGCCGGCTGATTTTGGAAAATGCCTCGACCGACCTGATCAGCGCCGCTGCGCGCAAGGCCGGAATGCGCACGCTGGCCGAGGACGGCTGGCGGCTGGTCGCCGCTGGCGTCACCACCGTTGATGAAGTTTTGAGCGTCACGACGGCGAAAGAAGTCGAGAGCGCGACGCAGAATCAATCCGGGGAATCCGTTGCGAAGATTGCGGTGGCCGCCTGAACCTGATTTCAAATGCCCACATTTGCATACAAAGGTCTGAAAGCCGACGGCAAGGTTGCCGAGGGGCAGCTTGACGCCCCCGGCCGGCCCGACGCGCTGCGGCAAATGGAGGCGCTCGGCCTGCGCCCGGTCAACCTCACGGAAAAGGCCGCCGCAAAAGGCGGCGCGGGTTCCAAAACCGGCGCGGCCCTGCCCGCCGGACTGGCCGGCCTGGGAAAAATTTCCTTCAAATTCGGGGGGCACAAGGTCTCGTCCAAGGAACTGGAAAATTTTACGCGGCTCCTGTCGTCCCTGCTTGCGGCGGGCGTGCCGTTGAGCCGCGCGCTGGTGATTTTGACCAAGGAAGCTTCGTCGCCGGCGTCGCAGACCAAGTGGAAGGAAGTTCACGACCTCGTCGTGGACGGCATGTCGCTGGCCGACGCGATGGCGAAATCGCCGGAAACCTTTCCGCGCGTTTATGTCGCGATGGTCGAGGCGGGCGAGGCGGGCGGATTTCTCGACGTGGTGCTGGCGCAGATCGCGGAATTCCAGGCGCGCGAAAAGGAGCTGAAATCGAAAGTCATCACCGCGATGATTTATCCGTGCATTTTGTTCTGCCTCGCGCTGGTGGTGCTGACCGTGCTGCTGATATTTTTCATTCCGAAGTTCCAGAAGGTTTTCGCGAGCCTCCACGGCGCGCTGCCGTTGATCACGCAAATCATCATCGGCGCCAGCTATCTGGTGCGCTCCTACGGATTTTTTGTCTTCGTGGGGTTTGTGGCCATCGGCTTTCTGTTGCGCACCTGGTTCACCTCTGAAAAAGGCAAGCGCATCTGGGAGGGGCTGGTTTTGAAGGCGCCGCTGGTCGGCCCGCTCAACGCGCAATTCGCCATGGCGCGTTTCTGCCGGATGCTCGGCACGCTGATCGGCGCGGGCGTGCCGCTGGTGCATGGCCTGAACGTTTCGCGCCGCTCCATCGGCAACCAGATTCTCGTGGATGCCGTCGCGCAATCCATCGAGCGCGTGCAGCAGGGCGGGCGGCTCGGCCAGAGCCTCGCGGACTGCAAGATGCTCTTTTCCGGCTCGACGCTGGAAATGATTTCCGTCGCGGAAGAAAGCGGCAAGCTCGACGGCGAGCTGGTGCGCATCGCCGTCGTCACCGAGGCGGACCTGGACCGCAACCTCAAGACCGCCGTGGCGCTGGCCGAGCCGATCATGCTGTTTCTGATCGCCGCGTTCATCGGCACCATTTTCATCGGCATGTTGCTGCCGATCCTCTCCATGAGCCAATACATCAAATAAAAAATCAACACCCGGCAAATTATGAAAATTCAAATTCAAAATCCAAAATCCGAAACCCGGCTCCTCCGGCGCGCGTTCACGCTCGTCGAACTGATGCTCGTCGTCACCATCATCGGCATTCTCGCGGCGCTGGTGATTCCCAAAATCGCGGGCCGCGGCGAAGAGGCGCGCGAAAAGGCGGCGTATGCCGACATCCACGGCGGCATCAAAACCGCGCTGGATTCGTTTGAGGTGGACAACGGTTTTTATCCCAAGAGCCTGCAGGACCTGGTCCAGCAGCCGAGCAACGCCCGGAACTGGCACGGGCCGTATTTTGATCCGCCGGTGCTTCCGGTGGACCCGTGGGGCAATCCTTACATTTATTATTATCCCGGCAAACACAACCAAAGCGGCTACGATTTGCTTTCCGCCGGGCAGGACGGCAAGGAAGGCACCGACGATGACATTGTCAGTTGGACAAACTAATTGAAGACGTCATGTGCGCCCGTCGCTTACATTTTGGTGGTTTCTGCTGGTGTTTATCGGATTTATCCTTTATGCGCTCGTTACGCCAAGAATTTATAGCGGCCCTGGTCATGCTCGTCCTCGGGCAGCCCATGCTGACATCATCTCGATCAAACTTGCGCTCGACGGATTTGACGTGGACAATGGCTATTATCCGAAAAGCCTGCGGGATTTGGTTCAACAGCCGGCTGACGCCAAAAACTGGCCCGGATCGTATCTTAATTCGACCAAGCTGCCGGTTGATCCGTGGGGCCACAAATATATTTACGAATATCCCGGCAAGCATAACACGA
>CAYYWB010000150.1:0-6554 GCA_964475285.1 uncultured Bifidobacteriaceae bacterium | reverse complement strand
CCGCCCGAGGGCGCCAGCTTCAGTTGCAACGTGTCGGTGGAGCGCACGGTTTTCTCGTTCTTGACCAGGTGCCCGGGGTTCTGGTCGGCGTCAGGCGCGTCTTCCCAGAGGGTGGCTTTCCAATTGCCCGCGCCCAGGAAATTCAGCGGCACCGGCAATTCGCGGGCGTTACTGCCAGTAATCGCGGCCAGATACCAATTCTTCCCGTTGCGCCGCGCCTCGACCACGTATTGTCCCACCTCACCGGCCAGGCCGCGGGTTTCGTCCCAGACGGTCGGCAGGCCCTTGAGAAAATCCATGCCCAAGAGATAATTGCCCTGCGAATCCTTGTAATCGGCGGGCGAATCGCAGGCGACGGTGAACGGGCTTTCAATGAGGATGAACATCGCCAGCTCGCCGGCGCGCGTGGCCTGCACCTCGGTGGGTTTCTGCGCGGTCCGGAACTGCGCCGGCTGCTCGTTGGCGAATCCGCCCGGCGTGTAATCGCTCGGCCCGGCCAGCGCGCGCGTAAATGGAAGCGTGGCCCGGTGTTCGGGCGTTTCCCGGTTGCTCCATTTGTTGTATTCATTGCCCTGGATGCCCTCGCGCGTGATTTGATTGGGCCAGGTGCGTTCCAAGCCGGTCGGCTTGAACGCGCCGTGGAAATCTATCAGCAAATGGTTCTCGGCCGCGGTCTTGGCCACGTCTTCATACCACTTGACCGCAAACTGGTCGTCCCGATCAATGAAGTCAATCTTCAGTCCCGCGATGCCCCATTTTGCAATCATCGGAAAGTCCCGTTTATAGACGGAGCTGTCAATGAAGTCGTTGAAGTGATACCACAACCATATCCGCACGCCGCGTTCCTTCCCAAAGGCCACCAATTCAGGCACCATTGACTTGTCGCCGATTTCCGACAATTGATATGGCCAGCCCATGTCGGCGGCGAGTTGAATGTATTCCTTGAGCGTGGGCAGATTGTTTTGCCCCACGTTGGGCCACCACGTGCCCCAGGCGGACATGCCCGGCTTGATCCAGGAGGTGTCCTCGAGCCTGCCCGGCGTGGCGAGGTTCAACACCAGATCGCTTTGAATCAAATCGGCAGCCCGTCGGCCGATGATGAATGTCCGCCACGGTGAATTGTGCGGAGTCTGCGCGACAACCAGGCCTTTCTGAACCTCGCCGGCCGGCGCAGCCGCCGTGCCCACCGCCGCCCCATTCGCCGCCGGCGCGCCGTTCACCCAGGGCCGCGCCGGAATCGGCGGAGCGAGTTGCGCCTCCAACGTGAGCTTCGCGCCGGCCTTGGGCGCGAGCCAAAGGCCGGACCAGTCGAGCAGGTCGGACTCGGTGATGGCGACATAGGCCGCCGGTGTCTGGACCAGAAACGGCAGGCCGTATTTGAAATTGGGATTAAGCCCGGAAAGCTTGTTGGGCAGGTATCGCCATTCTTGCGAGCCGATGAAACCTCCCTCCGGTCGGACGCCTTCCGCGTTGTTCCAGCCCGCCCAGACTTGATCGTCGTCGGTGAAGGTGAACTCCGTCGCGTCGCGGGTGACCGTGAAGGAATCCATGCCGGGCTGCTTGGGCAGAACCAGCCGGAACGCCACGCCGTCGTCATAGGCCCGCGCAACCACGTCAAAAATGCGGTCGCCGTCCTTCAGCGTCAGGGTCAACTCATTGTAATGATCCCGCACGTCGCGGTTCTTGCCGAACGGGTTCACCCAATGATGATCCGCCGATTTCCGCCGCTCGCCCTGCACCACGGGATTCTCGCCCAGCTTCACATTGTCGGCCAGTTCCAGCCCCAGGCGCGACCGCGCCAGCACCGGCTTGCCGTCCACAGTGATGCTGTAGCCCAGCGGCGCGTCGGAATGAATGGTGATGGCGATTGTCCCGTCGGGTGAACGGACTTCACGCGCCGCCCCGCCGCCGGGGCCGCGACTGACGCAACCTGATAACAAGACAGTCCCGATGACAACGGCGACATTTCGGCAAATGCAACGGATATTCATAATTTTCCTTCGGTTAATTGGTGATTTCTGACACTCCACCAGTTCACGGTTAATTTGCCGCCGCCAGCTTTCGGAGCCGTTCCGACACGTTCATCATCGCCCGGCCTTGATGATAGCTTTCGGTCCACATGTCGGCCTTCACGCGGCTGGCCGGTGTGCCGTCGGCCTGGACGGTTGCCCACCAGCCGCCGTTCGTGTGGTCAATCTGGTATTTGTTGATCCAGTCCCACTCCTTGACGAACGCATCCCAATACTTGGTCGTTTCCTTGCCGACGTGCTCGTGTTGCAGGAGCAAGGCGTTGAGTTGTTCGGCCTCGACCCACCAAATCTTCTCGGTGCGCAGGCCGCCGGTGACCACGCCCTGGGCATTCATGGCGCCCGAATCGTAAAGGCCGCCAAGCTGGTTGTCCCAGCCGTATTGCAGGGCGTGATCCACCAGATGGCGGGCGGCCGTCCATGCGCGAGGGTCGTCCTGGCCCAGCACATTGGCCGCTTCAACCATGAGGTAGCCGGCTTCCACGTCGTGGCCGAAGGAGTCGGGACTGCTGGTTCGCTGCCAGTCGGCGGTGAGGAATTGCGTGAGGTAGCCCGGCTCGGAATAAACCCTGTCACGGCAGATTTCCAGCATTTCCTGAACGCGCGTTTTGAGCAGCGGATCAGGCCAGACCTCATAAAGACCGGTCAGGGCTTCGAGAATGTGGATGCTGGTGTTCATGGATTTCTGGCCGGCGCCGGCGCCGACCGAATTGCCGCCGCCGCGAACCACAGGCTTGCCATCGGCTCCGATGTTTTCGAAGTAACCCTTGTTCACGTTGTCATGCGCGTGTTCCTCAAGCCACTGAAATGCTTTCTTGGCCAAGTCGAGAGTGGCCGGATCTTTGGTGGCCTGGTAGCTGGCGGCCAGAGCGTAAATGCCGAAGGCATGGCCATACATTTGCTTGGTGTCAGAAATGGGCTGGCCATTGGTGCCGACCTGCCAATAGAAGCCGCCGCCGGTTTTGTCCCAGAGTTTGTCCGCGAGGCAGGCCGCGCCGCGACGGGTCATGTCCAGATACAAACCGGCTTGGGCAGGGAAACGGCGGGCGGCGGCGGCGCTGGTCCAAGTGAGCCGGCTTTGATAGACGATGCTCTTGTTGCCGCCTGCGGTGCGGGTCCAGTTGAGCGAATAATTTTCATAAAATCCGCCTCCCTGCTCATCCGCCGTGGCGGGGAAAAACTTCTGGAGAATTTCCTTCTGCAAGTTCGTCTCCACTTCGGCGGCGATGCGAAGGTAATTTTCCTTCGTGGGGCTGATGGAAGGAGCGTCAGCCGCCAGACAGGTGGCGGCAGAGAAAACCAGAATGGCTGCGACGGCACGCGAAAAAGGGTTTATGGCTGGCGGTTTGCGATTTGCAATTTCATTTTTCATAAACGCCCAGGGTAACAGTTGCGGGTTGTCGAAGCAGCATCGTGAAGATCACGGCTTCGCGCTGGTCAAAGTGACGAAGCTTTGGTAGTCCAAATTGAATTGTGCGGTGCCGTTTTGAACTGGAACTGGCGCCAGTGCCTGCATATTGCGCGTGGCATCCGTGATGGTCGGATAAAGCTGCGTCAACGATGCCGGCAGGCCGGCAATCGTGACCGCGCGGGTTGTCCCGGTGTTGACAATGTGGATCGCCCAGCCGTGCGTGGCGTCGCCATAAGCGGCGGCGGTGATTCGCGGGCGGTCGCTGGTGATGCCCAGCGAAGGCGCTTCCGGCGGCGTCAGGTTAAGGTGCTTGAGATTGAAGAAACGCTGCGTCGGTCCCAGCGGCTGTCCGTTGCGGCCGCCGCGCAGAATGGAATAATCATCCGTGAGCTGCCAGTGCAGGATGGAAGTCGGCTGCGACAGCGCCATGCAGCGCACATAGAGATTGATTTCATCAAGGGCATACCACGGTTCGAGAAAGAGGAAACGGTGGCGGTAACTGTCCGGGTCGGTGCCGCCCTCGGCAATATACAGCGGCAGCTTGAACCGCTGGGCAACCTTGCCCCAATTGGCGATGATCGCGTCGCTGCCGCCGGTCCAGCTATGGTAGGAGACCGCGCCGACATATTTCATGGCATCGGGATCGGCAATGGTGGGTTCAATGTAGTTTGCCGGGCGCGGCGTGGGATTTCCGGTGTCGCCGAGAAGCATTTTCGTGGACAAACCTGCGGCGGCAAATGACGCGCCGAGTCCCTTGATGACCATGTCCTGATCCTCCGGCGTCAGCTTGACATTGATTCCCATGTCCGCTTCGTTGAACGAGAACAGCCGCGGCTCCGCGCCGTAATTTTTCTTCATGTAGGCAATGTATGACGTGATGCCTTTATACATCGCGGGCCATTTGTCGGGGGCAATCTGGCCGCGCCCGCCGCCGGCTGTCGCGGCCCAATTGGGCACGGACCAGTCGCTGATAATCATGGGAATTTTTTTCTGCGCGAGCGTCTGCCCCATCTCCATTGCCTTTCGGACTTTGTCGGCCACCGGCCCGGCGGCTGGATCGTTCGTCTCGGTGGTCTGCCACGAACTCAACGGCATTTCCAGGCGCGCAAAAGCGACGCGGAGGTTTGCGAGGTTGTAGGCGATGACGGCGGCGTCAGCCGGACTTTGCAGACGGAAATCACCGCCAGTGCCGATAAACGCCGGCCCGGTGTTCGATGAATCAACGGTGAGCTTGACCGGAGTTGTGTCAACGTCGCAGGAAGCCTTGAGTGTGAAGGCGACATGGAACGGTGTTTCGGGATTAAGCGTGCCGGTGCCAACGGGTATCACGAGGCTGTAATTGTTATTTGAACCTCCCGGCGCTCCGCCGCCGCCGCGCCCGCCGCGTCCGCCGCCGGGGGATTGCTGGAGGACAATGTGAGTGGGATTCGCAAATGAAAATTCGACGACGCGGTTGCCCGCACCGGTGATGCGAATGGATTTGACGGTGGCATCGGCATAACGCGTGCCGCCAGTCGGCTGGCCGGCAAACGAGACCGTGGTGGGAGCGCCATCGGCTGGGACAAGCTCCGCATTGCCGGCGGCGAAGTTCGCACCGGCAAAATTGAACCAATAGTAAATGCCGTCGAGCGGCATATTGGTGCTGGCGGAGGCCGAGACATCGAAGGTCGTGGTGCCGGTCGCGACGTCATCAACTTGCACCCGGAGGCTTGCCCCCGGCGCGCCGCCGCCACCACCACCACCGCCCCGGCGTCCGTCCGCCCCGGCAGCTGCCGCAGTGCCGAAACCGACGTTGCCGGTGAATTCCAATCGCCCGTCGGCGCGTCCGGGAGTTTGCAACTGGGCCTGTCCGGTCTGCGAGCCGTCCGGCGAACTCATCCGGATGCTGGTGGTGATTCCAATTGGTTCGCCCTTGAAGCGAAATTCCCGCAAGTCACCCGTTGAACCCCATTCGGTTTCAGCACGGGTGTTCAGGCAGCAGAACACGGAGGCGGCCAACAGACCTGCCACGAGCAACTTTTTCATAAGCGGAATTGGATGAATAATTGGCGACGCGGAAACTGATCGTGAACCAATCAGGCCGGCTTCATCCAGATCATTTGCTGGTCCATATTGTCCGGCAACTTGTAGGTTTTGATGTAGTCCTTGAGCGCCGGGCCGACGATCTCGATCTTGGCCAGGTCGGCTTCACCGAGGCCGGCTTGGGCGCAATAATTCAGATAACCGACCTTGGCGAAATCAATGCCCATCAATTCCACGGAGACGCGGTCTGCCGCCAGCCAGTCCGTGCTGGCCACGCAGACGCGCGAGTTGACCGGCGTGCCATTGCCCGGACCACGGCCTTCCATCCCCTCGTAGCCGTCAATCACGGCCAAGTGCGGATGCAACTGCGAAGCCAGGGCATACAGGTTATAGTTGATTCCCCGGAAACCGCCGCCATGGACAACCGGTTTGTCGCTGTTGCCCAGATAACCGCCCTCGGCTTTTTCGCCGCCATTACGCTTGATGGGCGCGCCGACAACGATGTTCTTCAGCGAGAGCGTGGCCACCACGCGGTCATGCGTCTTGAACTTGGCCGCCGAAATGACAAAGCTTGTCGGTTCCAGCAGAACCTTGGCCATCCGGCAGGGGTGCGGACGGAAATCTTTTTCGTCGAAGCAATAAATCGTTTCGTATTCGCCCTGATCCAGATCCATCAGCTTGGCGCCGTATTTGGTTGCCAGTTTGTCGTAGCCGTAATTGGCGAATCCTGTCATGGCCGAGCCCATGGCCGGCGATTCGGCGATGACCACGTTCCCGGTTTTTTTGATGGACTTGAGGAATTCGAGGATGCCCTCCAGATTTTTGGCGTCGCTGGCGGCCAATGGACGGTCAACGACAAGATTGTTGGGTTTGATGATGACCCGCTTGTTGCCGATCGCCGCGGCGACCTGCTTCGCGAACGGTTTGAGCGCCTGGAAAGCCATGTCGGCGCGATCCTCGCCGGCCGTCACAGCGACCCGGCTGGTTGAAGTTGTTGTAGTTGTTCTGGTGGCAGCGGCGGGTTCAGCAGCGGCGGCCAGGACGCGGCTGGTGGTCCAGGGCATGGCCAGCGCGGTGCCGCCCAGCAGCGAGGT
>CAYYWB010000149.1:0-6678 GCA_964475285.1 uncultured Bifidobacteriaceae bacterium | reverse complement strand
AATTGTTTCGAGGGATTTTGACCACGGATGGACACAGATAAACCTAACGCGGCTTGCGCCGCAACCACTCCCTCTCCTCCATCGGATGGAGGAGAGGGCCGGGGTGAGGAGGAGCGTTTTGGACGGCGACCGCTTTTTATCAGATGCCCCTCACCCCGTCCCTCTCCCCGCTCGTTCCTCGCGGGGCGAGGGGGAAAATCACGTTGCAAAATCTTTGTCCAAAATGCGTGAACCTTTGTCATTGGATTACGGATGGAAATCCAGGAAACAATTGCGGTGAAAACTGTCGCAAAGCGACGCCGGAAATTAGCCGGCTACGAAGTGGCTGGTGTCGGCGAACAAAATACATTCGTCCCGCAGGTGACGATGGAAAATCAGGAGCGCGGACGGCTCGTCCGCGTGAGGCAAGGCGTGGAATTCGCGGGCGAGCCGCCCGCGCTCCTTCGGAGCAAAGAACGCGGCGGCAGGAAATGTTTCGCGCTGGACAGAAAGTTAAATGGGAATAGAGTTCAATTATAAAAATGAAACACCTGTGAAAACTGCTGACAAAATTGCGACAATCATTGCACGAGCAATTATCGGTATCGTTGGACTCGCGCTTTTGTGGCTATTTCTGCGAGCGCATTTCTATTCTAAAGATCTAAAAACATTTTCTGCGGTCGCAGGTTTCTCTGGATTATTAATTGGATATGCGTTCGGCGGAGACAAATGGGGTGCGCGGCTGTTTGGATTATTTACGGGGCATCGCGTTCGGTTGGAGAAATCTTCAAAAGCGGATAAAGGCGAGTATAAGCGGTTCACAATCCCCAATCGTTGGTTTTTATATGCTCTCGTGGGTTTGTTATTCTTTTTAAGCGTTTTATTTATTGTAAGAACCATTCGCCTAAAACTCTGAATTTAATTGCAAATTGCCTTCGCCCGTTTCCCAAGATTGCCTGCCCCGCCGGTTTCTGTTATTGAACGGGCGTGCCTGACCCAAGCCTGTTGCTTTTGATTCCGGCTTACAACGAGGAAAGCCGCATCGAACCGGTGCTGCGCGATTACGCGCAGTTCTTTGGAGCGCATTATCCCGGCAAATTCCAGATCGTTGTCATTCTCAACGGCTGCACGGACAACACGCTCGGCGTCGTCCAGAAGGTCGCGGCGGAATTTCCCGCCGTCCGCGCGGACGAGTTCAAGCAGCCCATCGGCAAGGGCGGCGCGCTCATCGAGGGACTCAAGCTCGCCGCGCTCGGCGATTTCATCGGTTACGCGGATGCGGACGGCGCGACTTCGCCGGCGGCATTTCTGGAATTGACGAAGCACATCGGCGAGGCGGATTGCGTGGTCGGCTCCCGCTGGCTGCCGGAATCCATCATGCACCAGGAACAGCCGACGCTGCGGCGCGTGGCAAGCCGGATGTTCCACCTCATCGTGGAGACGCTTTTCTGGATGCACATCAAGGACACGCAGTGCCCGTGCAAGCTGATGCGGCGCGACGCCGTGGAAAAAATCCATTCGACGCTGTGCATCACCGACTTGGCGTTCGACGTGAACCTGCTTGTCTCAATGAAGCGCGCGGGATTCAAAGTCCTGGAAGTGCCAATCGAATGGACGGACAAGGTCGGTTCGAAGGTGACGGCGTCGCTGTTCCGCTCGTCGTTCACGATGTTCCTGTCCGTCGTGCGCATCCGGCTGATTTACTCGCCGCTCTACAAATTCCTGCGCCCGCTGCGCCCGCTGGAAGGCTGGATTTACAAACAATTGCGCGCGCCGCAACCTTTGTCTTCGTCGCAAGCCCAAAGTCCAAAGTCCAAAGCGGACTGATTGCGGGGCTTTGGATTTCAGGCTTTGGACTTTGGACTTCCGAAAGTGAACCACGCGCAAATCGCCAGCAGCAACACGTTGAAAACGGACAGTGTCTTCAGCACCGTTGCAAAACTGTCGTGATATTGAGTGAGCGCCAGGCCGTAAAACATCGCCAGCAACACGAGGAACGGCACGACTTGAAATCGCGAGCGCGCCAGCAAATCATTCACCAGCACGTTCGCCAGCGCGAGCGGCACCATCGCTCCGGCATACCAGGGCAGAATCGCGAGGGTTTCCAAACGGTATTCCGGCGGAAACACAAAACTCACCACCCACGGCCCCAATAGCCATAAGCCCAGGACACCGCAAATAACGAGGACGCTGGTGCCCAGCAAAACCGCGCCGAGCAGGTTCAGCTTTTCCGCCTTTGCCGTGCTGTGGACGATTTTTGGAAACATCACCGCCGCCAGTGGCAGCACCAGCCAGAGCAATGCGCGCGACAACGTCCCAGCCGCCCCATACGGCGCCGTCCGGTCCGCGCCGAAATAGCTGTCCACAAAGCTGGTGTCCGCTGAAAAGAGGAATTGCGTCGCGGCAAAACCGAGCATCAATGGGATTACCTGCCGCAATAACCTGCGACGGTCGAACGGTTCCCCCGTGCCGGCCCATAATGACCGCGTCTGCCAGACCCCCACCGCCGTCGCCGCCAGAAACCCGATGAGCACCGCTGTCATGATGCCTGTCGCCATGCCGTGCAGCACAAACACGATGAGCACCGCTGCCAATATCCGGAAAACGCCGTTGAAAATATTGCCCCAGCCGAGCCACAAAAAATTTTGCTGCCCCTGCATGACTCCGTTGAACAGCGGCATTAGGAGGGAAAATAGCATCACCACCAGCAGCAGCCACAGCGCCAGCGGATTGGAGAGGTGCCAGTTGGCTGCAATCTGTTTTTGGAAACACAAGGTGACCGCCGAGCCGGCCAGCCAGAGCAAAAACGCGCCCAGCCAGGCCGCGCGGATGGTGCTCCGCAATTGCCGGTCGCGGCCGGTTGCCAGCGCGTTCGCTGTCTGCTGCGTGAACACCATCTGAAAGGGAATCGTCGGAACCATGTTCACGATGGAAAAAAGCGTGATCAACACGCCATACTCGCCCGCGGGAATTTTTTTGGAGAGGAAATGGATGCCCAACATCAACACGCCGCTCGCTATCGTCGCGATCATCAGCCAGCCGCTCTGGCGGAAAAACGCCGCGTGCGGTTTGTGGTCAATTGTCGGAACGGTTTCGGTTTTCTCGGCGGACATGCGGCGAAAGATTGCCGGATGAGGCTGGCCGGGAAAAGGCAATTCGATTGGGAGGGACGCCGTGTCGCCGTCCCTGCCAGAATTACGGCAGCGATTTCAGGAATTTCAAAATCAAATCCTTCCCGCGCTCCAGTTCCACCAGCGAAATCCATTCGTCCGCCGTGTGCGCCTGCGCGATGTCGCCGGGGCCAAACACCACGCTCGGAATCCCGCCCGCGGACAACACCGCCGCGTCGCAGAAGAAATCAACGCCGAGTAGCTTCCTCTGGCCGACGCAGCGCATGAATTGCCGGACGAGCGGCAGTTTGTGATTTGTCTCCAGCGGATAGGCCGGCGCAAGTTTCGCGCTGGAAATCTTTGCGGACAATTTCCTCGCTCGCAGGAAGGCGGCAATTTCGCGCTTCACGCCGGCGTCCGTCTCGCCCGGCAACGTGCGGCGGTCCACCGTGATTTTGCAGCGGTCGGGAACGATGTTTGGCTGCGCGCCGCCGGAAATCGTTCCGACATTCACCGTCGCCGTGCCGAGCAGCGGATGTTTCCGCCTCCGCAATTGCGCGGCGTAATCCGTTTCCAGCAAATCCACAATGCGCGCCATTTCTTGAACGGCATTCTTGCCGAGTTGCGGCGTGGCGCCGTGAGCCGCCTTGCCGTGCGTCTCCAGTTGCAGCCACAAACTGCCCTTGTGCGCGGTGACGACCTGCAATTTTGTCGGCTCGCCGACGATGGCCAGGTCCGCCTTGAATCCGCTTTTAGCCAGCGCGCGCGAACCGGATTGCGCGTGTTCCTCGTCAATCAATCCGGCGAAGACGATTTCCGTTTCCAGCGGACGCGACTCGGATTCGGCCAGCGCGCAAAGCGCGGAGAGCATGGCGGCGACGGAACCTTTCGTGTCGCACGCGCCGCGGCCGTAAAGTCGTCCGTTCTTGTGCTGTGGAATGAATTTCGTCCCGTCCGCGCCGACGGTGTCGAGGTGCGGCGCGAGCAGGATCGTTTGCCGGATTTTGTTCCGTGGCAGCAGGCGCGCGATGAGATTGGAACGGACTAAATCACTCCGGCGGGGCGAGAGTCTCTCGAGCCCTGACTGGGAATTTGGGCACGACGGAGTCTCGCCCCACCGTTTGAAATCAACTTTTTGGAATTCAATTTCCAGTCCGGCCCGCGCGGCGGTGGCGGCCAGAAAATCCGCAACGCGTTGCTCGCCCGCGAACGGATGCGGCTGGCGGACTTGTCGCGCCGAAGTTCCGTCCGACGGAACGAAGGCGGGATTCACGCTGGGCAGCGCGATGAGTTCGGCCAGGAGCTTTTCCGTGCGCGTCATGCGAGGCAATTTAACAATGGAACGCTCCCGCGTCGAGAACGGTCACTCCGAAGCAAGGTCTGCCGTAGGAGAAACAACTGGCTTGCAACCTGAAATTGCGAGTAACAATATCGCAAAAAACCATCCATTTTTAATCCCTGAAATTTACAGACTGGACAGCCACGGGAAATTCATGGGCGCGCACGGCGGCGATGACGGCCTGCAATTCGTCGCGGCTCTTGCTGTTCACGCGCACCTCGTCGCCCTGAATCTGCGTCGTCACCTTGAACTTGCCGTCGCGGATAAACCCGGTGATCTCCTTGGCCACCGCCGTCTCGATGCCCATCTTGATCTTGATGGTCTGCCGCGCGTGGCCGAGCGGCGAGACGTCCGGTTCGCCCGATTCCACGCTTTTCATGCTCACGCCGCGCTTGGCGAGCTTGCCGATGACGATTTCGTTCAGCGTGGCGACCTTGAACTCGTTGTCGGCGGTGAGCTTGATTTCGGTTTTCTCCAGCACAATCTCCCATTTGCTGGCCTTGAAGTCGAAGCGGTTGGCCAGCTCTTTTTTGGCCTGGTTGACGGCGTTCTCGATTTCCATCGAGTTGACCTGCGAAACGATGTCGAATGAAGGCATGATTCAATTTATGATTTGCGATTCACGCTGGACGATTTTGTCCGCGGGCGCAAACTTATTTATTGGAGTCCGCGAGAGGCGCACGCTTTGTCCTTTGAGAGCAACGGCGGCTGTGATACAATTGCCCTCGCAGGTTGAATTAAGATTTGATTGCCCGACATGGCCTCGACTAAAAACCCGTTGGCGGAAGCCGCTGCCGCGATGACTGATCTCGCCGAGGCGACGCCGGCGCCCAAGCGGCGCGGCACGCTGCTGATTGTGGACGACGAGGACGGCCCGCGGCAGTCGTTGCGTGTGATTTTCAAGGACGAATACGACCTGCTCATGGCCGAGGACGGCCCGACGGCGATTGAACTCGCCAAAAAAAATGACATTGACGTTGCGGTTCTCGACATCCGCATGGCCGGGATGTCGGGCATTGAAGTTTTGGAGCGCCTGAAATACGTGAAGCCCGAAATCGAGGCGATCATGATGACGGCGTTTGAGACGACCGACACCATCCGCCAGGCGCTCCGGCTCCGCGCGTGCGATTACATCAACAAGCCGTTCGACATCGCCACAATGCGCGCCGCCGTCGGCCAGGCGATGCAGCGCCGCAAGCTGGAAGGCGAAATCCACAGCAGCGCCGAGAAGGTGCAGCAGCTTCTCTCCGAATTGCAGGAACAGCGCGTCGAGGAGCAGATCGCCAAGACGCGCGGCGACATTTACGCCAGCATCATCCACGACATCAACGGCCCGCTCACCGTCATTTCCGGTTTCGTGCAGGTGCTCAATCAGCGCTTGGGCCGCAGCTCGCGGCTGGAAGTGGAGGATTTGGAATTCATCAAGGACCGGCTGCGCATCATAGCGCGGCAGGTGGGCAATTGCATCGAAATTTCCCGGCGCTACCTCGGTTTTTTGCGCCGCCAGCCCACCGAATCCGTTCCGGGCGTGAGCGTGAACCAGTTGCTCCACGACCTTGAGCAGATCGTCCGCGTCCATCCCAGCCTGCTGGAAAATGAATTCAGCGTCGTGCCGCTGGCCGGGGATGTCGCCGTCAAAATCAACGGCACGGACCTGATCCAGATTTTGCTGAATCTCGCGGTGAACGCTTTTCAATGCGCGCCGCTGCCGCACCGTGTCAGAATCAGCGGCGAAGTGCTTCACGCGCCGCTCGACCTGCGGAAATTCAAGGACAGCCCGAACGACCGGCTGCTGAATATCGAGGGCATGGACAATACCGCGCCGCTGGTGAAATTCTCCGTGACCGACACCGGCCCCGGCATTCCGCCGGAGGTGCTGCCGAAAATTTTCCAGCCCTATTTCACTACCAAAGGCCCGCGTCAGGGAACGGGTCTGGGATTGAACATCGTCCAGCGGCTCGTCAAGGAAGGCAACGGCGCGCTGCACTGCCACACACAAATTGGCGAAGGCACCACCTTCACGGTTTATCTGCCGGGGACGGAGCTGGCGAAAACTTGAAAAGTCTTCCGGCGCAAATTCCGGTTTGAGACTTCAATGATTGGATTGAAGGCCGGGCCCGCCGCCTTGCAACCACACGTAACCAAGGCAGCCGCCCACGATGGTCAGATCCGCCGCCATCGCCACCGGCGTCAAAGCAATCCGGTCAGTCCGTCCCCAGCCATCGTTATACACCGGCAAATCATGGTTCG
>CAYYWB010000148.1:2551-6678 GCA_964475285.1 uncultured Bifidobacteriaceae bacterium | reverse complement strand
CTTCGAGCAGCGCGCCGCTGTCGCGGAAAACCTGGAGAACTTCGTCTTGTGTCATGGCGCGGGAATGTTAAGTCCAAAGTCCAAAGTTCAAAGTCCAAAGTTGTGGCGTCGGTGTGTGACCGCCGGAAATCAGCGACGCCCAGAGAGCGCAGCTATAATTCTTCTGGCTTCTGAATTCTGAATTCTGAATTCTTCCGTGTGCCGAAGTGGATCAAGTTCATCATCGCCGTCCTGCTGCTGCCGGTTTGCGCCGGCGCGGCGCGGGCGCTCTGGCTAGTGCTGCGCGCCGGCTACGGCGCGGACACGGTCTGGATTCCGCTGCTGGCCGGCGCGGCGTGCTGGCTCGTGATTTTCATTTATCTGCCCAAGCCGATGTGGATTTACGTCCTGGGCCACGAATTGACCCACGCGCTGTGGACGTGGCTGTTCGGCGGGCGGGTCAAAAAAATGAAGGTCGCGTCGTCCGGCGGCCACGTCGTCATTTCCAAGACCAATTTCGTCATCGCGCTCGCGCCGTATTTTTTTCCGATTTACGCGGTCATCGTCATCGCCGTGTTCGCGCTGGGCAGCTTGATCTGGAACTGGCGCGGCTACATGGCGTGCTTTCATTTGTGCGTCGGCGCGGCGTATGCGTTTCATGTGACGCTGACGCTGCACACACTGCGGACGCGGCAGTCGGACATCACAAGCCAGGGCTGGCTGTTCTCCGCCGTGGTGATTTTTCTCGGCAACGTGTGCGTGCTGCTGTTTGGAATTCCGCTGCTGACGGCGCGGGTCGGGCTGTTGAATGCGCTCGGCTGGTGGGCGGAAAGCACGGGCATGATCCTGCACTGGCTCCAGCGCGTGATTTGATGCCAGCGGCGTGGGCGGAATGGATTGCCAAACCGGTGAAGTGTTCGGAGGAACTGAAAATTTGAAGATCATTCCCATTGGGGATTTTGACGTTGAAGGAGATTTTTGGATGATTCCGTTTGAAAAAGTAAAAAATCTGCTAACTCCTGAAAATCTGACAAAAGGTTTGACCAAAAGCGGGAAAGTGCGGGCGCGGCGTTGGCGTTTTCACATGGAAGATCATTCATTTGTTCTTTTCCCCGGAAATAGGACTCGTCTGGGAGAAATTGATATGCGGGAATTTTTCGGTGCAAGGCTTCCAATTGTTAATTCAACTGACCAACTTCCTTCCGTTGACTTGACCCGCGTGGCAAATTGAAGGATGATGTCCCTGCCGAATTGATGGGGGCGCACTGGTTTCGACCATGTGAACACGCCAGAGGCGGCATGCCGAGGACGATGCGTTGGCCTCGTAAATCATCGCATCAAACAAAACAGCTAACGAAGAATTAGCCCTCGCGGCCTAAGGCCGTGACGTCCGCCACTGGACACCTGCTACGGTGGATGGACGCAACAGCAGGCGTGGCCGGCGGCGGAGACCGCGCGTCGTTGGCCGGGAAAATTCCATGCGGACTAGGCATTGCGATTCGCGCCCGGACGCCATCGCATCGCAGAAAAAATTCTCCGGGCTAAGCATGTAGTCGCGGCTGGCAGGTCTGCTTGGGACGCGGGTTCAACTCCCGCCGCCTCCACCATTTTTCTATTGCTATTTTAAGATGGTGCTTGACAAGACGGGACAATATTCGCATGAGAACGAATTTGTCCGAAGCCAAAAGGGGCAATGCCAGCCGGCCATTGGAAATTGTCAAGCAGGCTGACGGCTCATTGCTGGTGTGCTCATCTTCGCGCCTTTTGCCAATCCGCGCAAGCTGGCTCCAATGGCCAAAAAAATCGCGCCGCCTCTCCTCACCGCTGGCAACTCCCCGCTTTGCAACCCCGGCCCCTTGCGCTACTCTCGCCCTCATGCCGTTCGGTGAATCTGACACGCGCGCCAAATTGATTGATCCCGCCATCCATGGCCGTGGCTGGACTGAGAATCTGATTCGGCGCGAGGAAACCGCCGGCGCAATCGAAATCGTTGACGGCAAGCCGCGCAAACGGGCGAAGGGGCGCGTTGATTACACGCTGCGCGTCATGGTAAATGCCGGGACGCAGCCGGTGGCCGTCGCGCTCATTGAGGCGAAGGCCGAAAATCTGCCGCCCGGTCATGGACTTGAACAGGGCAAATTCTACGGCTCGTGCAAACGGATGAATGTCCCGTTCGTCTTTTCCAGCAACGGCCACCTCTTTGTCGAATTTGATTCGTTCACCGGCAAGACCACCACGCCCAAGCCGCTCACGGAATTTCCATCGCCCGCTGAATTGCGGGCGCGTTACGAAATTGCCAGAGGCTTCAAACTCGATTCGGCCATCGCCAAACCGCTGCTCGTTCGCTACTCCGGCGGCGAGGCCACGCGGCGCTACTATCAGGACGCCGCCATCCGCGCCGTGCTGGAGAAGATCGCGCGCGGCGAAAAGCGCGCCCTGCTCACGCTGGCCACGGGCGCTGGCAAAACTTTTATCGCCGTCCATCTGCTCAAACGCATCGCCGACGCCGGCCAACTTCGCCGCGCGCTGTTCGTCTGCGACCGCGACGAGCTTCGCAGCCAGGGACTCGGCGCGCTGCAAAATGTGTTCGGCGCGGAAGCCGCCGAGGTTTATCGCGAGCCGGACGGCTTGAATCATGCCCGCAACGCCCGGATTCACGTCGCTACTTACCAGACGCTCGACGTGGACACCGAGGACGGCACGGCCAATTTCCTGACCACGTTCTATCCCGAAAATTATTTCAGCCACATCATCATTGATGAGTGCCATCGCTCCGCATGGGGCAAATGGTCGCAAGTGCTCACGCGCAACCCGGACGCCGTGCAAATTGGCCTCACCGCCACGCCGCGCAAAATCGAAGTCACCGAGAAAACCAAGGAGGCAGCCGCCGACCTGCAAGTCAATGCCGACAACCGCAAACACTTCGGCGAGCCGGTTTATGAATACGACATGGCGCAGGGCATCGAGGACGGCTACCTCGCCGCGTGCGAAATCCATCGCGTTGACTTGTTCCTCGACGACAAGACGCAAAGCGAGCGCGTGACCGGGGTTTCGCGTGATGACTTGGAAGGCAAACAACTGAAGGATGCCGACACGGGCGCTGCCGTTGCGTTAGATGATGTGCGTTCACATTACGCCGCCGCTGAACTTGATGCCAAATTGCTCATTCCCGAACGTGTCGCCGCCATGACGCGCTTCCTTTTCGGCCAGCTTCTCGCCACGGGCGGGCCGGAGCAAAAGACCATCATCTTTTGCGCCCGCGACCGCCACGCGGACGATGTGGCGACCGCGATGGGCAATCTTTACGCCGATTGGTGCAAGGTGAACAACCGGCCGCGCCTTGACCACTACGCCTTCAAATGCACCGCCAGCGTCGGCGGCGCGCAATACCTCGCCGATCTGCGCGGCGCGTCCCGCTCGTTTTTCATTGCGACCACCGTTGACTTGCTCACGACCGGCGTGGACGTGCCCGCCGTCCAGAACATCGTTTTCTTCAAATACGTCCGCTCGCCGATTGCGTTTTACCAGATGGTCGGGCGCGGCACGCGGCTCAATCCGGCCACCGGCAAATTGATGTTCCGCGTTTATGATTTCACCAACGCCACGCGGCTGTTCGGCGGGGAATTCAAAACCAAATGGCAGCCGCGCGAACGCGGTCCCGGCCCGGAACCGCCGGAGCCGCCCGAACCGACGATTCAAGTCGAAGGCTTCGACGTGCGCGTGAGCGCCGCCGGGCGCTACATCGTGACGCAGGTGGACGGCAGGGCCATGCCGGTGACGGTGGAGGAATACAAGGAACGGCTGGCGGCGCGGCTGGTCGGGGAAGCGCCGACGCTGGAAAATTTCCGCGCCTGCTGGATTGAACCGCCCAAGCGCCGCGAGATGCTGGGCCGCCTGCCCGACGCCGGGCGCTCCGCGCTGCTCGTGCAACGGCTCGACGACATGAACGATTACGACCTTTACGACGTGCTGGCCGAACTCGGCTACGGCCTGGCCCCGCGCACGCGCGTCGAGCGCGCCGGGGCGTTTGCCTACAAACACGGGCAATGGCTGCAAACGCTGCCCGCGCCCACGGCGGACACGCTCAAGGCGATGGCCCGGCAATTTGCCCGCGCGGGCACGGACGGTTTGGAAAATCCGCAAATCTT
>CAYYWB010000148.1:0-2451 GCA_964475285.1 uncultured Bifidobacteriaceae bacterium | reverse complement strand
GCGGGGATTTTGAAGGTGCAGATGGCGGCGGTGGAACGGGCGCGTGCCAGCGCCGAGGCGCAATTGCAAGCCGCCGAACATTTGCCCGCCGCCTACCTCCGCGCCGTCTTCAACAATGGCATATCGAAATCATGGCCAAGAAAACGCTTCGGCGACATCTGCGAAATTATTGCGAAGCAAGTTGATCCCAAAGTGCCGGAATACGGAGCGTTGCCGCATGTGAACGGCGAGAACATCGAAAGCGGGCTTTGCCGCGTAACATATCTCAACACCGCAGCTCAAGAGGGCATGATAAGTGGGAAATATCTTTTCGAGACCGGCGACGTGCTCTATTCAAAATTGCGGCCATATTTGCGCAAAGCTGTTGTGGCCGATTTTCGCGGCGTGTGTAGCGCAGATATGTATCCCCTTCGAGTCAACCGTGAAATAATTGACCCGCAATTCACCGCTTGGCTGCTTGTGTCTGACGAATTCACAGATTACGCGGATGAAGAATCACGGCGCGCACGTATGCCGAAACTTAACCGCGAACAACTTTTTGCTTGGGATGCGCCAGTTCCGCCGCTCGCCGACCAGCGCCGGATCGCCGCGAAACTTTTGTCGCAGATGGCGTCGGCGGAGCGGCTGCGCCAGATGTTGACCGGCCAATTGGACGCCATCAACAAACTGCCCGCCGCGCTGCTGCGCCGGGCATTTAACGGAGAATTGTAGGGCAGGCGTCCCGCCTGCCGGTTGCAGCGGCTTCCAGCCGCGAGTGCGCCGCTGCTTCCTGCCGCGCGTTGCCGTTCGTTTGCTTCAACATTTGAGAAACTACGGGCACGGATGCCCGCAAAACCGGCAGGCTGGAAGCCCGCCCTACGGCCTGGCGACGAGCGCTTTCATTTCTGCGGCCAGAATGGTGCTGGCGTGAATGGCTTTGCGCAGCGCCTTCCGCAAGGCGACCGGCAAATCCTTGTCGAAACAGCGGATTTCTTTGCGGACGAAGCGGGCATTGAACCCGGCAAGCGGGACTGGTTTGAGATCGTTGCAATCCACGATGGACGGTTTTTTCAGCAAATCGAAAATGTCCGGCGAAATTTCCACAAGGGTTTCGGGACAGGCCTTGCGGCGCAGTTTCACGTCGTCCACTTTTGACGTGACGACGGAAAGCAGGAGCACCTGCTGGGCGAACGGATCGGAATTGACGACGATGAAATAATGCGGCTCCGGCGAGGTGATGTGCCGTTCCGCAAAATAATAGACGCTCCCTTCACGAAGGGTCAGCCGGAGCGTTTGGTCAATGGCTGCCCCGGCCACGATTCAACTCCAGCGCTGGTCGAAGGCCTGGCGCTGGAGAAACAACTCTTGCGCGACTTCGCGTTCTTTGGGCATGAGGGCGTGGCAGGGAATGTAGCCGGCATCCGGCTCGGCAAAAAAATCGGTGTAATCCATTTTGACGCGCTTGCGTCCCTGATCCTTGATCGCGCGCTCGTGGCGCTTCCATTCCGGGTAATGATGCGTGATGTCGCGGAGTTGATACTTGGAAAAGCGACCGAAGTTTTCCCACGCGAAGGTCAGGGCTTCAAAATCACTTTCAGACAACACGGATTTGTCAACATCAGCGACAGAGGCATAGTCGTAGTCGCCCTTTTTTTTCAGAAATTTCCGGGCGTAGCTGCGCGCGGGCGCGGGCAGCAAATCGTCATCTTCGGCAACCGCTTTGGCTTCGGAAGCGACGGGGCCGTGGGTCATGGCGTAGTAGGCGCATTCGCTGACTGGACGACCAAATTTGCGCAGATGATAGCGGTCGGCAAAGAACACGAGCTTGAGCGCCTTGAGCTTGCTTATGCGCCCGCCGGGGGATTGCCGGGCCATGAAATTCAAAGCCTGCGTCGCTTTACGATGGGCGAGATACAGACTCATGTGAGATACTTTAGCACGAACCAAGCCAGAATTCAGGTGGAATTCTGCCGGTTTTCGGTGTTTCCGTCAACTGCCAATTTCGCTACTGTCTTGGCAGATGACAAGCCCTGTCCCAAAAGCCAAAAACAACGGCAACGGCAAACGCCACGCCACGCAGCAATCGGTCAACAGCGCGGTCAAGTCCATCTGCGACATCATGCGGCGCTCGAATTGCGCGGGCGCGCTGCAATATGTGCCGGAACTGACCTGGATTTTGTTCCTGCGCATCCTCGACGAGCGCGAGACGCGCGAGGCGGAGGAGGCCGACGCGGTGAATTCGGAATTCACGCCGTCGCTGGCCGCGCCGTATCGCTGGCAGGATTGGGCCGCGCCCGCCGCCGCCAAACGCAGGCAGCTTGAAACCGGCGCGCTCGGCGCGTTCTTCAATTTCGTCAACGGCGATTTGATTCCGCATTTGAAGAAAATGCGCGACCAGCCGAACGCCGCGCCACGCCAGAAAGTCATCAGCGAAATTTTCTCCGGCGTCGAGCGCACGCGCATTGACACGGA
>CAYYWB010000147.1:0-6685 GCA_964475285.1 uncultured Bifidobacteriaceae bacterium | reverse complement strand
CCAGCGCGGCACGACGTGGATGTGCAGATGCTCCACGATGCCCGCGCCCGCGACCCTGCCGAGATTGATGCCGATGTTGAATCCATCCGGCTTCATCAATTGCGTCAACGCATTGGTGCAGCGGCGCACCAGCTTCCATAAATCAGCGAGTTCCTCCTCGGTCAATCCGTTCAAGTCCGCGACTTCCTTGTAAGGCACGACCATCAAATGGCCGCCGTTGTAGGGATATTTGTTCAGCAGCGTGAAACAGGTGCGGTCGCGCGCGATGACGTAATTGCCCTCATCATCGCTGGTTTGCGCGATGTTCGTGAACAGGCTCATGTCGAGCCTGGGCTTGGGCGCAAGGATGTATTCAATCCGCCAAGGCGCGTGCAGTGATTCCATGGATTCAGTGTAGGAGCCGGGGTAACGAGACTCAATTTGAATTTATCCGTGGCGGCGTCTCGACAGGCACCGCAAAATCCGGCTTTCTGCCGAAAGCCGCCGCGATTTATGGGAGTAAACCCAGAATCGCAGCCGCCGCGCGCCTTGCCGCGCCGGGTTCGCCGAGCGAGGAAACAATCGTGGCAAGCTGCGATTTGATTTTCGTCCGGCGCGATTCGTCCTGCAACAATTCCAGCGCCGCGCGCGAAATGTTTTCCGGCGTTGCGGCGTTCTGGATGAATTCGGGATAAACCTCCTCGTTCGCCAGAATGTTCGGCATCGTCGCCCATTTCACGGTGGCGATGCGTCTGGCGATTTCGTAATTGAGCCACGACGTCTTGTAAAGCGCCACCGTCGGCACGCCAAAGAACGCGCATTCCATCGTCACCGTGCCCGTCGAAGCGATGGCGGCGTCCGCCCCGGCGAGCGCCTGCGGCAGATTGCCGGCCTGAATTTCCAATTCCGCCGGGAGCGCGGTCAGCCGGTTCGCGAGATGTTTCAAATCTTCATCCGGCAAAACCATTTTCGAGCGCACGTGCGGCAATTTTTCGAGGATCAATTTCAACGCGTCGAGCAGCACCGGCAAATGCCGCTGCAACTCGCCCTTCCGGCTGCCGGGCAGCAGCAAAATATCGGAGGGACGAGTTCTACGAGTCCCCATTTCCGAAGATTCAGGGACTCGTGGAACTCGTCCCTCCGAAGCAAACCGTCCAATCATCGGATGCCCGACAAATTCCACGCGCAGCTTTGGCGCGCGCTTCGCATACCAGTCCTTTTCAAACGGGAAGATGCTCAAGAGCAGATCGTAATCCGCCGCCAGCAAATCCGCCCGGCCCGGACGCGATGCCCAGACCTGCGGAGAAACGAACTGGACGATTTTCGGGTTCCATTTCGAAAACGGATTGCCGCGGATGTATTTCTTGATTGCCTGACCGAAGCGCAGATTAAACCCGCCGAAATCCACGCCGATGACAACATCCGGTTTGCGCGCGATGGCGAGCGCGAGCAGTTGGTCGAACAGACGCCGGAACTTGAAATAATTCTTCAGCACATCCGAAATGCCGATGACCGCGTGTTGCGTCATTTCCACTGCGATATTCACATCAGCTTCGGCCATCCTGGGTCCGCCCGCGCCGAAGAAATCCGGGCGCAAATCAGGATCGAGAGCGTAAAGCTGACCGCGCAGCGCAGAAACCAGTTCCGCCGCGAGCAAATCACCGCTCGCCTCGCCGGCGATGAGCATGAACGATTTCGGTTTCACAGATTAATTTCGACGCAGAGGCAATGTGATGCTAGTTATTGGAGGACGCGGCAAAAGCGGTTAGCAGAGAAGATTCATTTCGTTTGAGGTAATGGAAGTTTTGTGGAGGCCGGAATCCTCCCTTGCGCCGGCGCAAAGTGGCGAGGCAAATCGGAACAGGCAGTTTCCATGCACGTTTGATGATCAGAGCGTGTGCCTTAGCCTTACCGCAGAAATAAGCAACGAATTCCTCTCGATTAATCCCGGACTTCTTGCCAACTTTACTCCACAAAGCCGATGGTGATGTGGAAATCACTTGCCCGACCTCAAAAGCCCCCCGCAATTCCTTGGCTGGAGACGAAACGTAAACCAAAACTAAATCACCGGAAGATATTTTTGGGCAGACACGACGCAACTCGAC
The DNA here is from genome assembly GCA_964475285.1 of uncultured Bifidobacteriaceae bacterium. Lineage (GTDB taxonomy): Bacteria > Verrucomicrobiota > Verrucomicrobiia > Limisphaerales > UBA11358 > UBA11358. The sequence continues at coordinate 4,601 of CAYYWB010000147.1, read as the reverse complement.
CGTCTTGCTGCCTGCGAAAATCATGTCCGCAAACCGAGGACGTATCGAAATAAGTAACGCGTGATTGTTCATAATTCTCAAAGCTTCATTCCAAGTTTGTAAATTACCGCGAATTGCTCGCCGGTTATTCTGCGTGGGTTCTGTGGCTGCGGTATGTCCATCCGTTGCAACTCTGCCAATGTGATTGGCCGAGCAAATCGTTCAGTGCGCGAAAACCTAAACGCCATAAGCGAATGGTCAAGGTTTCCGTCAACCGTTTCAAGCACATGCTTCCAAGCATAAACACCTAAATGCCGGAATCGTGCGTAGAGTTCTTTAGGAGTTCCAATAAGTCCTTCCTCCAAATGGGAGCAAGCCTTGATACTCATTGAGCCTTTGCCGCTCACATACCAGAGAACCCGCCCCGGTGCTGTTACATGCGTGTTGTGTGCGGAGCAGTAGTATGCCCCTTCAATTCCAAGATGCAATTTCTCGTTCAAATCCATCAATGTTTGCCCGCCGACAGGAATATCGAAGAAGTGCGCAGCCCAACTCTGACGGATGCTGACGACATAACAGGGCACAACAGACGAGGCCAGTTTGGCCGGACTGAATAAATGTTCCAAGCGAACTGCAGTCGATTCATCTTCCGCGCCGGCAGCTACAAAGTTTGCCCCAACAAATCGCTCTTTGAGAGACAGAGGAATGTCAGCACTTCGTATTTCTGAAATTAGTTCGTTGCGCGTGACAATGCCTTTGACAGACATTTTCCACCACGCATCTGAATCCGGCACAAAACCGAGTTCTGTAAGAGCGGTGGCCGCCTCATCGCTGATTTCTTGGTCTGCTATCAAGATTACCTTGTGCTTGCCGACACCTCTTTCTCTGCTCATTTCATGAATCAGATGACGGAGAAGCGTCCCGGCCAGCGGATGATCTGTGTGACGAAATACCGGGATTTCCAAACGAGACGAATTTCTGGTTGAGTGAACCAAATAGACCGTCGGACTTTTGCTGCCGTCAACGACAACTCTGCTGGTCCATTCGCCCGGATTAACAAGGTAGTGACGAACTCGTTGGTCAAAGTTGCCGCTACGCTCTTTGGATTTGTGTTTGAAAAGCGAGACGATAGCACTGACATCTTCTGAAACGACAAGCCGCTCACGCCAGCCAGAGCCTTCAAGCCGGGCGGGCCTGTATTCCGCCTCGCGACGAAGCACGTCGAAGCGGTTAATCAGGTCGGTCGGATGCAAGATGCGCAAGCCATATTTCTTAAAAATCGAATTGCTCCGGTCCAGCATCAGAGCATCGCGCGTAACAAAAAACGGGACTTCGGCGGCAATAGCATGAGCCACTTGGCGCATATCTGAAATATCTCGCTCAAAAGTCGCGCCGTTGAACAAAGGCGCTAACTCAATTTCAAGCGTGCGGATTTCGGCATCATCAGTTTTCAATTCGCGAAATCTTTGCGCCGCTATGCGACCACGTTTCTTTTCATCCTCGTTTGGTGAGCGATGTATCTCGTTGTAGATTTCTTGCGTCACACAAAGGGTAATGCTGTCTTCAAGCCAGTCGGCTTGTAGAACCCTGCTGTCATCGGCGTGTGGTCGACCATCGCATGCCAGATCATAAAAAACGTTGGCATCAATTGCCGTCAAAACACGTTCAGTTGTATCATCGCGAGAAGCAGCTTGCGAAAAGAGGTCGTCGTGCTTGTGATCAAACCACCAATAGTCCAAAAGAGCGCCATCCGAGCCGCGCCCCTCCTTTGAGTGGCGCACGGTAAAACCAAAACCCTGCCACATTTCGTCAATATTGTAATCTCGCCGGCAACGCAGACTGATTCCAAGCAGATGGCGAGTTTTTGCCTTCAGGCAATCAACAAGCAATCGCGCAACACCTTTGCCACGAAAACAGTCGTTGGTGGTTAGATGAACTATTGATGCCCGATTTTTTGGGGCGCTTTTGGCTACACGATACAAAAGATAACCGGCAACAGTGCTTTCAGGCGCGACAGCTGCAAGAATCATTTTCTGACGAGCATAATCCTCAAATGCGCCTTGTGGAAAAGGGCCGAGACGGGCTTTGCCAGAAGCGTGCAGTTTTATGACGGCCTCCAACAACGGCGAGTTCAGACCAACTTCCTCGATTCGGAACTGGTTTGCGTGTGTCGTTTTCGTTTTTACCCCGGCTGACATTTTTTCAGATTATTTGCTCTGCTGCACCTGCCGCGTGATTTCAAACGCCAGATCCAGCGCGCGCTTGGCGGATTCGCCGCTGACGATGGGCGCGTGTTTTTCGCGGACGCAATCCACGAAATCCTGCAGTTCGAGCTTCAGCGGCTCGTCCTTCGCAATCGGCACCGGCTCGCGCACGATGCGTTTGCCGCCGAATTCGCTGACGATGGCGGAGTCCTTGCCGATGCCAAGTTTCGCGGCCATGATTTTTTTCAGCAGCGAACTTTCTTCCTCGCCGTCGCGGGCGATGCGGTAAATGAATCCCTCCTGCGCCCGGTAATCGAGCGAGATGTAGCTGGGCGTCGCGCCGCCGCTGAAGACGCGAATCTTCCGCATCCGCTCCGGGCTGACGCGGCTGGCGGTGAGGTTGGCGACGCAGCCGTTGGCGAAACGCAGCCGCGCATTGGCGATGTCCTCGCTCCGGCTTAACACCGGAATGCCCACCGCGTCCACGCTGGTGACGGGTGATTTCACAAACGCGAGCACCACATCCAGATCGTGAATCATCAAATCGAGCACCACGCCGATGTCCGTTGAGCGGGCAGGGTAGGGCGAGAGCCGGTGCGTCTCGATGAAGCGCGGTTCGGGCGCGGCGGTTTCCAGATAATGAAAAACGGGATTGAACCGCTCGACGTGGCCGACTTGCAGCACGCAATTTTTTTGCTGCGCGATTTGAATCAGCTCGGCGGCCTGCGCGGAATTGTCGGTCATCGGCTTCTCAACGAGGACATGTTTGCCCTGCGTGAGCAGTTGTTTCGCAATGTCAAAGTGCGTCGTGGTGGGCGTGACGATGGTGAGCGCGTCGCTGGCGGCGACGGCTTCGGCGATGGAATTGAAAACGCGCGCGTTGTGCCGGGCGGCAATTTTGCGGGCGGCATCGGCATTCGCGTCGAAAACGCCGGCGAATTCCACCAGACCGGCGGAGGCGAGTTCGGCGTAGATGCGGACGTGGTTCTGGCCGAGCGAGCCGGTGCCGAGGACGGCGACTTTGACTTTTGCCATGCGCAGAGCATAAAGTCCAAAGTCCAAAGTCCAAAGTCCAAAGTTGAACCCACGCGCGAACTTTGAACCAGGAACTTTGGACTTTGGACTTTGGACTTTGGACTGCTAAAGTAGCGCTGTGCCAATGCTCGCTTACATCCTGACCGCGCTTGCCGCGTATCTGCTCGGCTCGATTCCGACCGGCTTTCTGGTGGCGAGGGCGAAGGGCATTGACATCCGCGCCGTGGGCAGCGGCAACATTGGCGCGACAAATGCCATGCGCGTGCTGGGAAAACCGGCGGGCATCGCTGTGCTGCTGCTGGATGCGGCGAAAGGATATGCGGCTGTATATTTTGGAGCATACATATTTAGATCTTTTTTGAGACAATTGTATCCTTTTACCTTCTATTCTGGTCCTACACCCGACTCAATAGAACATTTTGCAATTCTCGCCGGCATTTTCGCTGTGCTGGGTCATAATTACACCTGCTGGCTAAAATTCAAGGGCGGCAAAGGCATCGCCACGACGGCTGGCGTTTATCTGGCGCTGGCACCGTGGCCGCTGCTGATTGCGCTGGCAGTTTTCATTCTGGCGTTGCTGCTGACGAGATACGTTTCCGTCGGTTCCATTTCGGGGGCGGTGGCGTTGGTTGCCGCGGTTTGGTTTTTGCCGCCGCATAATTTATTTCTCGGAATCGTCACGACCGCGCTCGGCGCGCTGGCGATTTACAAACACAAATCCAACATCCAGCGGCTTCTGGCGGGAACCGAAAACCGGCTGGGCAAAAAATCGGAGGCCAAATGAAAATTACCGCCCTCGGAGCCGGCGCATGGGGAACCGCGCTCGCCAAGGTGCTGCATGAAAATGGCAACGCCGTCACGCTTTGGGACATCGCCACCGACACTCTCAAGGAAATCCAAAGCGGCCGCAGCGAGCGTTATCTGCCCGGCGTGAAATTGCCGACGGATTGGAAGGCGGAGCCGGATTTTGAAAAGGCGGTCGCCGGGGCGGAGTGCGTCGTGATGGCGATTCCGTCGCAATCGTTCCGGCAGGTCGCCTCGAAATTGAAGGGGCATCCGGGCATATTTGTTACCGTCACCAAGGGCGTCGAATTTGAAACGGGTGAGACAATGAGCCGGATTCTGCGCGAGCACGCGCCGGCAAACCGCGTGGCCGCTTTGTCCGGGCCGAGCTTTGCTCGCGAAGTCGCGCTCGGCGTGCCAACCACGGTCGTCTGCGCCTGCGAGAGCGACGGCACGGCGAAGACGGTGCAGGGACTTTTTCACCGCCCGGAATTCCGCATTTACCGCAGCGCGGACGTTCTCGGCGTGGAATACGGCGGCGCGCTCAAAAATGTCATCGCCATCGGCGCGGGCGTGAGCGACGGCCTCGGCTACGGCGAC
>CAYYWB010000146.1:0-6692 GCA_964475285.1 uncultured Bifidobacteriaceae bacterium | reverse complement strand
TCAATGAACTTCACCTTGCCGATGGAGACGTTCAGCATGTCAATGCCCGTGAAATTGTAGCCGGTTTGCCTTTTGAAATCCGCCAGCGGATTGCCGCTGGATTCTTTCGCCGGCAACTGGATGCCGGGCATGAAAATGTTCGTCCGTCCGGCCTGGTTTTTCACGATGTCCAGTTCGCCGAGATTGAAGCGCAGGAGTTTGATGTGGATTTCGCGGCGGAAGAGCGCGGCGCGGTCGTATTCAACGTGAATTTCCGGGATGTCGATAAACGGCGCACCGCCGAAATCCGGCGGGTTGTGGATTTTGAGGTTCTGGATTTCCACCGTCGGCGAAGCGAGTGCGACGTTCACGCTGCCGATTTTCGCATCCATGCCGGTCTGCGCGCGGATCTGGCGCTTCATCGCCACGCGCAGAATCGAGTTGTAGGTCAGGAGCAGGACGATGACGGCCACGACTGCGAGCGCCACCGCCGCGAGGAACAGCCGGAGCAGCCATTTGAAAATCCACTTCATGACGATGTTATACGGCGCGTTTCATCGCGGGACAAACTGATTTGCGCGGCGCGGAGGTTTTGGAAAAACCAATTTCGCGCCGGCTCACGGCGCATTTGGAGTCGTCTCCGGGCTGGGTTTGGGCCGCGGCGGATTCACCGGCAAACCCACGATGCGCCCGCCGTGATTATAGAGCTGCCCCGAAAGGCCGAGGAGGTTCGCGGGCGACACCACGTTGGTGTAAAGCTGGTTTTGAAGGCCGATGGCCACCATCCGGTTCTGGCGCTGGTCCTTCAAGTTCACGAATTTCACCATGCCGATGGAAAGGTTCAACAGGTCAATCCCGGTGAATTTGTAGCCGTTGAGCGGGGCGACCGTTCTGCCGCCGCCGCCGGATGGCTGGGGCAGCATCGCGTTGAAGAAAGTCATGAAGTTGGTCACGCCGGCCGCATTTTTCACCACGTCCACTTCATGGAAATTGACCCGCACGAACGTGAAGTGGAGTTCGTGCCGCCGCAGGGCGGCCCGGTCATATTCGACGTGCAACTCCGGCACGTCAAGAAACAGCGTGCCGCCGAAATCCGCCGAATTGTAGAGCTTGAAGTTTTCGAGCGTCAACTTGGGTTCCTGCACGCCGAAGGTCAAGTCGCCAATCTCCGGCTCCATGCCCGTGGCCGCGCGAATGTGCTGTTCCGCAAACTCCCTGGCAATCCATTCCCGGCTCGAAATCACGATGATGACCAGAACGATGACCACAAAGGTCAGCCACCAAAGAATCCTGAAAAACCAAGTTTGGAACGTTTTCATGGCGTCGTTATACGCTTTTCACCGGCGCTCGACAACAGGATTTCTCACGTCAAATCTCGACGTCTTCCGGCCGGACTTCCAGGCATTCATCCTGATCCTCCCAGATTGCGGCGGCGTAGGAATTCAGCAGCTTCGGCGCGAGGTCGCGGCCCGCGCGCGCGAGCAATTGCTCCGCCTGCTCCGCCGCGTTTTCGCAGGCGGCGTCGTAATTTCCCGCGCGCCGGCGCTGATGGTCGTCCCAATGCGCGACCGCGTGGACGGGTTCGTATTGTTGCGCCCATGCGTCAATTTCGGCGCGGACATCGGCGGGGATTTCATCAAACGGCACGAGCGTCTCGTTGCAATGCTGGCAGATGAGGCCGGACTCGCGCACGTCGCGCGTGAGCAGCGGCAGGAACGGCGCGCGGCAGCACGGCGATTCCGCGTAGCCGGCGGGCGGCGTGGCCAGCCGCTTGAACCAGATTTGCCGGTCGTGCGCGATTTGCGCCGCCAGCCGGTAGGCGCCGACGAGCGGATGCGACAGCCGCCACGCGCGGCCTTCGAGTTCGCCGAGCGTTTGCGCCAGCCAGCGCGCGAGCGTGAGGTCGTCCCAATCCTGAAACGCCCGGGCGTATTCCTTCCAGAGCGCGTCGAGCGGCGATTCCGATTCAAATGCCATCGCACCAGAATGGCGCGGCGGAAAAGTTTTGTCGAGCGGTGATGCGGAATTCAACCGGCGGTTTTTCCGGGAATTTTGCAGACCCGTGAAATTTGATAACGGTGCGTGGCAAATTTCCGATAGCACCAGTTGAAAATATTTCTGCCAAGCGGAGCAATGGAGAAAAGATAAATCGGATACACCCACCAGATTCGCTTCATCGCGTATCGGTAAGTGTCCGCGCCTTGAATTGTTTCGCCGTTCACCAGCAGCAGGCGCAAGTCCTGCAACAAATCATCTTCGCTTAACTTTAGCTTTTCTTTGACCCAATCAGCTTGCAGTGGAGCAATTTCAAATCCTCTCTTTTGCAATGTCCGTTCCCAAAACGGAACCCAGCGCCGGCAAAATCCGCACGACTCGTCGTAGAGAATCCAGCCAACGGGGTTGGTTCGTTCTGTTTTCATATTTTCATTCCACTGCCCACCGTCACCGCTGAACCATCGGCGAGAAACGCCGAAGCCGGCGGTTGGTTCAAAAAACTGGCGAACTTTTCGCCATACAATCCGGCCAGGTCACAATCCAGTTTTACTGCTGTTGCCTCGCGGAATTTCCAACGCGGATGTTCCACGCGGTATTCCATTGTCGAGCGGTCGCGTTGGCGCGCGTAACCCCAGTAATGTTCCGCGATAAACTCGGTCAACGAGCCTTCGGTCAGCGCTTGCGCCGCGTCCGGCGTCTCGATCTGCATGAAACTATCCCGGCCGTTGAACCGCCACGAATAACGGACGGATTTCGGATCTTCTCCAGCCATTTCCAATTGGTGTGACATGGAAAGCGCGACATAATTTTCGTTGTAAAAGTTTCTTGCGACGAACGCGATGGCGCTCCGGGGAACGAGTTCCTTGATGAATACCACGCCGCGCCGCCAGCCGTCATCGGCCTTGCGGCGGACATAGAAACGCAGGTTCACTTCCTCAAAATTCTGATGAAACGGAACGGGGATTCCTTTCACGCGCGTTTCCAAAAACAGAAATCCAACCAGGCTGGCAAATGTTTTGTTGTTCCATGAATCCAATTCCGTGCCAGCAGGAACAAGCGGCGCGAGAATTTCGGATGCAATTTCATAATTCAACATCGCCAGCCAGCGCCATTCCGCCGTCAGGAACACTTTTGGTGTTTGGCTGCTCATTTTTGTTTCCACCTCAGCAGCCGCAGCGCGTTGCCGATGACGATCAAATCGGAAAAGCCCATCGCCGCCGCGCAGAAAATCGGGCTGATGAAGCCCATCGCCGCCAGCGGCACGCCGAGCGCGTTGTAAAAAAACGCCCAGAACAGGTTTTGCTTGATCGTCCGCAGCGTCGCCCGCGCCAGACCGAGCGCCTCCGGCACGGCCTCGATTTCCGATTTCAGCAAAATGATGTCCGCCGCCTCGCGCGCCACGTCGCTGGCGCGGCTCACGGCGATGCCCAGGTCAGCCTGCGTGAGTGCCGGCGCGTCGTTGATGCCGTCGCCCACAAACGCCACGCGCCCGCCGCCCGCCTGTATTTTTTTCACAAACTTCGCCTTCTGCTCCGGCCGCACCTCGGCGAAAACATTTTCCGCCGCGATGCCAGCCTGTTTTGCGATGCTTGCCGCCGTCAAAGCATTGTCCCCGGTCACGAGATAAACCTTCAATCCCTGCGCCCGGAGCTGTTCGACGACTTTCGCCGCGTTTGGTTTCAGCGCGTCACGCACGGCAAAGAGGCCGAGCAAATTGTTTTCCGAAGCCAGCCCGACAATGGTCGCGCCCTGACCGGACCATTCGGCGATAAATTTATCGCCCGCCGCCAGATCCACGCCGCATTCGCGCAGCCAACGCAGCGAGCCAAGGCGAATTGCCGATTGCCGATTGCCGATTGCCGATTTGGCTTCAACGCCGCTGCCGCGAATTTCTTTCCAATCCGCCAAATCCCGGAGGGACGAACTCCGCGAGTCCCCATCATCGGAAACCAATTTTGCAATGGCGTGGCTGATGGGATGCGTCGAGTTTCGCGCCAGCGCCGCCGCCAGCTTTCTGAATTCTGAATTCTGAATTCTGAATTCTATTTCCGCCGCCACCTCCGGCTTTCCGATCGTCAGCGTCCCGGTCTTGTCGAAAATGATCGCCGATATTTTTCCAGCTTTTTCCAATGCCACGCCGTCGCGGATCAAAATTCCCCGGCGCGCGGCGGTGTTCGCGCTCGCCATGATGGCCGCCGGAGTTGCCAGACCCATCGCGCACGGGCACGCGATTATCAAAACCGCCGCCGCGATGATGAATCCCGCCGCCGATCCGGCCGGCGCGTGGGCGTGCCAGAAATACTGCGCAAGCCAGTCGTGAACGCCTTGTGCCGATGCCGGTGCAAAGCCCCACCACAATCCGGCGAAGACGGCGATGGTGACAACAATTGGAACAAACACGCTGCTCACGCGGTCGCCGAGCCGCTGGATGTCGGCGCGGCTGGTTTGGGCGCGCTGCACGGCGGCGATGACGTGCGCCAGCGCGGTGGCTTCGCCGGTGGCGGTGACGCGCATGACGAGCCGTCCGTTCAAATTCACCGTGCCGGCAAAAAGTTCGCCGCCGGATTTTTTGTCGGCGGGAACGGATTCGCCGGTGAGCATCGCTTCGTCCACGGCGGATTCGCCTTCGGTCACGACGCCGTCCACCGGCACGCGGTCGCCGGGCTTGAGAATGATGCGGTCACCGATTTGCAGTTCGGAAACGGGAACCTCCACTTCGGTTGCGGAATGCGGAGTGCGGATTGCGGAATTGGAAAAATTCAGCGTTTTAAGATTGAAAGGCTGGCCGGCTGGATTTTGGATTCTGGATTCTGGATTCTGGATCCGCCTTGCCATCTGCGGCGCGAGTTGCATGAGCGATTTGAGTGCGCCGCCCGCCTTGTCACTCACGCGGGCTTCGAGCCAGTGGCCGAGACTGATGAGCGAAATGATGGCGGCGGCTTCCATGAAATAAAGGTGTCCGCCAGCGCCCGCCAGCAATGCCCAGGCGCTGTAACCAAACGCGGTCGTGGAGCCGAGCGCGACGAGCGTGTCCATGTTGGAGGCGCCGATTTTGAGCTGCCGCCACGCGCCGCGATAAAATTGCGCGCCGCAGAAAATTTGCACGACGCCGGCCAGCGCAAACGAAATCCATTGAAACCACGGTTCGCCGGAGAGGTTGAAAACCCATTCGCCAATCATCAGCGCGGCGGTGACAGCAACGCCGAGGAGCAAATTCCATTGCCAGCGGGACCGGCGCTGTTCGCCGCCATCGTGCGCTGCGGCTTCAACAAATCTGGCTTCAAAACCCGCGGCGGTGACGGCGCGAATGACCGCGGGCACATCCTGTGGCGCATCCGCCGCCCAGCGCACCGTGGCGCGACCGCGATCGAGCATCACCGACGCGCTGCGAACACCGGACACGCTTTGAATGGCGTCGGTCACATGCCGCGCGCAGTTCTGGCAGGTCATGCCGTGGATTTGCAGGTTCGTCACCTTGAAACTCTAGCGCGGTTGCGGAATTTTGTCGAACCCGCCGGGGATCAGATTTTTCTCCGGATGCTTTGGCCGCGAAGCCGGCCCGGCTCCGCCCGGTTCAAACCGGTTTTGTGACAAATGGCAATTCCAGGCTGCCGCGACGGGTCATCACCTATTATTTGGGCGGCTGGTCATTCCGGCCATCAGGCTGTTCGGCAAGAATGGCCTCGCACTCGCCGAGATGCCGGCGGATGCCCTCCATCCAAAAGGCGTATCTGGGCTGGTTCAGGTGCTTGTCCAGCGCGGTGAGGTTTGGCCCGACTTCGAGCCGGCTCAAATAGACAGCCTGAAGATGCTTTCGCGCGGCCTCCACTTCTTCCTCGATCACTCCCTTGAGGTATCGCGTCCGCAGGATGGAAATCTGGGCGGGAATCCGGGACTGCAATTGCGCCTTCCGGACTTCCAATGCCTGCAATGCTTGTTCCAAATTCATGTCGGTCAAAAAATGGCATGGCTGCGGATGTTGCGGCTCCCGCATTTCACAAGTGCAACTGTATTTCGCATTCAAGTTCCCGTCCAGAAATAATTCCAGGCTGGCGGGGCGCGCCACCGCAACAGGATCATGAAACCCGGCCTGTCCGCAAAAACACTTTTGCTTTCGGGAAAAGCGTTGAAGGAAACTGTTTCGACCGTAGGGGGTCACTCCCAAGTATTTCAATGCCATCTCGGATTCATTTGTTCAATCTATCCCGCCAGCCGCGTCTTGTAAATAATCAGGTCTGACCCCTTGCCTGAATAATCCGACTGCTCTCCAACCCAGTAAATCGCTCGAATCTGAACTCCGGCTCGAAAAATAACATAGCCCTCCTCAAACGAACCTTCCGGCCAACCTTTCGGATGCGAACTAAAATGAACCAACTCATCTCCATCCTGAAGTGTCTGAAGGAATGACTCCCACTCGCGAGTCCATTCCGGTGCCCACGGAGTCCACCAATCATGCTTCTTACGTCGTGCTGACCAATCTCGGCCAATGTCCTCCACCGTCGTCTTCTCTCGCAGCCAATCTGTCGGGATATTTTGCATGGCGTGAAGTGGCCTAACGAAAAAAGCTGAACCACCGCCGACTCACGACGTGAACCGCGCTTGTCGCGCCGTAGTGAAACGAAGGTGGAACAGCGGAATGGACAGCGCCAACGGCGGTTGGCTGCGGCGCGAGGCTGTGTGAAAACTCATTCATTGGTTGAAACTTTTACGCCGTTGCG
>CAYYWB010000145.1:0-6709 GCA_964475285.1 uncultured Bifidobacteriaceae bacterium | reverse complement strand
TCAACGGTCCCGCGTGCGAATGGAAGCGGGTGAAATCCGGCGGAATGACCAGCACTTGTTTGCGCGGGCCGATGCGATCCAGGGCCTGAAACAACCCCTGGCGCAGGTCGTCCAACGACAATTTGTCGGCTACGGAACCACGTTCAAAATACAGCATAAAACCCGGTCCATGTTACACCACTCATGTGGTGGCTGCCAATGCTTGAACGCACAATTTCCCCAAAGGTCCGTGGATTGTAAAGGGATTTCCCCGGAAAATCTTAATAATTGGACGTAGCTGCGACGCCTTCGTCGCAGCTACGCACTCCGCCAACTCCGTAGTTCCGGATTTGAGCCTCGGTTTTCTCCGCTTTCGTCTCATTTTCTGCTATTCAGCGCCGCCGCCGTCCGGTAGTCTCACAATGCACACGGGGCACGGATGGAGAGCCGCGCGATACCAGGAAGACGGGGCAACGCAATGACTTTGGCATTGAACACCAAAAAATGGTTCCGAAATCGTCCGGGGATTCACACCGGTTCGCCGGTTGCAAAACGGCGTTCCATCGCCGCCAACACAGGACTTATGAAATCGCTCACACCAACTGTCGCCTATTTGGGGCCGGAAGGGACGTTCGCGCAACTCGCCGCTCAAAAACGCTTTGGCGCGGATGCGAAACTGATCCCGGCCTTGTCCATTGCGGATGTGTTTGAGCTGGTGGCCAAAAAACGGGCCGCGCTGGGAATTGTCCCGATTGAAAATTCGTCGGGCGGGACCATTTACGAAACAGTTGACCGGTTGGTGGACAACAAAAACAAGTTGATCGTGCAGGAAGCGTTGTCCCTCAACGTCCGTCTGGCCCTGCTCGGAAAAGACAAAAAGAACGTTCGCGTCGTTTATTCGCATTTCGCGCCCCTGTTCCATTGCAAGGCATGGCTTCTGAAAAAATTTCCCGGCGTGGAACTGGTCGAACAGGCCAGCACCGCGACCGCGATTCAAAAGGCCGCCGCGACGCCCCAGGCGGCGGCCATCGGCAACCGGGCCGCCGCGAAGCGTTACGGCCTGAAAGTCCTTGAGTTTCCCATTCAACAAGACATCAAGAATGTCACGCAATTTTTTGTTTTGGGGCGGCAGCGCGCGGTTTCGAAAGGCAACTGCAAAACGACCATTGTGTTCACGCTGCCCAACCACCCCGGCAGCCTTTATGATTTTTTGACCCCGCTCAAGGAGGATGGCGTGAACCTCACGCGCATTTTATCGCGCCCGATCATTGGCCAGCCGGACGCTTACATTTTCCTGGCCGACATCGCCGGAACTCCGGGACAATCGAATGTGAAATCCGCCCTGGAGAAGGCCGGCCGGGTCGCTGCCACGATCAAAAACATCGGTTCTTATCCGGTCAGAAAAACCTACGAGACCTGATTTTTGGCCTCAATCCGGGCAAAACGGATTTCAGGACTCAAAATTCAGCAAGCTCCGGTTAATGGAGCCGACTCACGGCAACAATCTGATCACACACGACGGTTCGGTTTCGAGATTCGCCATTTTGCGCCATTTCAATTTTTTTTTGCAGACAAGCCGCGCCGTTTTTGCTAGTTAAGATGGAAGGCAATTAAGCCTCCCCAGACATTTGAAAATTTTGTTTGGGAAATGTCATGGTCAGAAATCTTAAATCGTAAGGAAAAAAATGAAATATGGTTTGAAAATCTCCGAAAAGGGCGCGCTGGACTTCCTGTCCCTCGGCGCATTGGTCAACCGGCTTGATCCGGGCATCATCCCGTTCCGCAAGGCGGCGCACTGCGACATCCACGTCAGCGGCGGCGAATTCAACTGCGCCGCGAACCTGGCGAATTGCTTCCGCCTGAACACCGGCATCGCCACCGCGATGGTGGATTATCCCATCGGCGACCTGATTGCCGAGCGCGTGCGGGCGATGGGCGTGAAGCCGTTTTACAAGCGGTTCAAGCACGATGGCGTGCGCGGCCCGAACCACGCGACGGTCTATAGCGACCGGGGCTACGGCGTGCGCGCGCCGGTGGTGTTCTACAACCGCAGCAACGAGGCGGGCGCGTTGCTCAAACCGGGCGACTTCAACTGGAAGGAAATCTTCGGCCAGGGCGTGCGCTGGTTCCACAGCGGCGGCATCTTCGCGGCGCTCTCCGAGACCACGGGCGAATTGATCATTGAAGCCATGAAGGCGGCGAAGGCAGCGGGCGCGGTCACGTCGTTCGATTTGAACTTCCGCCAGAAACTTTGGGACATCTGGGGCGGCCAGGAAAAGGCCGTGTCGGTGATGAAAAGCATCGTCGAGAATTGCGACGTGCTGGTCGGCAACGAGGAGGATTTGCAAAAGGGACTCGGCTTGAAAGGGCCGGACGTGGCCGCCAAGTCCAAGCTCGATCCGAGCGTGTTTTTCGGAATGATGGACCAGGTGGTGAAGAAATATCCGAAGGTCAAGATTGTGGCCACCACGCTGCGCGAAGTGCATTCGACGAACCATCATAGCTGGGGCGCCGTGGCGTGGATTGACGGCAAGACCTACGCCTCGCCGACTTGCGAATTGAACGTGTATGACCGCGTGGGCGGCGGTGACGGCTTCGCGTCCGGTTTCATTTACGGCCTGCTGACGGGCGAATCGCCCGAAGAAGCCGTGAAACTCGGCTGGGCGCACGGCGCGTTGCTGACGACGTTCCCCGGCGACACGACCATGGCGACGGTGGAACAGGTGAAAGCGTTCGCCAAAGGCGGCTCGGCGCGCATTCAACGCTAGAAATTCAAAGCTTGAACGAAAAGGGCGCGGAGAAATCCGCGCCCTGATTTTTTCCGTAGCGGCTTTCGGCAGAAAGCCGCCAATTTCCGCACAATGAAAAATCCGGCGGTCTGCCGACACGCCGCTACGGCTACCGTTGCACTCGCGCGCCGCCGCCCTTCATCAATTTCTCAACTTCCTTCACGTCGGCCATCGAAGTGTCGCCGGGCGTCGTCATGGCGAGTGCGCCGTGCGCCGCGCCGTAATCCACGGCCTTTTGCGGGTCGCCGGAGGTCATCACACCGTAAATAAATCCGGAGGCAAAACTGTCGCCGCCACCGACGCGGTCAAGGATTTCAAGGTCGGGATATTTCCGGCTCTCGTAAAACTTGCCGTCCATCCACGCGATGGCCGCCCAGTCGTTGACCGTCGCCGTCTTTGCCGCGCGCAGCGTCGTGGCCGTCGCCTTGAAATTCGGATACGCCTTCACCGCCGTCTCGATCATTTTCTTGAACGCGGTCACGTCAATGTGCAGCAGGTTTTCATCCGCGCCCTCGACGTGGAATCCGAGGCACGCGGTGAAATCCTCCTCGTTGCCGATCATCACATCCACGTATTTGGCGATTTCCTGGTTCACCTCCTGCGCGCGTTTCTGGCCGCCGATGGATTTCCAGAGCGACGGGCGGTAATTCAGATCGTAGCTGACAATCGTGCCGTATTGCTTGGCCTTTTTGACCGCCTCGATGACGAGTTGCGGCGTGGTGTCGCTCAACGCGGCGAATATGCCGCCGGTGTGCAGCCAGCGGACGCCGGTTTTGCCGAAGATGTGATCCCAGTCGAAATCGCCGGCCTTGAGCTGGCTCGCGGCGGTGTGGCCGCGGTCGGAAACGCCCACCGCGCCACGCACGCCAAATCCGCGCTCGGTGAAATTCAGCCCGTTGCGCGTCACGCGTCCGACGCCGTCGAACGGCGCCCATTTGACGAACTCGGTGCTGACGCCGCCCTGCAAAATGAAATCCTCCAGCAGCCGGCCGACGTCGTTGTCGGCAAACGCCGTGGCGACGGCGGTTTTCAGGCCGAAGCAGCGGCGCAGGCCGCGCGCGACGTTGTATTCGCCGCCGCCCTCCCAGATTTTGAACTGGCGCGCGGTGCGGATGCGGCCCTCGCCCGGATCGAAGCGCAACATGATTTCGCCGAGCGAAATCAGGTCGTATTGGCACTGGGATTTGTCTCGAAGTTGAATTGGCATAAATGTTGTTTCTGTTCGGAAATTCTAAACGGGGACAGATAAACAAAAATTGCCGCAGCAGAAAAGCTGAATCCGCTGAGCAATTTTCCAGCCGGGAAATCCGCCGGTCAACGCGCGCCCAATGCCGAGTGGGACATCGAGGCCAGGCGCGTCTCCGCCTGTTTGGACAGGCCGGTGAAAATCATCGCCACGTGGTAGCCGGCGTGCTTGTTGCCGGAGCAGGCGATGACCACGCCGTGGCAGTGCAGCCGGGCGCCGCCGCCGGGCGGTTGCAGAGCCACGGTCATTTCGGCCCATTCATGGAATGGCGTGGGGCTGCGGAACTCAATGCCGTTTTTGCAGATGACAACGGTATCGGCAGACAGCTCCAGGCTTGCCTGCCGCGCTTCAACCGTCACGGGTTGTTCAAACGAAATGCCACCGACGAATTTTTTTGCGCTCATAAAATCCAGTCACACTAGCACGTTGTTGGAATCCGTCAAATTAGCGCAAGCTATTCGCAGAATGAGTTTTACCACTCAATGACCGCCGCGCCCCACGTCAGCCCGGCGCCGAAAACGACGAGCAGGATCAGGTCGCCGCGCTGGATTTTTCCCGACGCCACCGCCTCGTCCAGCGCGATGGCCACCGACGCCGCCGACGTGTTGCCGTAGCGGTGGACGTTGATGAACATCTGCTCCGGCGCCGCGCCGAGGCGCTCGCCCACCGCGTCAATGATGCGGCGGTTGGCCTGGTGGGGAATGACACATTTGATGCGGGTTATGTCCACTTCGCACCGGCGCAAGACTTCCTGTGCCGCCGAGCACATCGCCTGCACGGCGTTCTTGAACGTCTCCTTGCCGCTCATGCGCAGGAAATGCAGGCGCGCGTCCACCGTGTCCTTCGAGGCTGGACAACGGCTGCCGCCGCCGGGCATGAACAGCAAATCCGCCTTGCCGCCGTCAGCGCCCATCACCGCCGTCAGCAGGCCGTGCGAATTTTCCCGGTTTTGCAGCACCGCCGCGCCCGCGCCGTCGCCGAACAGCACGCAGGTGTTGCGGTCCTTCCAGTCGGTGATGGCCGAAAGTTTTTCCGCGCCAATGATCAACACGGTGTCATAGGTGCGCGACATGATGAATTGCTGGCCGATTTCCAGGCCATAAATGAAACCGGAGCACGCGGCTTCGAGATCAAACGCCGCCGCGCGCTTGGCGCCGATTTTTTGCTGGACGAAGCAGGCGGTCGCCGGAAACGGCATGTCCGGCGTGATGGTGGCGACGATGATGAGATCAATCTGGGCGGCGGTGACGCCGGCCATTTTCATCGCGCGCTGGGCGGCCTTCGCCGCCATGTCGGAGGTGAATTCGTCCTTCGCGGCGATGCGCCGCTCCTTGATGCCGGTGCGCGTGGTGATCCACTCGTCGGAGGTGTCCACCATTTTTTCCAAATCGGCGTTGGCCAGGATTTTTTCCGGCACATACGAGCCGACACCGGTGATGGAACACGTGCGGCCCTGGAAATTGAACCTGGCGCGCGGATTTTTGAATTTGGTGCTCATGCGGGGATGGGAACTTCCGCCGCGGCGAGCTTTTCGTTCGCGCGGGCGATTTCAGCGCCGATGATTTCGTTGACGTGGTGCTGGACGGCCTCGGCGGTGATGCGGAGCGCGCTGGCAACAGCGCGCTCGCGCGCGGAGCCGTGCGCCTTGAACACCATGCCGTTGAAGCCGAGCAGCGGCGCGCCGCCGTGGACTTCCGGGTCCATCCGGCGGCGGATGGTCTGAAAGGCGCCCCTGGCCAGAAACGCGCCGATCTGCCGTTTGGTGTTGTGCATCAACTCGCGTTTCAGCATCGAAAACATCGCGACGGCGAGGCTCTCGGCGGTTTTCAAAACGACGTTGCCGACGAAACCGTCGCACACGACGACGTCCACGTGGTCCTTGAACAAATCATGTCCCTCGACGTTGCCGATGAAATTCAAGTCCAGTTTTTTGCAGAGCTTGAAGGCCGCCAGCGTCAGTTCGTTGCCCTTGGAATCCTCGGTGCCGATGCTCAAAATGCCGACGCGCGGTTGTTTACGGCCCAGCACTTCGCGGGAATAGACGCTGCCCATCACCGCGAATTGGGCGAGGTGCAGCGGCTTGCACTCGATGTTCGCGCCCGCGTCGAGCAGCACAAATTCGCTTCCCAACCGCGGAATGACCGTGGCGATGCAGCCGCGGTCCACGCCGGGGATGCGCCCGACCTTGAACGTGGCCGCCGCGAACAGGCCGCCGGTGTTGCCGAGCGAAACCAGGGCGTCGGCCTTGCCTTCGCGGACCAATTCGGCGGCGCGGGCGATGGAGCTGTCGCGTTTTTTGCGGAGCGCGCTGGCGGGTTTGTCGTCCATCTCCACCACCTCGCTGGCGTGGACGACGCGCACACGATGGTCGCGAAAACCGCGTTCGGGCAGGGCGGCGTGGATTTCGGCCTGATGGCCGACCAGAAAAACGGCGGAGATGTTTTTGTTGTCCTCCAGCGCCTTTTTGGCGCCGGCAATGACAACGCCGCAGCCGTGGTCGCCGCCCATGACATCCACTGCAATTCGCATAAAAGTGTCATCCGCGAATTACGCGAATTTCCACGAATTTATTTGGAAATTAAATTCGCGGCAATCCGTAAAACTCGCGGATTGAAATCCCGATTCTTTTACGCGCCCGCCGTGACGCTCAAGACCTGGCGGCCCTTGTAAAAGCCGCACGCCGGGCAGACCCGGT
>CAYYWB010000144.1:0-6717 GCA_964475285.1 uncultured Bifidobacteriaceae bacterium | reverse complement strand
AGGACGTGACCGGCGCGGTGGAATTGCTTTGGAACTCTTCGTCCGTCCGCGCCCGCTTCGAAAACGCCGGCCCGGTCACGCGCGAAACGGCGCAGGAACTCGGACTCGTCGGCGTCGTGGCGCGTGCGAGCGGCATTGAGCACGATGTGCGGATTCAATTTCCGTCGGGCATTTACCGCTTCGCGCAAATCCCGGTTTCGTCGTATCACAGTGGAAGCGTTTTCGCGCGGGCCTTCGTGCGCTGGATGGAAATTCAGCGTTCCATCGCGTTTATTTTCGATCAACTCAACGCGCTGCCAGCGGGTCCGGTGCGCGCGGAAATCGGTGCACTCGCCCCAAATCGCGCCGTGGTGTCGCTCACCGAAGGCTGGCGCGGCGAAATCTGCCACACGGCGCTGACCGACACGGCGGGAAAATTTGCCCGCTACAAAATCGTGGACCCGTCGTTCCACAACTGGATGGGGCTGGCGATGGCGATGCGCGGCCAGCAGATTTCCGATTTCCCGCTTTGCAACAAAAGTTTCAACCTGTCCTATTGCGGCCATGACCTCTGAAATTAATTTTGAATTGTTAGTTTTGAATTTTGAGTTAGAGCGAACTCATTGCACCGGAAACTCAAAATTAAAAATTCAAAACTCAAAACCATGTTGAAAGTTCTTCTAGCCCGAGCCCAACAGAAATACCGCACCGTCGGTTTCCCGAAGGAACCGCCGGTGCTGCCCGACCGTTTGCGTGGCCGTCCGCAGGTTGATTCCGCAAAATGTCCGCCCAATTGCTCCGTCTGCGCCGATGTTTGTCCGACCGAGGCCATCAGCATCAAAGACAAGTCGTTGCGTCTCGACCTAGGCCGCTGCCTGTTTTGTCCCGAATGCGAACGCGCCTGTCCCGAAGGCGCAATCCGGTTCACGCCGGAACATCGCCTGGCCGCCTCAAAACGCGACGCGCTGGTTCTGGGCGAAAAGGAATTTCAACTGGCAAAGGCCCTTGACGAAAAATCGCGCAAGATTTTTGGCCGCTCGCTCAAGCTGCGTCAGGTGAGTGCCGGTGGCTGCAACGGCTGCGAGGCCGACGTGAATGTGTTGAATACCGTGGTCTTCGATCTGGGACGGTTCGGCATCCAATTTGTCGCGTCGCCGCGCCACGCCGACGGACTGCTCATCACCGGGCCGGTGACGCAAAACATGGAATTGGCCCTGCGGAAAACCTACGAAGCCGTGCCGTCGCCGAAGTTGATCATCGCCGTGGGCGCGTGCGCCATTTCCGGCGGGCCATATATTGGCCACGCCGAACAAAAAAACGGGGCGGACGGCGTGGTGCCGGTGGACATTTACATTCCCGGCTGCCCGCCGCATCCGATTACAATTCTGGACGGACTCTTGAGACTGCTGGGCCGGATTGAGTGAAATTGTATTGTTGGATTGTTGTGAATTCTCTATTCCATCAATCCACAAATCCAATCATCCATCAATCCTCACGTCATCACCGCCAGTGTCCCGGCGAGTGATACCAGCCGCGCGGGCCGCGAGACCAGCCGCCTTCCACCCAGACGCCACCGGGATGATAAGACCAGTAGCCCGCCCGCCAAAACCAGCCGCCGTTCCAAACCCATTCGCCCCCGATCCAGACATAGCCCGGTCCGGGCCTCTCGACCACAACCGTTTCCGCCACCGGAGCCGGAGGAGCTTCCTCCACGACTGTCGTGGTTGACGGCGCCACTACAGCCGAATTCTGCGTGTTCTGCATGAAATTCACCACCCTGTCGCTCACGCCGGAATTGTGAAGATCAATGATGTCAGCCGCGCTCAATTGGAAGGCGGTGTGCGAGCCCTGAATCTGGCTGATGATGACATCGTCGCTCACGCCGGCCTTGGCCAGCGCCTTCACGTCCGCCGTGCTCAACGACTGTCCCTGCACCACGCGCACATAACTCTGCGGCGCCTGCGTGCGCAATCGGTTCTGCTGATCCTGATCCATCGAATTGCCGATGGTGCCGCCGGCAATCATGCCCGCCGCCGCGCCGATCAACGCGCCCGCGCCGCCATTGCGCGGGCCGCCGATGGCCGCGCCCGTGATCGCGCCCAACGCGCCGCCGATCAATGCGCCGGTTCCCGTGTTGTTTTGGGTGCCATTCGGATTCACGCAACCCGTCAACACCACCGCCGAAACGGCGACCGCAAAAATCGAAATGTTCAATTTGGTTTTCATATTTTCAAATTTGATCTTTTAACCATTTGGTTACTTCGACAGCAAATTTAGCCGCGCATTCAAAATATTTCAACTCCAAAACGGCGCGCACGGAGTGACGCGCCCTGCCGAAATTAGGATTCGCCACGGTGGATCACGCCCGCGGATGCGCCGCGTCGTAGGCCTTTTTCAGCCGTTCCGTCGTGACGTGCGTGTAAATCTGGGTGGTGATGAGATGCGCGTGGCCGAGCAGTTCCTGCACGCTGCGCAAATCCGCGCCCGCGTCCAGCAGGTGCGTCGCGTAGCTGTGCCGCAATTTGTGCGGCGTCAGGCCCGGATCAAGTCCGGCGATGACGAGGTATTGCTTCAGCCGCCGGGAAAGCTGGAGCGGAGCCAGCGGCGCGCGTTTCTTTGTTTCCGCAAAAAAAACCGGCGACGGCCCGGCGGGCGGCTGCTTCAGCGCACTCCAGTAATTTTGAATCGCTCGCAACGCCGGCTCGCCGACCGGCACCAGCCGCTCCTTTTTGCCCTTGCCGCGGACGCGCACAATCTGCTCGCTCCAGTCAATGTCCTCGGCGCGCAGCCCGCACAGCTCGCTGATGCGCAGGCCGCAGGAGTAAATCGTTTCCAGCACCGCCAAATCGCGCAGGCACGCGGCGGCGGAAATCGGACGGCCCGCGCCTTTCTTCTGCTTCCGCGTTTCAAACAGCTTCGCCGGCGCAGCGAGCAGATCCTTCATTTGCTGAATTGTCAGAAACTTCGGCAGGCGTTTTTCCAGTTTCGGCAGCGAAAGATTTTTGATGGGCGACGATTCAACCGCGCCGTGCCGGATGAGGAATTTGTAAAATGTCCGCAACGCCGAGAACCGCAGTTGAACCGCCGCCCGACCGAGATTGTTCCGCCCCAGAAACCGCAGATAATTCCTGAAATCATCGCGCTGAAGTTTTTCCCACGCAACCACCGGTGCAGACTTTGGACTTTGGACTTTGGACTCTGGACTTTCAAGTTGATGCCAGCGGATAAATTCCGCCAGCGCCTGCCGGTAATTCCGCTGCGTGTAAGCCGACGCGCCCCGGTCCGTGGCCAGATGCGCGAGAAATTTCGCCATCCACTTGTCCACCGGCAACGGCTTGGTCGTTGAAGCGTCAGTCACGCGGAACAAATACAACATTTCCGTGCAATTTGCAGCAAAATGGAAGGGCCGACCGATGATTTTGTTTCATTACAAAGGACTGCACCGTTAGGAGCTGAACGTCTGATTCTTTTGCGAACTTCTAGGCTTCCATTCAAAATCGCTGAGTTTTATCATGTAATTTGTTTTCTATGCCCAAAAAGCGTATCAAAGATAGTCCTGAACAAATTCGATTGGATTTTTCCCAATCCCCTGTTCCATCCCCTGCGATGATGGTTCCAGTTCTTTCCGTCCGCAAACATGAACTGTTGTTAGTCGATGGCTTGAACGTGATAAACGTGATGAAAGACGTCGGTCGTAGAGGAAATGATAGTTGAATGGCATCGCGGGCTCAGTAAACTTTGCAGCGAATTAATATCTCTTTTGGGGAACCCTAGTTAGCTTATGTGCAATGCTTGGAACCACCCATCTTGGTGTCGGTGCGGCTTCGGTGGCGAAGGTCATCTTGGCGAAGGCGGTCACTATTCCCACTCAAATCTATTCGACTAAGTGTGAAAACGGAGAGATAGCCTTCATTGAATGTAATGTTACCGGCCCCGCCGACAACCTGGAGGGAAGTCTGATCTTCATCTATCCGAAGTGTCGGCAGTTCCGTCTCGCTCCCTTGGGCACTCTCCACGCCACACGATTGCTGTTCGGCTCCGAACAATCGACAGAGGCTCTCCAAACTTCTACTGTTGAGTCTCCAAAATCACCTCACGGATTGTCGGGAACTCAAGCGGTTCAAAATCCTCCAGCTTCAGAAACCGAACACCAACCCAAACGCTACGGTCTGAACTGGACTGAAGAAGAGCTGGCGCAATGGGAAAAGATAATTATCCGGGATGTCGCAGATGCCACGAAACACATAAAAGAGCCACAAGCGGCCAACGCAGAGGCAAAGCATTTGGCCATGGAAAAAACCGCTCGCCTCCCACGCCCCCTGTGCAAGTTGCTGCGCCACCGATTTGAGTTGGATAAGTGGCGGTCAGTAGTCAGATAGAAATGGAGTTTTCCGCTGGCCTGGGAGTTTCGACGCCTTGCCGACGCTCCGGGTTAATATCACTCCGGGAATTCAAACATGACCTTGCCCTTTTTGTCCAACACGAGAAACGCCCGAAATGGCTTGCCGGCCTTGGAGATGAATTTGTCGAGCAAATCAGTCTTGCGGTCGGACAACAACATTTTATGCCAGCCGCGAATTTCTAGTTTTCGCCGGCTGGTGCCGAATTCAATTTCAAGCGTGGCAGGTGAGCCGGAATTTTCCCGAAGGCAGCGGCGGCAGGATTTTTACAGCCTCGGTCGCAATCCGGTTTTCAAGCTGAAGCAGGTTTCCAATTTGCTCCGTCACGCGCTTCAATTCCTCCGCGACCGGCTCTTCGCGGTTGGGAATAAATTGCAGGCGGCAATCACCGTCAGCCGTCTGGCGTAGCTGGTAATGGGCAATGCCCGCAACCTCCGCAAAGCATTGATCAACGTCCAGCGTCGTCACGCGCCGGCCATCGCGGCGGCGCAAAATGTCGCGCGAACGGCCGTGGACAAAATAATCCGTCGCGTATGGCTGCTCGCGCCGTTCAACCAAATCGCCGACGCGATAACGCACCAGCGGCATGACCTCGTTCGTCAACGTCGTCACCACCAGTTCGCCCACGCCGCGTTCGTCCGGTTCGACGATCTCGTAAAAGACATTTTCCAGGCTGGCCTTCATTTCGCCGCGTTCGTTTTCCATCAGCAGATGGCCGGTCTCCGTCGAGCCGTAAAGATTGAAAACCGGCACGCCAAAAACGCGCCGGAGAATTTTGCGATGAACCACGCTCACAAACTCGTAGCTGCACAAAATGAATTTCACCGACGGGAACCGGATGCCGCGCCGCTCGCAGAAGAGCGCGAACCACGCGCCATGCACCGGATCCAAATCCAGAAACTCCGGCGACCACTCCAGGATTTCGCCGGCCATCCGCGCCAGCTCCGCTTCCGTCAGCAAAAACGGGATGCGCGCCTGGTTCACAAACAACGTCGCGCCCGCCGTGCGCGCGAATTTGGAGGTGTAATTGGAAAAGCAAACGAGGCCATTGCAGACAGGAGGCACCAACGTCGCGCGGCGGGCGCGGGGATGTTCGTCCAGGACCCGCGCGACGAAACGATTCAGCCGCAGCACCCGCGCCTCCTGCTCGTTCCACCAGCCACGGCCGAACAGCACCGCCGTTCGCTCCTCCGAACTTCCGGACGTGTGCTCCAATTCGACGGATTTGCTTTCAAGCAGCGCGTCGAGCCGCTGGCCGGCGCGCAGAAAATTGTCCGGGAAATTTTCGCGCAACTCGCGTTTGCCGATCAGGGGCAGGCGGGAAAAATCATTCCCCGGCGGAGTCTTCCGGTAAATGGGGAATTCGCGCCAGCGCGGGAGAAGTTTCTCCACGCGCCCAGCCTGCGCCGCCTCGCGGATGAGTTCAGGTGTCGCCAACATCCTGCCTATACAAATGCACCAACCTGGCGAAAATTCAAACGGAATTAATCGCGCTCCGGAAATTCAAACGTGACCTTGCCCTTCTTGTCCATCACCAGAAACGCGGGAAACGGCTTGCCGGCCTTGGAGATGAATTTGCCGAGCAAATCGCTTTTGCCGGTCTTGAGAATTTTTCGCGCCTGCTCCGGCCCGATGGGCTGCTGCAGGATTTCCCGGTTGATCTTGAACCGGCACGGCTTGGCGTCCGACTGCGATTTCTCGCAAATGTAACCGGCCTCGGTGTCAAAAATCTTTCCGCCGCATTTTGGGCATTTGCCGAGCGTTTCCCTGCCCGTGAAGTCAATTTTTGGCATTGGTTCACCCGGCGTTTTCGCCGCCCGTCCCCTGCCCTTCGTCTCGCGCGGCGGAAATTCAAACGCCGTCTTGCCGTCCTTCAAAATCAGAAACGCCTTGAATGGACGGTTGTTTTTCTTGGAAATGAATTTGGTCAGCAAATCGGTTCTGCCCTCGGCCAGCAGTTTTCTGACCTGCTCCGGCGCAATTTCCTGCTGCAAAATAATTTTGCCGGTGCGGAACGTGCAGGATTTCTCCGTGCCCGCCTGTTTTTCGCAAACGTAGTTCATGCCCGTGTCGAAGACCCGCGCGCCGCATTTCGGGCATTTGCCGAGCGGTTCCTTGCCGGTGAAATCCACCGGCGCACTCGCCTCGCCGTCCTTGGTCTGGCCGTTGCCGAAATCGAAATCCATCTTATGCTCGGCATTCATCTTGAGCACGGCGGCAAACGGGAATCCCTGCTTGCTGCGGAAGCCCTGCAGCGGGCCGATCTGTTTATCCGTGATGAGTTTCTCGACCTCCTCCGGCTCGAACATCCGGCTGCACAGCGTTTTCCAGACCGCGA
>CAYYWB010000143.1:0-6766 GCA_964475285.1 uncultured Bifidobacteriaceae bacterium | reverse complement strand
CAACTTGCAACAAATGAATGGGCGCATGATATAAAACAAATTCCAGCAACCGTAATTGATAATGGAAGCTTACAGGATGTTCCCTACATATCGTTTCGATGTAATACGGCTGGCTATGAAATTAACATCTATGGCGACCTTGATAATCCTGCTTGTGTTGAAATTGGTGCAATTACCTATCTTTTAAAAGACAACGAAGCAAAAAGCAATTGTGTGAATTTTATTTGTTCTGTGCTTACAAAGGATGATGATAAACAAGTAGTTCGTGGATTACATTGGGAGCCAAAGGACTTACAGAAAACAAATGGATTAACATTTGAAGTTACATTGCCAGATGAATCAGATTCTTATGGCGGTTGGTGGATTTCAGTCTATAGCGAAAATGATATTGCAAATGCGCGGGCTTCTGGCGCAGAGCTGCTTTCCATTTCACAACCCAAGACCATAGCCCCTAAACCAAATTACTACAATTGGACACCAACAGAAATATCAACAGATTCGCGGCCAAGCTCGTCTAAATTACCAAATGGCGGGTCTGTTTATGTTAGAGGTTACACACGCAAGAATGGAACTTATGTTTCCGGTTATACCAGAAGTGCGCGAAAATGAAAAAAATATTACTTGCCCTTTTTTTAACCGTCTCAATTCACGCGGCTGAAATTCAGGTTTTCTTTTCGCCCAAAGGCGGTTGCACAGAAGCAGTTGTAAGCAATCTTAACAAGGCTACAAATACCGTATTGGTTCAAGCATATTCTTTTACCAGTGCGCCGATTGCTCAAGCCCTTGTGGACGCGGAAAAACGCGGCGTCAAAGTTCAAGTGATTTTGGACAAAAGTCAACGAACCGAAAAATACTCGGAAGCCGATTTTCTGCTGCACGAAGGTGTTCCTACATGGATTGACGCCAAACATGCAATTGCTCATAACAAAATTATGATTATTGACGGCAAGACGGTTATTACTGGTTCGTTCAATTTCACAAAGGCGGCGGAAAATGAAAATGCGGAAAATTTGCTGGTGATTCACGATGCTGCCTTGGCCACAACATACACAACAAACTGGCAGGCTCATTTGAAACATTCAGAGGCTTATCAGGACAAGACGAATTAGCTCGCCCAGCCCGCACGCGCACACGAGTCACAATTTTGTCAGCAGCCGTTCTCGATTTTCGCTAGGTTGGATGCCCCAAATTCTGCCCGGCACCGCTCCCATCGCTCCTCGTCTGATTCAATGGCTTCGTGGCCAGCGTTTCGTCAACCAAATTCGGCGCGTCTGTGAAATCGGCGCTCCACATTTGAAGCCGCTCGCTCATTCGGCGATGAACTTCTCGAAACAGTGCGGACACCAGTTCTCGCCCTGCTTCAAATCTGAAACCTTTATGCGCTGGCCGCACAACGGGCACGGAATACGCATATCAAAGACAGCCGATTCTGGCGGCTGCTCTTTTTCCCGCAGGTGTCTCGCATACGCCGCGCCTATGCTGCCTTCGATGACCTTTTTCGATGGTTGCTCATGTTCAGTCGGTGGTGGTGGAGTGGCGGGCGGCTGAACGACTGGCGGCGGTTGCGCCACCGGCGCGGGTTGAACAGGCAAATCGCTTCCGCAGTATCGGCATTTGATTGCCTCGCGCTGGATAAGCTCCGCGCAGAACGGACATTTCTTTTTATCTCCGAGAATTGAAGCAGCTTTGTTTGATGCATTTTTGTCTTGAGGGAGTCCTGGCCAGGTGAGGCTGGCGAAACCACAATGCCGACAAATGCCCGAATTCCCTTCGAGTCGCCGATTGCATTTCGGGCATTTGATCGCTTTGGCAAGTTCAATTCCGCAATTCTGGCAGCGGTGTGCGCCATCAGCGAGTCGCCCTTGGCATTCCGGACACTTGGCTCGCGCGTCCATGAATAGAACCAGAATCCACCCAATCGGCCCAAGCAGTGCGCCCCAAACGACGCCACTGACCGCATTGTTGCGCGACGCGCCGATGACGCCGCCCACTGCCGCGCCAACGAGCAACCAGAAAAAAATAAATGCGCCGTCGTCCATTGCTTTCCTTCTGCTGTCGTTAAAGAGAGTAGTGGATTTTAAGAGTCGCCCGCAACGAGGATTTTTTAGTTTGTCGGCCTTCGGCGTTTTCCGCCGTTTCGTTCTCGACAGCGGCAGTCAGGTTCGGGAGCATTTCCAAAACCCCGGAGTCACAGATGAACATCTCAATCGAAATTGATGAGCCGAAAACGGATAAACTCAAACAAAAATTGAACGTCCTCTGGATGGAATTGGAATCGCTTCCCGAAAACAATGACGCGGTGACACCAGCCGGCAGAGAAGGCAAGAAAGGCTGGTTGCTTCATTCGGAAGAAGCATTGCCATTCCTTGAAGAGACGTTGCGAAAAATTCGGCAACAAAACTTTTCCTACAAGATTTGTGTTTGCGACGTGGATGAGGACGAATCCATAAAGAGGATCGGATGCCCGTCGAAATGTTGCGCTTGAACCAATTCGACGGCGGCGCGGTGCGCGTAAAAATCCTTGAGCAGCGCGGTGGTCTCCTGGCTCCATTCTTCCAGCGGCGAAGGCGCGGCGATTTGAAAGGGCAGACAGTCGGGCGGCGCTTCGTCAATGTCTGCTTCCGTGAACGCGGCCAGTTGCTTCAACACCGCCTCGCGTTCCTTTTTTGTCCTGCGTTGATTTTGCGTTGCCAGCAACGCGGCGGCGTGCGTGGACGTGTATGCAAAGCCATCCTGCAACATCAGCGCGTGAAACGCGGACAACTGGAGCGCGACCTGCAAGCCGAGGCTTTCAACTTTTTGCCGCATCGCCAGATTCACATCCCGAATCAGCAGCTTGAGCTTGTGAAATTCACGCCACAGTTTGTGCGTCAGGCGATGTCTGGCGCGGATGTCTTCCGGCCCGTGGCCGGGATGCCGTTCGGCAGCCTGTTTTTCAAAAGCGTAAAACGGTCGTATCACGGGCAACTCGCGATAGGGCAGTTTGACCAGCGCCTTCATGCATGTCACCATGCCGGGATACTTTCGCGTTTCGTCCGCCAGCCGGATGGCCTGTTCCTTTGGCGTGAGATGGGTTTCGATTTCTTCCAAATGTTTTATTGCCGTGTTTGTCGTCATAAAAAATTCTCCGTTGTGTTCACTCTGCCGGCCGCCGGTTTTTAACCAGTGATTCCAGTTCGGCAATCCGGCTTTCCAGTTCGCGCCTGTCCGTGGCGGCCAGCGCAATGTTGCTCAAGTAGCCGACCGCGTTGGCCACACGCGGGTCAATCTCGCCGCGCCGCACCTGATTGATTGTCGCGGAAAGGAGCTTCACCACGTCGCCGCCATCCTCAACCTTCACGTCCGGCGCGTCGGCGGGCAGTGTTGCCATTTTGTTCGCCAGTCCGCCCCGCGATTGCGCCTCCCGTCTCGCGTCGGCGTGCCCGGGGCTGTGGAAGAAACAAAACCGCGACCCCGGCAACGCGGCGGCCTGACAAGCCTCGCCGTTGCGTTTCGTGGCGGCGCATGATTTTTGGGGAGCGGGTTTCATTTGTCCTCCGTGATTATTCGGCATGTTCGCGTTCCCGTCTCCGATGTCGGGGTTTATGTCGGGCAACGGGCCATAAATTTTGCAGGCTCCGGCCTCGCGGCGGCGGTCAAAGGCGGCGCGGTCATTCGCATACAGGTCCGCCATGTCGGTTTCGCCGTGGCGGCGCAGCCAGCGGATGAGCCTGTCGTCTCTGATTTTCTCAACTTCCTGATGACGGCGGTCTGATTCCGCAATCAAGGCCTTCCAGTCCGCTGGTGTTTCGGGATGGTCCGGGTCAAATTCGTCGAACTCGCCCAATCCTTCGCGCTTTTCGATGGCGCGGATTTTGCCGCGCAATTCATTTAACTCCCGGTCCGTTTCAAAAATGTTTTCCGCGTGACTTTCAGCCATGAGGCAGACAATAAAAAACCCAACATCGTTATCAATCCCGTTGAACCGCGAAGCCTGGAATACGCGCAGCAGCGTGGTTGTGTCCGGAGGTTCGCCTGCCGCTTTCGCGGCGGCGTTTTGCTGAAGCACGTCATTCCACGTCGCCAGATTTTTGAGCCGCCGGGCATGGCCTTGAATCGAATCAGCGAACAAAAGCAAATCGGTTTGCGCGGGATTGATGCGTGTGTTGTGAAGCGGAACTTCCACCGGCCCGGTGGTCGCCGCGCTCCCGTTTTTGAACTTGTTTTCCATGTTCATAAATGTCACGAGACACTAAAACACGGCGGATACGCTTTCAGATAAATCAAATCCGGCCTGATTTAATTCATCGCCGAGGCAGAATTACTTCATCGGACAGGAGCGCGGCATTTCGGCAGGGTCAAGGAAAAGGAAAAGATTGTGGAAATCAACTACAGCTTTTTCGGCCTCCTGATTCAGAGTGCCCGGTTCGAGAAATTTCGTCACCTTGCGTTTTTCGGAAGGCAGAGATTGGGTGATGGTCTGAATGGTATCCTCTACGAATTGAACGTGCCGCAATCGCAGCAAGCCAAGTCTTTCCAATCTGGCACGCCAATCCACAGGTTTGTGACCGCGCCCACTCGGCTCCGGGAAAAATTGCGGACGGTTCTTTTTGAGCCAAAGTTTGAACGCCTTGCGGATTTGATCGTTATTGAAACTCCAATCAATTTCGACGCGCAGGCGCTCAATCCACAAATCATGGTCTATCTCCGCGCAACGGTAGTTGTCAGACGCATCCACTATTCCCAAGTCGCGCAAGTCGCTGCATCGGTTGAACGGCAGAAAAGGCAGGCTGGACTCTTTTGCAGAACAAGCGGCCAGTTCTATGCAGATTGCCCGGCGTGTCTCTATGGCGATTCGCTGCCACGGTTCCCAAGGTTTCACGCGAGGCAGAAAGCGAAGTGGTTTTTTGGCAGAGTTTCCCGGAACGGATTTAGGCATCAATGTCACCCATAAAGGATACGCTTGCAGCCGAATTTTTTCTCTGAAGGCGACATTGAATCGTTCGCTGAGTGGTGTGCCGCCCACAGGCAATCCTCGAATGATCGTTGGCTCAGAAGCGTCCGTCTTTTCACGCAAGCCCTCAACGATGGTCTTTGATTCCCGTGCATACTCGTAATAGGTCGCGGCGACAAGTTCCCAATTCTCTACTCCAGAGAAGTTCCACTCGTTTTCGTCAAGCGTGAAAGCTTGCTTTGTTTTTCTGCGCGTCTGTGGCAGTTTCATTTCGTGATGTCCGGCAGTTTGTTGACGGCGGCGCATGACTTTTTCGGAGCGCGCTTCATTCTTCCCCCGCGATTACTTGAGTAAGCCCCGTATCCCCCTGTTGCCATGATTATACCATTTCGCTATAAAAATCGGCACATTTAGCAAATGGTAGGGCCGCGCTGCTGCGCGGCCACCATGCCCGGCGGCGCAGCAACGCCGCCCTACCAATTGCACCGATTGTCTCTGGGAAATGGTATTATTCAATGGCGGCGGCATTGGAATCATGCCCTCACAATTTTGCTTTTTCTGCGGGCCGCAATCATTTTCCTTCCACGCCCTTGAGATAGGCGAAAATCAGTTCGGGCAGGTCCCGGCTGTAACCGCCTTCGAGCAGGCTGAAAAATGGAATTTTTAACCCGCGCAATTCCTGGCCGAGCCAGTGAAAATCCTCCGCCAGCAGCGTGCCGTCGGCCAGCGGGTCGCGCGCGTAGGCGTCGAACCCGGCGGACACGGCGACGAGATCGGGCTGGAAATGTTTCAAATCGCCGAGCGCGCGGGCGAGCGTGGCGCGCCAGTCCTCGCGCGGCGTGCCCGGCGCGACGGGATAATTGAAACAGTTCGTCCCAACATCCGTCGCGCCCGTGCCGGGAAAACAGGGAAACTGGTGGATGGAGAAAAACGCGCAGCCGGGCCGGTCCAGCAAAATGGCCTCCGTGCCGTTGCCGTGATGCACGTCGAAATCAAAAACGGCGGCGCGCTTCGAGCCGGTCGCGATGGCTTCGAGCACGGCGATGGCGATGTTGTTCAAATAGCAAAAGCCCATCGCGCGGTCGCGCAGGGCGTGATGGCCGGGCGGGCGCATGAGGCTGAAAACATTTTCGCCATCGCGCGCGGCTTTCAGGGCGTCGAGCGCGGCGGCGACGGAGGCTCGGGCAAACGTGATGATGTTTTCGTGAAACGGCGTGTCGGCATCGAAGTCACGCGGAATTTGCAGGCGCGCCAGAAGTTCCGGTGAATGGGCGCGGAGAATTTGCGCGTCGTTCACCAGGCCCGGCGCGGCCCAGGCGAGTTGCAGTTCCGTCTGGCGTTTCAGCCGTTCAATGGCGGTGGTGATGCGCGCGGGGCGTTCAGGATGGCCCTCGCTCGAATAGCCGGCGCAGCGTTCTTCGGTCATGATTTTCACGCGCGCAGTTTAATCACGACCAACGCGGTTGGACACGGATTTTCCACCGGCGGCGGATTGTCTTGGGCAACAGCGGCGGTTTCACTAAATTATCCGCGCAATAAATTATGATGAAATTGAAATGGTTCGCACTTGCGGTCACCTCCGGCGCGTTTGTCTTCAGCGCCGGCGCCTGGGATTACGAAGGCCATCACGCGATCAACGAGCTGGCGCTGGCGTCGTTGCCAAGGGATTTTGGCGGATTCGAGATGACGCCCGCGTTGAAAGGACGCATCGAGTATCTGGCCGGAGAACCGGACCGCTGGCGTAACGTGGGCGATCTGCCGTTGAAAAATTTCAACCCGCCGGATCATTACATTGATTTGGAGGATTTGAAGCTTTACGACCTGACGCCGGAG
>CAYYWB010000142.1:0-6849 GCA_964475285.1 uncultured Bifidobacteriaceae bacterium | reverse complement strand
TGAGGTCGCCCACGGTGACGTTCTTGTCCACGTAAAGCCCCTCGATCTGGTGGAACGTGGGATTGTGGGTGGCGTCGGCGTTGTCGCGGCGATACACGCGGCCGGGCACGATGATGCGCACGGGCGGCGGCTGTGTTTCCATCACGCGAATCTGAACCGAACTCGTGTGAGTTCGGAGCAGTTGGGAGATGGAAGTTGGAAGTTGGGGATTGGCTGGCTTCGCCAGATAAAAAGTGTCCTGGCTGTCGCGCGCGGGATGGTCGGCGGGGGTGTTGAGCGCGTCGAAGCAATGATACTCGTCCTCAATCTCCGGGCCGTCGGCGACGGCAAAACCAATCTTGCGGAAGGCGCGCACGATGTCGTCGGTGACCTGCGTGAGCGGATGCAATTTGCCGAGCGCACGGCGGCGTCCGGGCAGAGTGAAATCAGTCGGCTCTTTTGGCAGCGCGGCTTTCATTTCCAATTCTTCGCGGCGGGCGGTGAGCGCGGCTTCGAGTTCCATCTTGGCGGCGTTGATGAGCTTTCCGGCGGCGGGTTTATCCTCCTTTGAAAGTTTGCCGAGCTGTTTCATCAGCGCGGTGAATTTGCCGTTCGTCCCGATCCACACGCCCTTGGTCTGTTCAAGCGCGGCGAGGTCGGGCGCGGCGGCGAGTTCCGCGAGCGCGGTTTGTTTCAGCAGTCCAATTTCATCGAGAAATCCAGCCATAAAGTTCCGGAAATGTTAGCCGTAAAAGGACGCAAATGACACAAAGAAAAACGGGCGAACCTTTTCAGGCCGCCCGTCACTTGAATTTCAAATTTGAAATTGGAGATTTGAAACGGCTCAGGCCTTCGCCAGCGTGGCGGCGGGCTTGGCTTTCAGCGCGGCCTTGGCGATGTTGACCAGTTCCGTAAAGGCAGCGGCGTCGGTGGCAGCGAGGTCGGCGATGACCTTGCGGTCGAGCGCGCATTTGGCGGCTTTCAAGCCCTCCATGAAGCGGCTGTAAGTCAGGCCGGCGGCGCGGGCAGCGGCGTTGATGCGAATTTGCCAGAGATAGCGGAAGAGGCGCTTTTTGCGGCGGCGGTCGCGATAGGCATATTGACGGCCATGATCCACGGCGTCGGAGGCGTAGCGGTAAAGTTTGGAGCGCTTCAGGCGGTAGCCCTTGGCGGCGGTGAGCATTCTTCCGCGGCGTTTGCGGGAAGCTGGGGAGTTGGTGACTCGCATAAAATTTAGGGGCTGAGTTCTAGCGTCTGGGTTCCGGGGTTGATCAGCCGCGATGGCTGAACGGCAGGCTCTGCGTGATGCGATAAGCGTCGGTTGGATCAACGACGGCGACCTTGCCGAGGCGGCGGCGGCGTTTCGCGTTTTTGGTTTGGGCCAGATGGCGGCGGCCCGCGTGAAAGCGCAGAACCTTGCCGGTGGCGGTGATTTTGAACCGCTTGGCCACGGATTTTTTCGTTTTGATGCCTTTGGGACGTCGCATAAATTCAATTCAGTTGCAAAAGAGCGCGGACTTTACGCCACTTCGCGCTTCGAGGCAAGCGCGATTTTTTTGGATCCGGCCCGCCGTGTTCCCCGGACCGCTACGGGCTGTTGGTGTTGAACAGCGACGGCATGGGCGCAATCACCGGCGCTGAACCGGCGGCGGGCATGTCAATCGGCGCGCCGGCATTCAACTGTTTCAACACCTCGGCGGTCAGATCAATGCCCGGGTCGCTGTAGGCCAGAACGGGCGTGAGACTGGCCGCTTGCGCGGATTTGTCAATGACAATGGAGTAACCGCCGGCCTTGGCCTTGTCGTTCACGACGGCCTGGATTTCGGCCAGAATCTTGTCGCGCATCTGCTGGCGCTGGTTGCCCAGCGTGGTCTGCGCCTGGCGTTCGAACTGGTCAATGGCCGTGCTGCGCTCCTCCAGTTGCTTGAGCTTGTCCGCGACGGCCTGTTTGCGGCGGTCGCGCTCTTCGGCGGAAACGGCCTGGTCGTTGGCCTGCTGTAGAAGTTGCTGGTATTCGTCTTTGGCCTTCTGCAAATCGTCCTTCATGCTCTTGTCGTCCTTGGAAAGCTGGGTGGCGCGGTCCTGGATGCTGGCCTGCGCCAGTTTGGTCTTGAAATAGTTGGTGAAGGCATTGCCCAAATCCACCGTGGCGATCCTGGTCTGCGCAAGGGCGGAGCCGCTAAAAATTGCCAGCAGCAAAACCGCCGGAAAAATCGCTCTAAAAATAATTTTCATGGGGAAATGAAAACAAAATCCGCCCGCAAAGCCAACTCAAAATTCATGCTAGAATTCGCGCAGCCGGTAAAACATCGCCTTGTTTGTCCGATTCAGCGTGACACCAAAATAATTGTTGGTCGGCGCCAGCGGCTGGAGCACCCGCACCCAGTTGGTGGAAAAAAGATTGGTGCTGCACTCCAGCGCAAAAAGGCGCGGCAATTCCGGCTCGAATTTCGGGTTCGCATTCACGCCCACAAAAACACGACTGCTGTTGCCTGACATGAAGAGGGACGGCGGATCGTTGAATATCTTTGCCAAGAAGGCGTCGCTCGTCCCGTCGAGCGCGGCGTGCAGCGCGTTGGTCGCCGAAAAATTGGATGAGAGCGTCTGGCCGACAACATAGGCGTTGTCCGCCGAATCCACGGCGATTCCGTAGCCAAAATCATTGTTCGCACCACCGAGATATGCCGAATAAATCAGGCCGGATAAATCATTCGTGAAGGCGATCACAAACACATCGCTGCCGCCGGAATTTGTGGCACGGAGGTAGCCCGTGATGTCGGGGATGTTGTTGGTCGTCACCGGGAAATTTGTCGAACTGCTCGCGCCGCAGACAAACGCATCACCCGCCGGATCCAACGCCACGCCGTAGCCGGCATCCCCGGCGAAGCCGCCAAAGACCGCGGAATAAATGAGATTGGTTCCATTCGGATTGAGTTTTGCCAGGAAGGCGTTGGTCGTGAGAAGCAATCCGCCCAAATTGTTGGTCAGCTCGTTGAACAAACCGGGGACATTTGTGGCGGTGTTCGGAAAATTCGGCGAAGCAGTTCCACCCGTCACATAAGCATCGCCTGCGGCGTCAACGGCAATCCCGAAAGCCTGGTCACCAATTGTCCCGCCGAGAAATGTCGAGTAAATCAAATTGGTTCCGGAGGGCCCAAATTTGGCGACAAATGCGTTGTTGACGATGATCGAATTTGTCGAGCTGCCCAAAACGGTCTGGATCGCGTTGGCAGTCGTCGGGAAATTGGTCGAATCGGTGAACCCGGCGATGTAGGCGTTGCCCGCCGAATCCACCGCAATGCTCCTGCCCTGATCAAAATTGGTGCCGCCGAAATAGGTCGAGTAAATCAATGGCGAGCCGCCGGCGCCTATTTTGGTGAGAAATGCGTTGGCATTGTTGTTGACGTAAAGTGTGTCGGGCCGGCACGCCGAGTGATTTTGGATTGCGTTCGTGACCGGGAAATTGGTTGAGTAGGTAAATCCAGTCACATAAGCGTTGCCGGACAAATCCACCGCGATGCCGTAAGCCACGTCCACATTTCCGCCGCCAAGGTAAGTCGAATAAACAAGATTGGAGCCACCTGGAGCCAGTTCCGCGACGAATGCATCTTCGAGATAACCGGCGTGGGGAATGGCGGTGCCGCTGATATTGGTGTAAATCGCATTTTTTGTCGGAAAATTTGGCGAGACGGTGGCGCCAGCCACATAGGCATCGCCTGCGGCGTCCACGGCCAGCCCGTAAGCCGCGTCATCGGCGCTCCCGCCAAGATATGTAAAATAGACCAGGTTGGAACCGTTGTTGCTGAATTTGGCCACAAACGCGTCACCTGCCTGCAAACCACCCTGATAATTTGTCTGGAACGCGCCGGACGTGGACAAGGGCGTGTTCGCTGCGAATTGCGGCGACAGTGTCTGGCCCGCCATATAGACATAACCATTTGTATCCACTGCCACCGCCCAAGCCGTGTCATTCCCGCTGCCGCCGAAATAGGTCGAGTAACTCAAAATCGGATCAATCACCAGCGGCAGGCTGCGGTCGTAATCGCCCACGGCAAAAGCGACAGTGCGAGCATCCAAAATGTTGTAGCCGCCGCTGATTTCCCGGCGCGCGCCATTGACAGTCTGGTAAATGACCGGCTTTGGCTGGCGGATTTCACTGCCGCCCAATTTCAATGTCAATTCGCCGGCGGGACTGATGGAAATGTTGTCCGCGCCATCAAAGCGGATTGCAATGGTGCCGGGGTCCGCTCCGGGAGCGACGGTGAAATCGTATTCGAGCTGCCGCTGGTTGCCGTGGTAAATCAAATTGACGCCGGAATAAATGTCCGCAACCCGCACCCTGGCGAATGTCGGCACGCCGGTCTGCCAGCCGGCCGGTTCATTGCCGATGAGGTAATTGATTTTGCCGGGCAATTCATCCGCGCCGGAGATTTGCGCGCGGCTGTCCGCGCCCACAAATTGCATCCGGATCGCCCGCGCCGAAAAAGCGCCCGGCGCGGTTGTTTTGCAAAGAACAAACTGCGCCGCGTCGGGCGAAATCAGGAATTGGGAATCGCGTCCGCGGGCGACGAATTGCGCCGCAGAATCCGCCTGCCCCTTGTTGGCCTCGAAATAAAGCGGCTGGCCGGACGGCACCACCGCCATTTGCGCCGCGACAGCCGTGGCAAGCGCGCCCAGCCAGGCCGCGCCGATGAGTCCGGCGAGGATTGACTTCGCAAAACGATTATTTTTTGTCCAGGGCATCATCTTAAAATCCGCGTGTGTAACCGACTCCGAACTGGAACTTGCCGGAGGAGCCGTTGTATTGATCATGCGTGATGGGGATGCCATAGTCCAGCCGCAACGGGCCGAGGTGCGGAATGTCCAGCCGCAGTCCAATGCCGTAGTCGTCATCAAAATTGCCGGAGAAGGAAAAGGGTCCCGCGCCCACCGCTCCGGCGTCATAAAACAGCGCCACACGCACGCTGGGGCCGTTTTCCTTTTCGAGAATCGGAATGCTGTATTCGAGCGAGCCGAACCAGAAGCTGTCGCCGCCAATTGGCTCGTCGGGCATGTTGGGATTGATGCTGCCATACGTGGGATCGCGCGGGCCGATGTCCCGGAAACCAAAGCCGCGCAGCGAGTAAAGGCCGCCAAGATAATAACGGTCGTAAAACGGCACGTCGGTGCCGCTCAAACTGTCCGCAATGCCGGCGCGTCCCAGCACCTCAAGCACGTGTCCCTTGAACACGCCGGGAAAATACCACTCCGACTTGGCTTCCAGTTTGTAAAAAGTCGTGTCACCCAGGTCAAATTCGGGATCCAGTTCCGTCCGCTGGCCGTGATTGGGCAGTTTGCTGCTGTTCCGCGTATCGTAGGCAAGCGAAGCGCCAAGGCGATGAAATAGATGATCGCCGGTCTGGCTCAAGATGTCACTCGGAACATTTGGTGAAATATATCCATTGGGGAAGTTTGGTTCCCAATCATGCCAGCCGCTGTTCAGTTGGATGCCAACATCCTCGATGGTGTAGCTGACGCTGCCGATGAGAAAGTCGCTCCCCAGCGCGCGGGTCAGACTGAAGCGCGCGCCCGTGCGCGACTCGTCATAAATGTTGTTGGGGCTTTCATAATCCAACTGATTCCGGTAAAGGGAAACACCCAGCGCCAGTTTGCGGTTCAAAAACCACGGCTCCGTGAAATCCAATTCATAGTCCTGCTGCTCCGTGCCCAGTTGAACCAGCAGGCGCACTTTCTGGCCGCCGCCGGTGAAATACGGCGGATGAAACAAATCGAAGTTGCCCTGGTCAATCTCCGCAAAGGCGACAAGCCCCGCATCCGAATTGATGCCCGCGCCCAGCGTGAATTTGCCGGTGTCCTTCTCCTCCACGTCCACATTCAAATTTTTCCGACCGGGAATCGGCGGATCCACCGGCTCCGGCTGCAAATCCACCTTGTCGAAATAGTCCAGCCCTTCGAGCCGCTGTTTGCTGGTTTTCACGCGCACCATGTCGAAGACCTCGCCGGGCGCGATGGCCAGCTCGCGCCGGATGACCTTGTCCTTGGTCTTGATGTTGCCGCGGATGTTGATTTGCTCCACCTGGATTTTCTGGCCTTCGTCAACCTGAAATTCCAGGTCCATCGTGCCCGCGTCCACGTTCGGAATCTGGTCGGCGCGCAGCGTCTGCCCGCGCTGCACATCAATGCGGCCCTGGCTCCCGTAAAAATCCTCCAGCGCGGTCATGTCCTTGTTCAAGCCGTCCGGCGTGAAAACGCTGCCCGTCTTCATGGTGAAGCTTTTGTTCAAACTCCAGTTCCGCAGCCAGTCCGAATGCCCCGGCTCGAGCTTGGGATCCGGTCCGGGCTTGTAATCGAGACGCACCGCATTGGTGTCCAGCAATGTCGTGTTCGTGAACGAGACCGAGCCAACCCTGTATTGCTTCCCTTCATAGACGACAAACTGGAGCGCCATCGTGCTCGGCGATGGATGCTCGTATTTCACATCCTTGATTTCAAAATCCAGGTAGCCGTGGTTGCGGTAAAACTGCGTCAGCGCATCCTTGTCGTCATCAAACTCGTCCTGCTTGAACACGCCGCTGCCCGTGATCCACGAAAACATCCAGTGCGCCCGCGTCTTGATCTGCTTGCGCAGTTCCCCCTGTGAAAACGCCGTCGCGCCCGCGAACCCGACCTTCGTGATTTTGATCTTCTGGCTTTCGACAATCTGGAACGTGACCGAGGCGCGGCCCGCCGCCTCGTCAAACGTGTCAAAGACATATTTCACCTGCGTGTCGGGATAGCCATATTTCTCGTAAAGCTTTTTTATCTCCTGCACGTCGGTGAACAATTTCTGCTCGTCCAGCGGATCGCCGGCCTTCACCGTGATTTTTTTCT
>CAYYWB010000141.1:0-6996 GCA_964475285.1 uncultured Bifidobacteriaceae bacterium | reverse complement strand
GCGCCGCCAAGCTGCTCGCGCCGCGCCAGTTCGGCGTCGGCCAGTTTCAAATCGGACTTCGCGCGGTCCAGTTGCGCTTCGAGCGAGGCGATTTCCGTCGGGCGCCGGCCTTTCGTCAAATCGTCCAGTTGCGACCGGGCCTGCGCGAGATTTTTTTCCGCCTGCCGGACGGCGTCGGCCTCGGAACCGCGCTCCAGTTCAAACAGCAATTGGCTATTCGTGACGGAATTGCCGCGCGCAACGGCGAGATTGGTGAGCGAACCGCCGAGCGGCGCGGCGACATAAACGTATTCGCCCTCGATGTAGCCTTGAAAGACGTTCGACGGATTCGGCGAACAGCCGGCGATGAAAATCGCGGCAACCGCCATTCCGGCGGCGAAAAGGCCAGATCGTTTCAGGCGCATGACCGACAGAAAAGCCGAACCGGTGGCAATTTGCAAGTTCACCCGGGAATTGATTTCTTTGCCATGATGGTTAATTCATCGCAGAGTCATCACAAAGTCCGCCGGAACAGCAGCGTGGCAGCGCCCATTGCCAGAATGGTGAAGCCCAGTAGAAACGCGATGTCGGTGCTGATGGCCATCAGTCCGGTGTTTTTCAAGACGAGGTCCTTGAATCCATGAACGGCGTAGGTGAACGGATCCACGACGGTGATGGCCTGCATCCACGGCGGAAACGACGCCGTGGGATAGACCGCGCCGCTGGGGAAAAATAAAATCGTGTTAAGCAGGCCGAAAATCGCGCGCGGCACCAGCGGGTCGCTCACGCGCACCATGATCAAAAACATCATGCTGATCAGCGCCAGCGACGTCAGCACCACGAGGAACAGCATCCGCGCCAGCCGCAACGGATCGAACGGATTGGGAATGCCCGCGATCAGCGAGCCGGCCGTCACCAGCACGAGGCCGGCGATGATGGCCTTGGCCGCGCCAGACAAGGTGAAGCCGAGGATCAATTCAAATTTCCCGATCGGCGTGACCAGATAGCCTTCGTGCAAACCGCGTGCCTTGTCGTCAATAAAAATGATGCCGCCGCCAATCATCGCCGCGACGAAAATCGCCAGGACTATCGTGCCCGGCAGCAAATACTGGATGTAGGGCACATACGGATAAACCTCCACGACATCCAGCGTCGCGCTGGCGGTCGTGCGCGGCAGCACGCCCGGCGTGTTGTAGGTTTGCAACATTCCGGCAAGCGCACCGCCGAGCGCCGAGGAGGAGAATTGATCGGTGTTGTCCGCGATCAACGCGATGCGCGGATTGTCACCGGCCAGCAGCTTGCGCGAAAATTGCGGCGGAATCTCCAAAACGCCGCCGATCTTCCCGTTCCGCAAATCGCGCATCGCCGTTGCCTCGTCGGCGTAAGCGATGGTTTCAAACGTGCGCGCGTTGGCGGCGACCGCCTGGCACATTTCCTTCAGCTTGATCGCCGGCACGCCGTGGTCCTCGTCCACCACGCCGACCTGGAGATTTTTGACCTTCCCGCCGAACGCGTAGCCGAGCACGAGCAATTGCACCAGCGGCATGACGATGGAAACGATGACCAGCGTCGGGCTGCGCCGGAACCGGCGCAGGTCGCGTTCGATGATGGCCCAGACGCGGTTCATAACCCGCCTCGCTTCATCATGAACGGGCTGTCGGCGGCTGACGGCGCCTGCAACGAGTCGCGCAATTGGTGGCCGGTGAAATGCACAAAAACGTCGTCGAGCGTCGTGCTTTGAACGGACAGCGCGGCGACCGTGACGTTCGCCTCGCGCGCGGCGTCCAGCAATCCAACCGTCGTGCGCGGGCCGTTGTTGGATGAAATGCGGAAGACGTGATCCTCCGCCTTCACCTCGGCGACTTCCGGCAATTGCCCCAGCGTCTCCGCCCAGTTTTGCGGCGCATTGGTGAAACTGACCTCCAAAATATTTTTGCCGGGAATCGAGGCTTTCAATTTCAGAGGCGAATCGAGCGCGGCGAGTTTGCCGTGGTCAATGATCGCAATGCGGTCGCACAATTTATCCGCCTCATCCATGTAATGCGTCGTGACGAGAATCGTCAGGTCGCGCTCGCGTTTCAGCCGCGAGAGCATGTCCCAGACGGACACGCGCGAAACCGGGTCAAGGCCGGTCGTCGGCTCGTCGAGGAAGAAAATTTTCGGCTCGTGGACGAGGCCGCGCGCGATTTCCAGCCGCCGCCGCATTCCGCCGGAAAACATTTTCACCGGCTTGTCCGCCCATTTTTCCAGATCCACTTCCTTGAGCAATTGCTGGATGGTGCGCCGCCGTTTCTCGCGCGGGATGCCGTAGAGCTTGGCGAAAATGCCCATGTTTTCCTCCGCGCTCAAATCGAGGTCGCTCGTCATCGCCTGCGGGATGACGCCGATGGACTGGCGGACGGCGTTCGCTTCGCGCGCGATGTCGAAGCCATTCACGCGCGCCGCGCCTGAAGTCGGCGGCACCAGCGTCGTCAACATGCGGATGAGCGTGGATTTGCCCGCGCCGTTCGGGCCGAGCAGGCCGAAGACTTCGCCGTGCTCGACGGAAAAGCTCAACGCGTCCACGGCGGTAAAATCGCCGAAGCGCTTGGTCAGATTTTCAACCTCAACGTCAAACATGGTTTCGTGAACCGTGATGCGTGATGCGTGAAATTCAATTCACGCATCACGCATCATGGCTTTACCGCACTGGGACTTTTTGCCACCGGCAGCGTGACATACGCCGTCATCCCCACCGCCAGCGCGCGGTCGGCGTTGTCGCAGCGCAGGCGGATTTCAAACGTCTTGATGTCACGCTTGGTCCGGCTCACATCGCGCTGCGTCGCGTAATCGGCGTCCACGCTGCGATAAAAAACCGTGCCTTCGCGCGACGCGCCCGACGGCAGTTTCACCGTCAGCTTCGTGCCGACCGAAATTTGCCCGGCGTAAGTTTCCTCCATGTCGGCGCGCACCCAAAGATCGTCCTGATTGATGAGCGTGACGATGGCCTGGCCGGGATTGACGACCTCGCCCTGCAACGCCGCGCGCTTGTCCACGATGCCGGCGACGGGCGCGGAAATTTTCGTGTGGCCCAATTGCACCGCCGCTTTTTCCATTTGCGCGCCTGCCGCCTGGATTTGTTTCTGAACGGATTCGACGCGCGCCCCGGCGAATTGGTAGGCTGTTCGCGCCTGGTCGAAAACCTGCGCCGACTCGACATTGTTTGAATAAAGGCCCTGGATACGCTCGAAATTCAGCCGCGCATTTTCCAGATCGGCCTGCGCCTGCGCGAGGTCGGCGGTGGTTTGCTGCTGGCTGCTGGTAAAGAACGCCATGTTGGCCTGCTGTTCCTGCGGCTGGATGACGGCGAGCAGTTCGCCGTTCGTCACCGCGTCGCCTTCCTTGACCAAAAGCTGCTGCAAGCGGCCCTGGATTTCCGGGCTGACGATCACCGCATCCGTGGTCACGATGCCGGTCAAGACAATCGCTCCCGGCGGACGCGTGAGCGTGTAGGCCGCACCGCCCGCGACGGCGGCGAGAACCAGAAGGAACAGGATAATTTTACCGCTTTTCTTCATTGGCAATTTCCGTTTCCCGAAAAGAAACAAATTTTTTGTTGACGTGTCAAACATTTGTTTTAATTATCTGTTTGAAAATGAAACCGAAGCCGCCAGCCGGCACCGCCGGCGCGAACCCGGCCGAGACCCGCCGCCAGCTTTTGGAGGCGGCGGGCGAGGTGTTTGCCGAGGCCGGCTTCCGCGACGCGACGGTGCGCGAAATCTGCCGGCGCGCGGGCGCGAACATCGCCGCCGTCAATTACCATTTCGGCGACAAGGAGACGCTTTACGCGGAGGTGCTGCGCCATGCGCACAGCCGGGCGCACGAAAAATATCCGCCGCTGCTGGATGTTCCCGCCGACGCGCCGCCGGAGAAAAAGCTGCGCGCGTTCGTGCTTTCGTTTCTGCTGCGGATTTTTGACAAAGGTCCGACGGCGTGGCAGGGCAAGCTGATGTCGCGCGAAATGATCGAACCGACGGCGGCGCTGGATTCGCTGATCGAGGAGCGGATGCGGCCGATGGCCAACCAGCTTCGCGCCATCGTGGAGGAAATTCTCGGCTGCGCCCCGAACGACGAGCGCGCGCGTCTGTGCGGCATGAGCGTGGTCAGCCAGTGCGTTTTTTATCACCATTGCCGCCCGGTGGTTTCGCGGCTGTTTCCGAAACATCCGCCGGAGGACGCCGCGAGCATTGAGCGGCTGGCCGACCACATCACACGCTTTTCGCTGGCGGCCATGAAACACCTGCCTGCGACAAAGCATTGAATTTTTTACCATGAACAAATTGAAAATCATCCTGGCGCTGGCGTTGGCCGGCCTCATCGCAAATGGAACCTCCGCGCAGAACGCCGGCACCAATTCGGCCGCGTGGCTCACCCAACCGCTGTCGCTGATCGGCGCGCTGAACACCGCGTTGCAGCAAAATGCCGCGATTCTCAAGGGCAAAAACGACCTCGAAGCGTCCTACGGCATCGTGGTGCAGACGCGCGCCATCGCGCTGCCGCTGGTGCAGGCCACCGGCAAATACGCCGACAACGAAATCACGACGTTGCAGGAACCGCCTCTGTCGCCAGGATTTTCCTATCCCGAGGCGCACCAGGATTGGAACGCGGGCCTGCAAATCGTCCAGTCCATTTACGACGGCGGGAAGCTGACCGCCGCCGTGCGCGCGGCGCGGCTTACGAAGGAGCAGGCGTTGGCGCAATACCAGACCGTCATCGCCGACGCGCTGCTGGCCACGCGCGTGGCGTATTACGATGTGCTGCTCGCCGCGCAGCAAATCACCGTGCATGAGGCGTCGGTGAATTTGCTGCAAAAGGAACTGGACGACCAGCAGCGCCGGTTCAACGCCGGCACGGTGCCGCATTTCAACGTCCTGCGCGCCGAGGTGGCCGTGGCCAACGAGCGTCCGCTGCTGATCCAGGCGCGGAACAATTACCGCATCGCCAAGAACAATCTCTCGAACCTTCTCGGCTACAACCTGCCGCGCGACATCTGGGAGGACATTCCGTTGCGGCTCACGGACACGCTCGACGCTGTGCCGTTCGCAGTGAACCTGCCGGACGCCATCCAGCAGGCGCTGGGCCGGCGCACCGAGCTGGTCGCGCTGCGCAAGGCGGAGGAATTGCAGCAACTGGGCATCGTCAACGCGAAATCCGGCTACAAGCCCACCGTGCAGGTCTTCGCCGGCTACAACTGGTTCAACTCGTCGTTCAGCACGGACGTGGGCAATTCATTGGACGGCTGGAACGCCGGCGGCCAGATGACGTGGAATCTTTTTGACGGCCTGCTCACGCACGGCAAGGTCGTCCAGGCGAACGCGCTTCACGAAAAATCCAAGAACGATCTGGCGGACCAGTCGCGGCAGATCGAATTGCAGGTTCGCACGGCGTATTCCGATTTCATCGAGGCGAAGGAGGTTTTGGATTCGCAGCTCAAAGTGCAGGAAGAGGCTGACGAAGCCCTGCGCGAGGCCCGGGCGCGCGCCGAGGCCGGCACCGGCACGCAACTGGACGTGCTCGACGCCGAGACTTCGCTG
Organism: uncultured Bifidobacteriaceae bacterium; assembly: GCA_964475285.1. Lineage (GTDB taxonomy): Bacteria > Verrucomicrobiota > Verrucomicrobiia > Limisphaerales > UBA11358 > UBA11358. The sequence goes on along the minus strand of CAYYWB010000141.1, from coordinate 1,444 downwards.
ACCCAGGCGCGGACCACGAACGTGCTGGCGCTGCACGATTACGCCACCGCCCGCGCCAAGCTCGAACGCGCCATCGGCGAGGACATGGTTCAGACCGCGGCGGCGAAATAATTTCCGTAGCGCAGGTTTGCAACCTGCCGTATCGCCGATTTGCAATCGGCAGCGCGCCAATCATGCCGGCGGTTGTTCGATTGTTCATGCCTCGCGGATTGCAAATCCGCGATACAGCCGACTGCAAGTCGGCGCTACCGAGCGCCGCGGCATACGGATGCGCACGCTGTATTTTGGCCGCTTCAATAATGCTGGACTGGAGCGGACGGCAGGGATACGGTTTCAACGCTGGACAGGGGCGGACACACCGGCTTTGCTGGAACCGGTTTTGGCAATTTTTTCGGACGAGCTTATGCGGGAAAGAAAGTTAAAAACGAAATTCAGCCGAATCTCCAAAATGGATGGGTTGCAAACTGAACCGCCGATTGGCTGTTAAACTTTATGAAAATATTCGTTACGTTCCTGATGATCGTTGCAGAGTGCTGTTGCTACGCACAAACCGATACCAACCTCATTGCCGCCGGCGACTGGTCAGAACCCGTCAGTGATGCTGGAATTGCCATCCGCGGACGCCTGCTGGTTTATGATGACCAAGCCGTAAACGCATTTAACCTTGCCCGGATATATTTGGAATTGCAGCGTATCCCCAAGCCCCTAGAGTTCGGATACAGTGTTGATGGACGGGTTGCAACCGAAGTTGAAATCTATTATGACCCAAATATGGGTGTGAATAATGAACCTCCGGGATTGCTGCTGGAATTGCGCGATGAGCACCACCAGAAAATCCCCTCGGAAGGACCACAAATGTTCAACGGGGCTTTCACCCCACCATATTGGATTATCTTAACACCAGATATGACAGTGAGATTTCGATCCGAAAGGTTATCTTTGGGGCCAGATAATAAACCAAAAGGCCTGACCATAATGGGCAGTTTGGGGCAATGGACCATCCCACCCAACGCGACAAAGGATTATTACCTTCATGGATCATTTATTTCGACAACTAACCATCCCAGCACACTTCATTATCACATCTGGCAAGGGACGTTAGAATTTCCACCAGTGAAGATACCGGCCAAGAAATGACGGAGCCAACACACGGTTAGAAAACATGAGGGCAGGCTGCAAGGCTGTCTGACGGTGCCGCGCAAAATCTGTTGGGTGAATGCCATTTGCCATTGCAGCGGCGGCGGATTTCGTGGATTTTGTCGCGGTGAAAATTCAACGCGCATTGCTTTCCGTTTCCGACAAGACCGGCCTCATTCCGTTTGCCCAAATCCTGGCGCAGGCCGGCATTGAAATCATTTCCACCGGCGGCACCGCCAAAACGCTGCGCGACGCCGGCCTCGCCGTGAAGGACATCAGCGAGCACACCGGCTTTCCCGAAATGCTC
>CAYYWB010000140.1:0-7068 GCA_964475285.1 uncultured Bifidobacteriaceae bacterium | reverse complement strand
CATGTCCTCGGTCGCCGCCGCCGCGTCGCGCCGCTGGAATTGCATCATCTGCCCCGCGCGCGGCAGCGCGCCGACGGCCAGCACGCCGGAATTCGGGTCGCCGCCGATGAGATTGCGCACGAGAAAATCGCCGCGATGAAAATCCTCGTGGTATTGGTTGACGACCAGGCCGATGAGCAGGTTGCCGCGCGCCTTCTGCTGTTCGGCGGGCGGAAGTTTTTGAAACGTCTCCTCGAGCACTGCGTAAGCCGGGCGGTTGCCGATGTGGTGGATCAAATTCTTTTCCACGCGCGTGAGCGTCCAGCTTTCGCCGATGGGCGTGCAGCCCTGTGAAATGACGCCGGTTAATTTCACATCGCCGCCGACGGAAACCGCCACGCCGCCGTCTTCGAACACGTCGCCGTTCAGATAAACCTGCGTGGCCGGATCCGAAAAAATCCCGCTGGCCAGCCCGCCAAATGCCGGCGCCGGCGCGTAGGCCTCGTTCCAGCCGCGCATCCAGCCTTCCGAGTCGAGATGAAACGGGTCAATGAACACCAGCCAGCCGTTGGTGTGCCCCGGCTCGACGCCGGTTTCAAGATGCCAATACGCGCCGTTGGCCTCCTCGACCTGCGCCTGCGTGAAATGAACGCCCTTCAATTCCGCGCCGGGCAGCGAATACAGCGCGAGCGACAGCCCGCCCGCGTTTTCAAATTCGCGCCCGCCGGCGATCAGCCCGGCGCTCGAACAGCCCGCCAGCAGCGGAATGCGGGCGTGGACCCGCAAAATTTCCAGCGCCTCCTTCGCGTGCGGAAAAAATTTTGGCGACATGAAGACGAGGCCGAGCGAAACCTGCGGCGCAAGCAATTGACGCCGCAGGTTCTCCGCCCAGTCGCGCAGGCCGGTGTCGTCAAACCCGCCCGGCCAGTGCGCCGCGATGGAAAATTCGTTGTTCACAATTCTACCTCAACCATGCCACAACTTTCTCGCCGGACCAAATTTCTTTCACCGGCTGGCGTTCGCGCGCGACGGCAAACTTGTTCCCGTTCACCAGAATTTCCGCCGCCAGGGGCCGGGCGTTGTAATTCGACGCCATGACAAAACCATAGGCGCCCGCGCTCAAAAGCGCGAGATAATCGCCTTCGCCGGCTTTCGGCAGCGGACGATCCCTGCAAAAATAATCGCCGGACTCGCAAATGCCGCCGACAACATCGGATGGAATCATCGCGCCGCCCCTTTTTGCGAGCGGAACAATTTCGTGATGCGAATCGTAAAACGCCGGGCGGATCAAATCGTTCATCGCCGCGTCCACGATGACGAAATTTTTCCGGCCCGTGCGCTTCACATATTCCACGCGCGTGACCAGGATGCCGGCGTTGCCGGAAATGAACCGGCCCGGCTCCATCAGGATTTTCAGGCCAAGCGGTTTCAGCAGCGGCAGGAGCCGCGCGGCATATTTTTCCGGCCTCAAAATATGTTTCGCCGCCGCCGATTTCCACCACGCCGCCGCGCCGCTGGCCAGCGCCGGCTCATAAACGATGCCCAGCCCGCCGCCGATGCTGAAAAATTCCAGCGCGTATTTGGTTTTTAGTTTTCGCGCCAGTGGCAGGACTTTTTTCACCGCCTGTTCAAACGGCGACACAGAGGTCAACTGCGAGCCGATGTGCATTTGCACGCCGCGCAGCCGCAGATTTTTCAATTTGGCAGCCAGCGCATAAACGCCCTCGACCTGCTCAAACTGGATGCCGAATTTGTTTTCGTAGGTGCCGGTGGTGATTTTCGCGTGCGTGTGCGCCTCCACGCCCGGGTTCACGCGCACGGCGACGGGCGCGATTTTTTTCAGGCGCGCGGCGACGCGGTTGATCCGCCGCAATTCCGGCTCGCTCTCGGCGTTGAAACAATAAATTCCCCGGCGCAATGCGAAATCAATTTCCTCCTCCGATTTGCCGACGCCGGCGAAGACGCATTTGCGCGGGTCGCCGCCCGCCGCGATGACGCGCCGCAATTCGCCGCCGCTCACGATGTCGAAGCCACCGCCGAGGTTCGCCAGCGTCCGCAGCACGGAAAGATTCGAGTTCGATTTGACGGCGAAGCAAACCATGTGCTCCACCGGCGACATCGCGGCGTCGAGCTTCTGGAAATGGTCCGTCAGCGTCCGCTTCGAGTAAATGTAAAGCGGCGTGCCGAATTTGCGCGCGAGCGATTCGACAGCGACGCCTTCGCAGAACAATTTGTTTCCGACGTAACGAAAATCGTGCATGGATTGTCAGTTAAAAGTTAAATGTTGAAAGTTGCAGGTTGGCGCGCAAGGGAAATCAGACCATCCCGAACCTTCAACCTTCAATTTTTTAACTTCCAACCAATTACGGCTCGGCCAGAATTGCCGCGCGCGCCTTCTGGTATTCGTCCGGAGTCACCTGGTCGGCCATGTATTTCGCCAGCAAGGCTTGCAGTTCCGCCTCCTTCCTGGCTGAAACGGGCGGTGGCGGCGCATCAATCGGCTTCAAGCCCAGCGTCTTTCCGGCGTAACTCTCATTTGCCGGCGGCGGCGGGTTGACAACGGGCGCGGTTTGCGGTTTGACAGGCTTGGCAGGCGGCGGTTTGACAACAGGCGCGGTTTGCGGTTTGACAGGTTTGGCCACCGGTTTGACAGGCTTGGCGGGCGGTTTGACAGCCGGTTGCTGTTTCGAACCGGGCGCTTGCTGCTGCGAGACGGTCTGCGCGCCGGAAGGGGTCACCACAATGACCGGCGGCGGCGGGTTGACAACGGGCGCGACTTCCGGCGTGGCGGGCGGCGGGACGACCGGCGGAGGAATCGTTGGCGTGACGACTGCCGGCTGAACCGCCTGTTCCTGCCCGGCGCTGGGAGGTATCACCACGCTGGCAAGGGGATTGGAATTGGTCGGCTGGCTTTGCTGCGCGTCCATCTCGGTCATTTTTTGCATCAACGCCGCCCGGGCGGCGGCCTGGGCGGGAGTGTCCTGCGCGCGGACGGCAAGGGAGCCGGTCAAAAACGCCGCCGCACAGGCTGCTGACAACAAATTGGAGATTCGCATGACGCTTTCTTACGCCAATTCATCGCCGGATGCAACAGCTTTTCCACCGGCTTTTCCACCGGACGGAAACAGCCGCCGCCACGCGAACGGCAGCGGACTGGCCAGCGTCGAACGCAGCAGGATGCCGCGCACCTCGCCGCGCGAAACCTTCACCCGCTCCCGCAATTCGGCGACGCCGGCCGCACGCAACTTTTCAATCGTCCGCATGCCCAGGAGAATTGGCCACGCGCAGGCAAGCCGCACGCGGAACCGGCCGAACGGCAGCGCGTTCGTGTAATTCCAGCCCGCCGCCAGATGCGCCGCCGCCTGGTCCAGATATTCGCGGTAGAGTTTCAGAAATTTCGCCTCGTTCGCCGGCGAGAGCAGGATTTCCGGGAACAATTTCGCCGGCTCCAGTTTTTCCAGCGGCAGATAGCAGCGTCCCTTTTTCAAATCCGCCGGCAGGTCGCGCAAAATGTTGACCAGTTGCAGCCCCTTGCCGAAGCGGATGCCGTCCGCGATGAATTGCTGCTCGTCCAATCTGGCGCGGGGGAACAAATGCGCGCGGCAAATCTTCGTCCAAAATTCGCCCACGCAGCCGGCGACGTGATAAGTGTAGTCATCCAGATCGGCGTCGGTTTCCAGCGCGATGATGGACTGGAGGCCGAGCTTGAGCTTGTCCTCGTCCCGCTCATGCGTGGACGCCGACGGCGCAAACCGGCGCAGATCCAGTTTCTGCCCGCCCGTGATGGTCGCCAGCACATCGCGGATCAATTTCAAATCCTCCGGCGAAAGGGCTTGAAGCAGCGCCAGGCTGTCCTCGATTTTTTCCAGCAACAATTTTTCGGCGGGCGAACCCTGCTGCTTCGCCAGCTCTCCAAAATTCACCGGAGCGGAAGACTGGCCGAGAATCCGCGCGCGCAATTTGTCCAGCGCCTCCAGCCGTTGTTCCACCGGCAGGATTTCCGTGTCGGCGATGGTGTCGGTCGTGCGCGCGAGCAGGTAGGCGAGGCCGATTTGCGGGCGCACCGCCGCCGGCAGCACGCGCATCGTCAGGTAAAACGAGCGCGAGGTTGCCTGGAGCAGATCATTTAAGTTGCCAGCCATCGGTCCCCACAGGATAAAACTTCCCGCCCGCCAAGCCAGCTAAAGTCGTCATCCGGCAATGCCCGGGGATTGATGGCGCGGGTTTGACAGCCGGTCGCGCAGGATGACGCTGATGGCGAATTCAGTTCTTTACTGTCACCGTCTCAAACTCGGATGTCAGGATGCCGGTGGCGTCCCGGGCAACCACGGAAAGCGTGTGCGGCCCATTGGCCACGGTTGTCGTATCCCAATTGATAGAAAACAACGGTAACTTGCTCCGCACTTCGGAACCAATATCCGCGCCGTCCACCCGAAACTGCACGCCCGCCGCGCCCGTAGTCAAACCGCCGCGCCGTTCAACGATTGCCAAACAGGAGAAGGAGATTTTGCCCGACACCGTCTCCCCGCTGGCCGGAGCCTTTATCACATTTGAGAACACCAAATTTTCACCCGGCAACACCGTGCGGCAAATGCGAAAGCCAATTTCTTCACTCTTGGTATTCGGACTCCACTGCCAGTGGTTGGCCGACATTTCGTGATGGCCGCCGTCGTTCCAAAACGCGCCGCCCTTGGCGATGCGCTCACCGCCGGTCGCCGGCCCGGTCTGGTCAATTTGCAGGGTTGCCGGATAATTATTGCTGCTGCCGCTGTCATAGCGGTCGTTGCACCACATCCACAAATTTCCGGTCATGTCATAAACCCCGTAGGAATTCGGACGCAAGGTTCCCACGTCGTGCGTTTCTCCGTGGCTGTTTCCGGTGGCGGAATTCCGGTTCTCCGGGCCATCGCTCCATGAATACAGCAATCCATTGGTGTTATATTCGTCACTGTAAAACAGCAGCGTGGTCGTCCGCGCCCGCGTGACAAATTCATTTTCCGCCGAGGTCAGCAGACGATAGCCGTTCTTGGTGATGTCAACTTCGCCCGACGCCGAATACGCCGGCGTCAGCCCTTCCTGTTTGCTCAAGTCATTGCAATAGGCGATGGCCTCGTTCCACGACACTTGCTCCACGGGCAAATTAAAATCTCCGGGCACCTGATGTTTGCTGGGATTGGTCCGGTTGCCAACCGCCATGTATTGGCCCTGGGAGATTTGCGTCGGTCGCATCAAAAAATCGTAGGTGAACCGCACGTCATGCACCGGCGTCGTCTGGGTCCAGACTTTGCCGCCCAGCACCTGGCCCATCGAGAATGTCTGCCCCTTGGAATGGATCAAAACCATCGAGTTCGGATCAACGGCCCAAACCTGCCGGGCGGAAAACAGAAAGACCAGCAAAAGACAGGCGTTCATTTTTAATGCGGTGCGGGCGATGGAGATTGGATTCATATTGATGATTTGTGTGGCAATCAGAAAACAGGAACGGGCGGATGCTAATGAAGCGCCGGCCTTGCATCAAGCTTGAAAGTCAGATCGAAACGCTGGAATTCTTGAGGCGTGAAATGTTGCGGTGAAAAACGCCAGCTTGAATGGCTCTGACACAACGGCGAAGCCTGCGACGGGGCAAAATACATGGCCCAATTCCCAAAACGCGGTTCGCTCACCTGGACAAAACTTAAAGCCGCCCCAACCGTGCGGACAACTTTTATGAAATCCCCACCTGCAAGCCAGAGAACATCTGCGGCGGCCCTCCGCCGCCACTTTCGCCCGGCCGCTTCGGCGTTCGGGTTCACTCCTTTTCCCCCGCGAGGCGCTTGAGGAAATCGAAGGAATAAATCCCCGTGTTATGCCCGTCCGCCCAGACCGGCTGAATCGCATAGCCGCCCACGGCAATTATCCGCGTGAGTTCAAACGCCCTCGGTGACAGCGGCTGTTCGGGATTTTTATAAATGTTGCCCATGATGTCGGTTTCGCCCTTGCAGCCGGCGCAGGGGCAGCATCGGCGCAACGTTTCCAGCGGAATGAAACTTTCTCCGCCATCGTCCCATTTGACTGCCAATTCGCCGCCGATGGGCTGGATGTCGAGCGGTCGCATCACCTTTTCCTCAACCGGCGTTCAAACACCGCGAGCGTTTCAGGGCTGACGTGATGCTCGATTCCCTCGGCGTCCATTTCCGCCGCCTTTTCCGGGACGCCGAGCGACCGCAAAAAGGCCACCACCGTTTCATGCCGCCGCTTGCATTCGCCAGCCAGCCGGTTCCCCGCGTTGGTGAGAAAAATGGCGCGGTAAGGCTTGGTGTTCACGTAGCCGGCCCGCCGCAGCCGCGCCAGTGTGCGGTTCACGGTCACGTGCGTCACGCCCAGCCGCCGCGCCAGGTCCGTTACGCGCGCCTCGCCGGCGGCCGCCGTCAGGTCGGCGATGGCCTCGACGTAATCCTGGGCGGTTTCCGCCGCGCGGTCGCGCCGCGAACGGCGGAAAGTTTCGGCCGGCGGCAGCGCCGGTCGCGCGGCGGCCGGTGATTTGCGGATGGAACGCGGCATAGTTTTCAGAAATGAAGCATACGCCGGTTTTTTAGTCGAGGTTTAATTTTGTAGTCAAAGCTACAAATTTCTGTTGACAGCGCGGGTTCCAAATTGTATCTAGTGCTACATAATTTTGTTTATGATAAGAATTACCGTTGCCGTTTGGCTGTTTTTTGGCTTGATTGCATTCGGCGTCCGGGCGCAGGAAGCGCCAGCCCAGGATAAGAGCGGCTACAATCTTTTCAATCCGACGCCGGACGAATATATGCGGGAAATGAGTCCAGACCGTCCCGACAAGACGGATTCTCCCTTCACTGTGGACGCTGGCCACTACCAACTGGAAATGGATTTTGTGAACTTGACCTATGATGCGCCCAATTCGGAACACGGCAATGTCAAGTCCGAGGATTATCAGATTGCGCCGATGAACGCTAAAGTCGGCGTGCTCAATAACGTGGATTTTCAACTGGTGCTGTCACCTTACCAGTGGCAGCGCATCGAGGACAAAACCGCGGGCGCGGTTGAACACCAGTCCGGATTCGGCGACATCACACCGCGCGTCAAGGT
>CAYYWB010000139.1:0-7071 GCA_964475285.1 uncultured Bifidobacteriaceae bacterium | reverse complement strand
GCACACAGATGGCGACCGCGCCGTCGCGCGAAACGCATTCGAGCACATGCCGGATGACCATGCCCGGGTCGTAAATGAAATTCGGGCCATAAAACCAGTCGCCAACCTGCGACTCGCCAATCCACGGCTGGTCCGTCTTGATTGCATCCGGAAATTTGCTCTCGGCGGTGTTGACGATGCCATTGCCCGACGGGTGGTGTTTGACGATGGCGAAGGTGTCAATCTTGCCGCGCCGCGCCGACGTGTGGTTGAAATAATGCGCCAGCACTCGCTGCATGGCGTCGCATTTGTAACCCATGCCGGTGTGATCACCCGAAAACGGCTGCGTGGAATTGCCATCCGTGTAGATGAAGTCGGGATCATATTTCTCGACGACATCCATGATGCGCAGTGCCCACCAGGTGGCATACCAACGGGCATATTCCTGGTGGTTGACCCAAATGCCGTCCGGCGGGCTGGAGCCGGTTCGATCGTAGCCGTTGTAAAAGCCGGCATACTCGCGCATGTTGACGGTGTAGAGCAGGCGGGGATCAAAGCCTTCCCACCATTTGCCCGCGCCATCGGCCAGAGTCAGACGCGCGGCATCGTAGGGCACGCCGAGCTTGTTCTGGTCGTTGCTCCGGTCGGCCGCAAACGCCGACTGATACCAAAACCAACTGTAATCGTGATGGAAAGTGACGCCAAAGTGCATACCCTGCGCGCGAACCGCCTTTTGCCACGCGCCCAAAATGTCGCGCTTGGGGCCGAGGTTGACCGAGTTCCACGGCTGGTATTTCGAATCCCAGTTGTCGAACTGGTCATGATGCACGCCTTGGATGATCAGAAATCGCGCGCCGGCATCGCTATAAAGCTGAACCAGCGCGGCCGGATCCAGCGCGGAAGGATTCCATTTGTGGAGTACATCCATGTAACCCGTTTCCGACGGATGTCCGAAGTCCCGGATGTGATTTCGGTAGGCGGGCGTGCCCTCCTGGTAAAGTCTGCGGGCATACCAGTCGCCGCTTTGCCCGGCTGACTGCGGACCGAAATGCACCCAGAAGCCGAACTTGGCCTCGCGCAGCCAGGTGATGTCCTTGGCCGGGTAGTTTTGGGAAATGGAATCCCACGTCGGTTCGAAAACGCCATGTTCGATAGGAAAATCCATATTCGCTTCGGGATAATTGGCCGGTTCGCCCAACGGCACCGAACCAAGCGGAGGGCGAGGCGTTGGGATTGAAGGGATGGCTGGCAGCGGTGGAATCGGCGGCAATTTTGGCAGCGACAAGGGCGCGGATGTGCCGGGCGTGCCGGCGGCGGATGCTGACGAGAAGAAACGCGGCGCGGTCAAACCAGCGGCGGTGGCGAGCGCGGAAGTTCTCAAAAACTTGCGGCGTGTAAATTTGGTTTTCACGACAGTGGATTTCGGCTCACGCGCCGTTAATTTTGAACGCGATGGCAAATTCGCTGGGTTGCTTTTCTGGAAGCTGCACCTTTAATGCGGTTTCATCCTGCGTGAACAGGACTTTGCCCGCACCGAGCAGTTCCACGTTCTGAATTTTGCCAACGCCCTGCTTGGCGGTGGTTGCCAGCGATGGGATGACCGCTTCCTTGCCCGGCCAACCCATGACGAACGCATAAAGCGTGTCGCCCTTGGTCGTGTAGCGCACTTCTTCGGCGGTGAAATCCTGCCGACTATTCTCGTTGAACTGCTGGCCGGCTGGTGGCTTGAATTCCGCGCCCGGGCCGGCGCCGAAAATTTTCCACGGACGGGTTGCGTAAATCCCCTCGCCGTTCACTGCCATCCACGCGGTGATGCTATCGAGGATGGCCATTTCCTTGTCATCGGGCATGCCATTGTTGGGCAGCGGGAAATTCAGCAGGAGATTGCCGTTGCGGCTGACGATGTCCACCAGCATGTCAATCACGCGCTTGGGGGTTTTGTATCTGGCCCGTGTGTCGTAGTGCCAGTTGCCGATGCAGGTGTCCGTCTGCCACGCGCGCGGCCAGATCGAGTCCACCACGCCGCGCTCCACGTCGAGCAGGCACATGCCGGCTTCCGCGTCGGGCCGGCTCTTGCTGGTGTAAATCGCCTCGACCTTTCCGCCATGAAGGTTCGCGCTCATGTTGTAAAGATGGGCGACAATCGCGAGGCCGTCATCGCCAAAAGGAATGCCGCCGTCGGTATAGAGCAAATCCGGCTGGTGCTGGTTCACCACATCCATGATGCGATTGAAGTAATTGATGCACCACGAATCAGGTCCTTCGCGGCTCATCGCAATCGCGCCCTTCGCGGGCGCATTCACAACCCTTTGGACGAAATCCGCCGGCATCTGTGTGTAATCATGGTAAAGATCGGCGAACTGTGGATCAATGCCGTCATAAGGCACGCTTGCGAGCGGACCGGTCTTGTCGCTGCCGTGCGCCGTTCCGAACCAGCAGAAGCTGTTCGACAGGTGTTCGCTGACGCCAAAACGCAGACCCTGCTGCCGGGCCGCCTTCCCGAAAGAACCGAGGATGTCCTTCATCGGGCCGCTGCTGGCGGCGTTCCAGCGGGGTTGGTATTTCGAGTTCCACATGTCGAAGTTGTCGTGATGGCAACCCATGGCGACGTAATATTTCGCTCCGGCCTTTTTATAGATGCCCATGAGGTAGTCCGCGTCGAATTTGTCGGCTTTCCAGGACTTGATGACGTCTACGAAACCCGTCTTCGATGGATGGCCATAATGTTCGAGGTGATGCTGGTATTGCGGCTCACCTTGGACATACATTCGCCGCGCATACCAATCGCCATACTCGGCCGCGGATTGCGGCCCCCAATGATTCCAGATGCCGAACTTGGCGTCGGCAAACCAATCCGGCATATGGTAAGCGTTGAGTGATTCACGGGAGCTTTTGAACGGACCGGCCGCAATGGACTGGGCGAGCGCGGCGGCTGGTGATGCCTCTGCCGCGCGGGCGCGTGGATGCCACAACGGCGCGCTCACGCCGGCGGCGGCGGCGAGCGCCGATGTCTTCAGGAATTTGCGGCGGGTGAGCGGAGTTTTCACGGGAGCGGTACCTCTGTCTATTTCAATTTGTTTAAGCTTAGTTGTCTCTGTTGATACATTGAACTGTAACGCTTGCACTCTGTAATCCCGGGGAAGTAGCGGTGATTGTAATATTTCCAGGAACATAGGACCTCATGGTCATCCTCGCCATGCCATACCGCATACACCTTGTGTCCGGAGACGTGGCATTGTCAAAGGTCATGGCAGAGCCTGTGGGGAAATATCCTCCACCTGAAGTTACTGAAAGTGTCACCGGTGGATTATTGTCTAGGGGTGTGCCATCGGCAGACACAATTTGAGCGGTGAGTTCGGAATCGTCCGTGCCATTGTTTCCAATGGTGAGAGTATCCGCGGTTAAAATTATTTTTGCCGGTGTTCCGGGAGCTGGTAGCGTGTAGGGAATTCCCAGATTTTCCTGCCGGTATTGATACCATTCGGGACCGGGAATCCTGTAATAATCAACCACACCACCCAGTCCGCCGTAATTGCTAAGGAACGATCCATAGCCAAAACCCACCCACCGGACTTGTCCTGCCCGCCATGGAAAGGCCGGGACACCTTTATGATCGTAATACTCGGTAATCAGACTGGGAACCCCCGGATTCTGATAGGTGGCAATCGTCGCCCCATCTCCGTTATATCCGACAACAGGCGCCAGTTTGTCAAACCCCTGTCGTTGAGCGCCGCCCACAGCGGCAAGCCTCGAAGGATCAAGGGATTGTGCAAGATCCGCCAGAACCCGGTAGAACGCCTTGCACTTGGCCATGACGGTTCCGCGCGGACAATCGAATGTTTCGTTTCCCATGCTCCATACAATGATGCTGGGATGGTTTCTTCGTTCGCGAATGAATTCCGTCAATTGTTGCTTCAGATTGTCTTCGAACGGTTGCTCGTCATCAATCTTGGTAGGATAGGAACTTTGGTGCCAGCCACCGTCTTCGTTGGTCTTAAATCCGCCCACTCCCCAGAAAGAATTTTCCGGCCAGGCAAGCATTCCCAGCTGGTCACAGGCGTCATCCCAAGAAACATCGTGTGGATTATGACATTCTCTGATAAAATTAAAGCCGCACTGTTTCATGAGCAAAACGTCTCTCCTAAAGCCCGCGCCTGTCTGCGCAATGCCCCAGCCGGCGCGATCATCGTGCGCATTCACGCCATTGATCAGATAACGCGCTCCATTCAGCATGAAGCCCTGATCAGCGCTCCACTGAATGGACCGTATGCCCAGCGGACTTTCGTAATTGTCCACTATGACACCCTTATTATCTGAAACGATCGTCTTTACATGATACATATAGGGTGTTTCAGGAGACCACAGATGTGGATTCGAAATCTCCGGACTGGTTTGGTCAAACTCATACACCGCTGCCGCATTTATCAGCTGGGAGCTTTCCATCGTGGTTACTATTGCATTGGTTGCATCAGCAATGATTGTTTTGACTGTGCAGTTGACCGGCATCGTATTTTCGTTCGTTATTTCGGTTTTAACATTGACCTTTGCTTGAGACGCGGAAACCTGCGGCGTGGTGACAAACGTTCCATACCATGTGACATGAAGCGGACTGGTAATAACCAGATATACACCCCTGTGAATGCCTCCCAAAAACAACCAGTCACCTCCACGCGGGGCGATTTGCGGGTCCCACTTGTTATTCACCCGCACTGCAATGACATTGTCGCCCGCTTTAACGGCGTCGGTTATATCGAAATAGAACCCCGTGTATCCGCCTTTATGTTCTCCCATGAGTTTTCCGTTGACATATACCTGGGCAACCTGAAAGGCTGCTTCAAATTCCAGGACGATCCTGCTGGATTCTTTCCATTTCGCCTGGATATCAAAATGTTTCCTATACCAACCGTATCCTACATACCAAAAGACCCCTTGCTTACCGGAATAATAAGGGGTGTCAAAGACGTGGGGCAGGTTCACTTTAGCCCATGCAGCGTCGCTGTAGCCGATCGCTTCCGCGCCGGTCGTGTCGCCTTTGTAAAACTTCCAGTCTGCATTCAGGTTGATTTTTTCCCGCCTGGCAATCAGCAGGTCTGCCGAAGTGGCGGCAAGGTTCTTGGGAGCAGCCGACGCGGAAGCCGCTTGGGCATTGACTGAAAGACTTGTCCCAAACATCAGGAGCATAGCTCCCACCAAGTTTAGAGTATTTATTATCTTCATCTGTTCGCGGCCATTGTCTTGGCTGTCCATCCAATCACGTTAGTTTGAGTCCGGCGATCTTCAAAGCGTAAGCGTAATCGCACGGCTTTTCGGGCGGCAATTCGACCTTCAAGCCGTCTGTGTCCTGGCTCCACTTCAGTTTGCCCGGGAAGCCCAGCAGTTGGACGTCGGCGATCTTGCCCGTCACATACTGGCCGTTGATGGCCAGCGGCTTGATGACGGCTTCTTTCTCCGGCCAGCCCATGACGAAGGCATAGAGCGTGTCGCCTTTGGTGGTGAAGCGGACATCTTCGGCGGTCAAATCCTGGAGTTTGCTCTCGTTGAAGCGCATATCTGCGGCGGCTGCGGGCTTGGTGCCGGGGCCATCGCCGAAAATCTTCCACGGGCGGCTGCCATGAATGCCTTCGCTGTTGACGTCCATCCAGGCGGTGATTCCAGAAAGGATTTTCAACTCCTTGTCATCGAGCGCGCCGTTGTTGGGCAACGGGAAGTTCAGCATCAGGTTCCCGTTGCGGCTGACAATATCTACAAGCATATCAATGACGCGTTTCGGCGTCTTGTAGCTGTTGCTCTGATAGACTTTCTGGTCGTAGTGCCAGTTGCCGATGCAGGTGTCGGTCTGCCAGGGGTTGGCCAGGATGTTGTCAGCAACCCCGCGCTCGATGTCGAAGACACAGGTGCCGATTGCGGAGTCATTCCGTCCCTTGCTCGTATAGACGGCCTCCACTTTTCCACCGTGCAGCTTCGCATTCACGTTGTAGAGATGGGAGACCAGCCGGTAGTGAACCTCCGGGAAGACCATTCCGCCGTCGTTGTAGAGCAGGTCGGGTTGGTATTTATCTATCAAGTCCTTAAGACGGGCGAAATAGTGCTGTCGCCATGCGAGTGGAGCGGGGAGTCTGGTGGGCTGGTTGTTTTGCTCCGGAACCAGGAACTCCTTGGCGTAGTCGTGATACAGATCGGCATACTGCGGGTCTGCTCCGTCGTAGGGAACGCCGGCCAAAGGCCCGGTCTTGTCGCTGCCGTGGGAGACGGTCCACCAGACGTAGCTCCATGCCAGGTGCTCGCTCACGGCGAATTTCAATCCCTGCTTCTGCGCGGCCTGCCTGAACAGGCCGACGATGTCCTTTTTCGGTCCCATCGCGACAGCGTTCCACCTCGGCTGGTATTTTGAGTCCCAAAGGTCGAAGTTGTCGTGGTGAACGCCCATGCTCATGAAGTATTTTGCGCCGGCCTTCTTGTAGAGTTCCACCAAATGATCCGGATCGAACTTGTCGGCGGTCCAGATCTTGCAGATATCTTTGTGGCCGAATTTGGAAGGGTGGCCGAATCGTTCGAGGTGGGTCTTGTATTGCGGCTCGCCCTGAATATAAATGTGGCGGCCATACCAGTCGCCATCCTCGGCAGCCGACTGCGGTCCCCAATGGGCCCAGATGCCAAACTTGGCATCGCGGAACCAATCGGGAACCTGGTAAGCCTTCAGCGATTCTGCGGTCCCGTCGAAGGGACCTGGCGCCATGGCCGGGTCAAACGCGCCGGAAGTTGGCGATGCTTCCGCCGCGCGGGTGCGTGAATGCCACAACGGCGTGCTCACGCCAGCGGCGGCGGCGAGCGCGGATGTCTTTAGAAACTTGCGGCGGCTGAA
The DNA here is from genome assembly GCA_964475285.1 of uncultured Bifidobacteriaceae bacterium. GTDB lineage: Bacteria > Verrucomicrobiota > Verrucomicrobiia > Limisphaerales > UBA11358 > UBA11358. The sequence goes on along the minus strand of CAYYWB010000139.1, from coordinate 230 downwards.
TGGAGTTTTCATTGTGGCTTCCTCAATTTGTTGAATTTATGTCAGTTTAAGTCCGGTGATTTTCAGTGAATAAATATAATCGCATGGCTTTTCGGACGGAAGCTTCACCTTCAATCCTTCGGCGTCCTGCGTGAATTGGAGCGGTTCGCCGTGGCCGAGCAATTCGACCTTCCCGACTTTTCCCTTCACCGGCTGGCTCGTGGCGAGCGAGGTGACGGCGACCGATGCGT
>CAYYWB010000138.1:0-7128 GCA_964475285.1 uncultured Bifidobacteriaceae bacterium | reverse complement strand
TGAGCAGATTGTTCTTCGCGTCGGCGGTGCTGTTTTCCACGGCGGTCATTTCCGCATGGATGGCAATCATCGCGTCGCAGAAACGGTCCAGCTCGTATTTCGATTCGCTTTCGGTCGGTTCCACCATCAGCGTGCCGGCGACCGGAAACGAGAGCGTCGGCGCGTGGAAGCCGTAATCCATCAGCCGCTTCGCCACATCCTCGGCGGTCGTGGCGTGGAACGCGCGCAAGTCCAGGATGCACTCGTGCGCGACAAGTCCATTGCTGCGGTAAAGCGTCGGGAAATAATTTTCCAGCCGCTTGGAAATGTAGTTCGCGTTGAGGATGGCGAACTTGGTCGCTTCAGTCAGACCGTCCGCGCCCATCATCGTAATATACATCCACGAAATCGGCAGGATGCTCGCGCTGCCCCACGGCGCGGCGGCGACGGGGCCAATTTGAGATTTCAAATTTGAAATTTGAGATTGCTTGAGCCGCGCGGTGAACACCGGATGGCTCGGCAGGAAGTGAACGAGATGTTTCGCCACGCCAATCGGCCCGACGCCGGGACCACCGCCGCCGTGCGGAATGCAAAATGTCTTGTGTAGATTCAAATGGCACACGTCCGCGCCGATGAAACCGGGCGAAGTCAGACCGACTTGCGCGTTCATGTTCGCGCCGTCCATGTAGACCTGCCCACCGTTCGCGTGGATAATTTCGCAAATCTCGCGAATCGTTTCCTCGAACACGCCGTGCGTGCTGGGATACGTCACCATGAGACAGGATAAATTCTGTTTATGTGCCTCGGCCTTCGCCTTCAAATCGGCCACGTCAATGTTGCCGTTCGTGTCGCACGCGACAGCGACGACTTTCATGCCGGCCATGACCGCGCTCGCCGGATTCGTGCCGTGCGCGGAAGCCGGGATGAGGCAGACATTGCGGTGCTGGTCGCCGCGCGATTCGTGATACGCACGGATGACCAGCAGCCCGGCGTATTCGCCCTGCGAACCGGCGTTCGGCTGCAATGAAATTCCCGCGAAGCCAGTGATTTCCGCCAGCCAGTCTTCGAGGTTCTGGAAAAGAATCTGGTAGCCGCGCGCCTGCGCCAGCGGTGCGAACGGATGAATTCTCGCGAACTCCGGCCACGACACGGGAAACATTTCCGCCGCCGCGTTCAGCTTCATCGTGCAGGAGCCGAGCGGAATCATCGAAGCCGTCAGCGAGAGGTCGCGCGATTCGAGCCGCTTGATGTAGCGGAGCATCTCGGTCTCGGAGTGATATGAATTGAAAACTTTGTGCTTCAAAAAGTCCAAAGTCCGAAGTCCAAGGTCCAAAGTCTTTGCGGTAGGATCGCCAACTGTGAAGTTGACGGGCTTGTCGCCATTAAAGACCACGAGAATTTCAGCCACGTCCGCTGCTTTCGTCGTTTCGTCGAGTGAGATGCCGATGGTCTTTTCATCAATCACGCGAAAATTCATCCGATGCGCTTCGGCGATGCGAATGATGTCACCAGCGCGTTTGTCGCCCAAGCCAATCGCGAGCGTGTCGAAGAACTTTGGACTTTGGACTTTGGACTTTGGACTGCCAACGTCATGTCCGAGTTTCTCCAAACCCGCCGCCAAGATTTGAGCGTGTGTGTGAACTCGCGTGGCGATGGCTTTCAATCCTTCCGGCCCGTGATAGACGGCGTAGAGCGAGGCCATGTTTGCGAGCAACGCCTGCGCGGTGCAGATATTGCTCGTGGCTTTTTCGCGGCGGATGTGCTGCTCGCGCGTGCCGAGCGCGAGACGCAGCGCAGGTTTGCCGCGTGAATCTTTCGAGACGCCGACAATGCGACCGGGCATCTGGCGCTTGAATTCGTCGCGCGTGGCGAAGAATGCGGCGTGAGGGCCGCCGTAGCCGAGCGGCACGCCGAAGCGTTGCGCGCTGCCGACGGCGATGTCCGCGCCGAATTCGCCGGGCGGCTTGATGAGCGTGAGCGCCAGCAAATCGGTGGCGACGGTGAACATCGCGCCGGCGGCATGGGCTTTTTCCGCAAAGCCGGAGTAATCGTGAATCGCGCCGAATGTGTCGGGATATTGCACGAGCGCGCCGAAAACCTTGTCGGTGAAAGCGAATGTTTCGTAATTGCCGACAACGACTTCGATTTTCAATGCCTCGGCGCGGCTGCGAACAACTTCGATGGTCTGCGGATGACAGGTTTCGGAGACGAAAAAAACATCTGCTGCCGGCGAGCCGCCGGCGCTCCCGGGTTTGAGCCGGTGCGACATCGTCATGGCTTCGGCGGCGGCGGTGGCTTCGTCGAGCATCGAGGCGTTGGCGATGTCGAGCGCGGTAAGGTCGGTCACCATCGTCTGAAAATTCAGCAGCGCTTCGAGCCGGCCCTGCGAGATTTCCGCCTGATACGGCGTGTATTGCGTGAACCAGCCGGGATTTTCCAGCACGTTGCGCTGAATGACCGGCGGCGTTATGCAATCGTAATAGCCCTGGCCGATGAACGAGCGGAAAACCTTGTTTTCGGACGCGATGCGGCGCAGTTCGGCCAGCGCTTCAAATTCACTTTTCGCGGCAGGCAGTTTTAATTCCCTGCCGAGGCGGATTTTGCGCGGCACTGCGGCGTCAATGAGTTCGTCCAGGTTCCTGCGACCGAGCAACGCCAGCATTTCGCCGGTTTCGGCGGCGTTTGGGCCGATGTGGCGGCGGACAAACCGGTCGGGATGATCCAGACAATTTTGCTTCAAAGACATCGGGCGAAAATAAGGTTCGCGCGGGGAAAAAGCGAGTTGGATTTGCGGGGCCAATCGGTCATGGCGGTCAAGTCTGGTTTGTGCGAAACTTTTTTTTGCAGATGGTTGAAACAATTTCAGCGCCGCGGCTGTCATCAGTTGCGTATGAGCAGCGTGTGCCTGTCAACCGCATGAGCGAGCCGGGTCTCGATCTGGCGGCCTGCGTGGAGCGCGTCCGCCAGCGGGACGAGGACGCCGCGAGGCGGCTCATGCAGCATTTGTATCCGCTGGTGCTCAAACTGGTGCGTGCGCATCTGCCGAAACGCTCGGCGGAAGAGGACTTGGTGCAAATGGTGTTTGTGAAAGTGTTTGCGAAGCTGGATCAGTTCAACGGCGCGGTGCCGCTGGAGCATTGGGTGTCGCGCATTGCGATCAACACCTGCATCAACCAGATCAAGGCCGAGCGCGTGCGGCCGGAATTGCGCTGGGCGGACCTCGGCGATGAAGAAAGATTCGTGGTTGAAACTTTGGCGGCGACGGAAAGTGAACTGGATGCGACGGACGCACTCGCGGCGCGGGAGATTGTCGAGAAGCTCATGGCGCGGCTGGAGCCGGTGGAACGGGTGCTGATGACGTTGCTGCATCTGGAGGGACGATCCGGCAAGGAAGTGGCGCAATTGATAGGCTGGAGCCACCTGCGTGTGCGCGTGCGGGATTTTCGGGTGCGCCAGAAGTTGAAACAGCACTTTCGTCATTTGATGTATCACTGAAATATGAAACGCGATGAACATATTTTGAGGCGCCTGCTGAAAGCGGCGGGGCGGTCGCGGCGGGAAACGCCCGACGCCATGCCGTTTCCGCTGGAGGCGAGAATATTGGCCGGGTGGCGCTCGTCCGCGCCGGAGGAAGATTGGTTGTGCCTGGCGAGCTTTTTTCGCCGCGCCGTGATTTGCGCGGGACTCGTCATGGTCGCGAGCATCGGCTGGAGCCAGTTGAGCAATGCCCGGGAAGTGCCGGGAGCGGTTGCGCTCGCGAACCTGGCGTCGAACATCCAGATCGTCCCGTAAAATTATGAGCAAATGGAAAATCGGCCTGTATCTGTCCGCGCTTTTTTTGGCGGGCGTTGTCACCGGCGCGATTCTCACCGCGCAAATCGGCAGGCGGATGATGATGCGCGTGATGCAGCCGGAAGCCATGGCCGGGCGCTGGCAGCATGATTTGGAAACGAGGCTGAATTTGACCGCCGCGCAATCCCAAAAAATCGCGCCCATCATCGGGGACGGCATGAAAAACTTCGGCGCGGTGATGCGCGACCAGACGGGGCTGGCGCTTTCCAATTGCAACGCGCGCATCGCGCTGGAATTGACCCCGGAGCAGAAAATCAAGTTTGCGGAGATCGAAAAGGAACAGCAGAACTTCATCCGTTCTAGGTTCAACGACAAAGCTCCGCCAAAAAATCCCTAACAAATCGCTTTCCGCATTGTCATAATTAACAACGGACAAACAAAACAACAGGACACGCAAAATTTATGAAAAAAATGCACCTATTACTGGCCATCGGCACGGCGGCCCTGACCCTCTCGCTCGGTGGAAAAGCATCGGCCCAGCCGCAGGGTTTCGGCGGCTTTCAAAACATGGATCCGCAGCAGATACAGAACATGATCCAGCAATTTCAGAACATGGATCCGCAGTTGTTGCAAAACATGAGGCAGCAATTTATGAACATGGATCCACAGCAGCAGCAGGACATGATCCAGCAGTTTCAAAACATGGATCCACAGCAGATACCAAATGCCATCCAGGAACGCGTCAACGGTTCGCTTCGCGAACAGATGGGCGTCACCAATGACGACGAGTGGTCGCTCATTCAAGAAAGAATCAATGCGGTGAGCAAAGCCCGGGTCGCCGTCATGGCCGAAGGCGGCGGAATGATGGGCATGGGCGGAATGCGCGGAGGATTTGGCGGCCGCGGCGGCGGAATGTCCAGCCGGTTGAGTCCCGATGCGCAGGCGTTGCAGCAGGCGATTGATGAAGGCGCGCCCGCCGCCCAGATCAAAGACCTGCTGGCCAAACTTCAGGCGGTTCGCCGGGCAAAACAGGCGGCTCTCGTCCAGGCGCAGGACGATTTGCGCGCAGTGCTGACGATCCGCCAGGAAGCCGTCGCCCAACTGATAGGTCTGTTGAGTTAGCCCGGTTTGCCAATCACAAAATGAACCCGGACGAAATCTGCGGGCTGCGCGACCGGGTCGCCAACATCGCGCTCATCCACGCGAGCAAATTGACGCGACGCTACAGCGTCGGCAAAACCGTCGTCGCCGCGCTGTCGGACGTTGAACTCACGGTTTCCCCCGGCGAATTCACGGCCCTGGTCGGTCCGTCCGGCTCCGGCAAATCCACCCTGCTCAATCTCATCGGCGGACTGGATCATCCGAGCAGCGGCGAAATCCGCGTCAACGGCCTGTCGCTCGGCGCGGCCACGGAACAGGAACTCGTGCGCTATCGCCGCGAGCGGGTTGGATTTATTTTCCAGAGCTTTAATTTATTGCCCACCTTCACCGCGCTGGAAAATGTGGAAGCGCCCCTGATGCTGGCCGGGATTCCCGCGCGTCCCCGGCGCGAGCGGGCGACGGCCCTGCTCGAATCCGTCGGCCTCGCGGCGCGAATGCCGCACAAGCCGAACGAGCTTTCCGGCGGCGAGAAACAGCGCGTGGCCATCGCCCGCGCGCTGGCCAACCGCCCCCTGCTTTTACTCGCGGATGAACCGACGGGAAATCTCGATTCCAAAACCGGCGGAGCCGTGCTCGATTTGTTGTGCGGCCTGGTCAAGGCGCAGGGGCTGACGATGATCATGGTCACGCATGACCCGGAAGTGGCCGCGCGCGCCAACCGCATCATTCATTTGCGCGACGGCAGCATCCAGCAAATCGAAACCACGCGCCCCGCGGAGAAAACGCCATGACCATTTCGGATCAAATCCGCACCGCCGTGTCCAATGTCGGCCGCCGCAAATTGCGTTCCGCGCTGGCGTCGCTGGGCGTGGTCGTCGGCACGCTGACCATCGTCATCATGGTTTCGCTGGCGGCCGGCGTGCGGCAGCAGATCAACCGGCAATTTGCGTCCATCGGGCTGGACCGTCTCACGGTGACTCCCACCGGCGGCGGGCGCGGTGGATTCGGCCCGCCCAGATTCGATTCCGGCGGTTTCGATCCGGGTTCATCCCGCAAAAAAATCATCACCGCGCAGGATGTCGCCCGCTGGAAGCAATCATCCGGCGTCATGCGGATCATTCCCGAAGTCAACCTGCCCGGCTCGGTCGGGTTGGAATTGAAATGGAACGGCACCAACCAGGCCGTGCGCATGAGCGGCACGGAACCGATGGGCGGAATTTTTTTCCAGGGACCGCCGGAACCCGTCGCCGGTTCGCTGGAGCTTCCTGAATCGGGCGGGATCATTTTAAGCCAGGGAACCGCGCAAGCCTTCGGCGTTTCGAGCAACGATTTCGCGGGCATCATCGGACGAAGCGTGGAAACCATCCTGCGCACTTCGCGCGGCGAGACGCAAGGTTATTCCCTGCGCGTGCAAGGCATTTCCCAGGAACGGGCGCGGAACATTCAAGTCTCCATCGCCGACCGCATCGCCATGAAGAACTGGTGGTTCAACTCCACGAACACGCTCGAACGCGAAGGCTACGACTTCGTGACCATCCGCTCGACGGACGTGACCCATGCGATCGCGTTGACGGCGCAATTTCGGAAGGAAGGTTTTGGCGTGCAATCGCTGGAGATCGTGGTCGAGGTGGCAAACCGGATTGTGACCGCCATCACCGTGATGTTCACGCTCATCGGCAGCATCGCGTTGCTCGTGGCCACCATCGGCATCGCCAACACGATGGTCATGGCCATCTACGAACGCACCCGCGAAATCGGCATCCTCAAAGCCATGGGCGCGTCGCGCGGCGAAATCCGCCAGATGTTCATGATGGAGGCGGGCTGCATCGGGCTGATCGGCGGCGTCACCGGCCTGCTGCTCGGCTGGCTCGCCGGAGTGGGACTGAATCAAGTGATTCCAATTTATCTGCGGTATCGGGAACTTCCCGTGCGCGGCGATTTCTTTGTCGTCACACCGTGGCTGGCGCTGGGCGCGGTCCTGTTTGCAACCTTCATTGGCCTGGTGGCGGGATTGCTGCCCGCGCAACGCGCCGCAAAACTCGACCCGCTCCAGGCCTTGCGGCACGAGTGAAAATCCGCGCACTTGGATTTTGGCGCGGTTCGCATATTTCGCGGTCAAAAACTTCCACTTCCGCCAGTTAATTTCCAACGGGGAACGGATTTTCCAAACCACAAGATATTCGACAAGCAAGCCAAAACCGCCACAACTAATGGTGTTTTTCGGGCAAAAATACTTCAAATAAACATTGTGCAAAA
>CAYYWB010000137.1:0-7143 GCA_964475285.1 uncultured Bifidobacteriaceae bacterium | reverse complement strand
GCAATGCGCGGCTGCTGCCGAACATTGACCCGGTGACGCGCGCGGTGCTGCGCGGGTTTCTATCCACGAGCAATTTGAAGGACGTGAACAACGTCAACGTCCGCTCCGTCGCCGCGAGCATCGGCATCACCGTCGAGGAAAAGAAATCGGACGAGCCGGTCACGTTCAACGAATGGGTTCACGTCCAGGTTTTCGGCAACGGGAACAAGTTGATTTCCGCGGGCGGGACGTTTTTCGGCTCGCCGAACAATCCGCGCATCGTGCGGTTGTTCAGCACGCCGGTGGAGATTCCAGTGAGCGGCACTCTCCTGCTGTTGAACAACGCGGACAAGCCGGGCATCGTCGGCCACCTCGGCACGCTGCTTGCCAAATACAAGGTCAACATCGCGAACATGAGCCTGACGCGCGACACGGCGGGCGGGCTGGCGTTGACGGTGTTGAACCTGGACAGCGCGCCGCCGCAGGCGGTGCTGGATGAGTTGAAAAAAGACAATGACATCAGCAATGTAAAAGTGGTAGTATTGTAGTTTGTGAACGAATTTAACCGTAGCGAGTCAAACAACAACAAAACATGAAAACAAAAACCAAGATGATTTTTTCCGCCGCGCTGGCCGCGGCCCTGATGGCGTTGCCGCACGCGCACGCCGCCACCAGCGGCGCCGCGCCGGGTGCCTCGCCTATGGCTGCTCCATCCACCGCGACGAACGCCAAGCCCGCCGACGTGATGGCGGCGCTGTTCCCCGACCCGGTGATCGCCAAAGGCAACGGCTTTGAAATCAAACAGAGCCAGTTGGACGGGGCGATGGATGACATCAAGGCGCGTGCCGCCGCCGCGGGACAGACGGTTCCCCAGAATGAGCTGACAACAACGGTGTTGAACAGCCTGATTGGGAACCAAATCCTGTTGCAGAAGGCCACCGACGCCGACAAGGCGTCCGGGAAAAAGGAGGCGGATGATTACATTGCCCAGATCGTCAAGCATTTCGGCTCGCAGGACATGGTGGAAGAGCAACTGAAGGCTGCCGGCAAGACATTTGCCGGCTGGCACGACGAAATGGCCGAGCAAAGAACGGCGATGGCGGTGATGATCCGCGAATTGAACGCCGCGCCCACGGATGCCGAAGTCCAAAAATACTACAACGATAATACAAATGCTTCCGCGGTGCCGGAACAGGTTCATGTCCGCCACATCCTGCTGCTGACGATGGACACCTCCACGCGCGCGCCGCTGCCCGCCGATCAGGCCGCGGCCAAGAAGAAACAGATTGACGACATTCTCAAGCAGGCCCGCGCCGGCAAGGATTTTGCAGCGCTGGCCAAGCAGTATTCCGAGGATCCCGGCTCCAAGGACGACGGCGGGGAACTGCCTCCGTTTGCAAAAGCCAGCGCCGACCCGACCCACGCCATGGTGCCGGAGTTTGAGGCGGCCGCATTTTCCCTGACCAACAACCAGATCAGCGACGTGATCACCACGCAATACGGCTATCACATCATCCAGTTGCTGGACAAAACCCCGGCGAAAAAAATGGCGCTCACCGACAAGGTGCCATCGAGCGACACCACGCTCGGTGACGAAATCAAGGATTTTCTGACCAGACAAAAACTGCAGAGTCTGGCGCCGGCGTATATCGAAAAATTGGGCCAGTCCCCCGGCGTGGAAATTCTCGATCCCGCGCTGAAGGCGTTGATGGCCGCGCAAACCAACGCGCCGGCGGCGCCCAAGCCCTGAACGCGGCTGGTCCCGGTTTGAACCGTTTTTTGCGGTGGAAAAAAATGACGGAGCGGACTTGTCAAAACCGCTCCGCGCAGCCATCTTGAGGCATTATGAATACTAAAATTGGAATTGCGATTCTAGCTGTGGCGTGCGTCGGCCTGGCCGTCGCACTGGTGGTGCTCAAACAACAGGCGGAACAGCAGCAAACGGACAGCGCCGCCAAGATTGTTGATTTTTCGAACCAGATCACCGAAGCCAACGCCCACGTCAGGGATTTGGATCAGGCGAATCTGACTTTGAGAAACGATCTCGCCACAAACCGCCAGGCGGCGCTGGCGCTTTCCAATCAACTGTCCGCGCAACTGTCCGCGGTTTCCGCGCAGTTGTCCGAAACCGCCGGCACGCTTGCCACCACGACGGTGTCGCTCGAAGGCGCCCAGCAGCAGATCACAAACCTCAACGGTCGCATCTCCGATTTGGAGGCGCAAAACCAGGCGCTCGACCAGCGCGCCAGTTCGCTCTCCAACACCATCGCCTCGTTGGACGCTCAAATCGCCTTGACGCAGATGAAGCTCGCCACCTCCGAGACGAACAACGCGTTTCTCGACAGTGAATTGAAACAGCAGATTGCCCAGAGGGCCGAACTGGAACGCAAGTTCAACGACCTCGTCGTGGTGCGCACGCAGGTCCGGAAATTGCGGGACGAATTGATCGCCGCGCAACGGCTCGAATGGATGCGCCAGGGCATTGACCCCGCCAATCCGCTCAAGGGCGGGCAATTGCTCATGCAGCACGCGCCGCCCGTCAATCCCGCCGCGCCCGCCGCCGGTTCGCCGGCTTACAATCTGAATGTCGAGGTCGGTTCCGACGGCACGGTTCACGTCCTTCCGCCGCCGACCAACGCGCCGGCACACTGACCCGGCGGCGCGGTTGGAAATCCGTTTGCGAATTGCCGATGCCGACCTACGAATACGTTTGCGAGAAATGCGGCCACGAGTTCGAGGCCGTCCGTTCCATTTCCGCGGGGTCGCTGCGAACCTGCCCGAAGGAGTTGTGCGCGCGGAAAAAATGGGGGCGCGGCCGGGTGAGGAAGAAAATCAGCGCCGGGGCCGGATTGCTTTTCAAGGGCAGCGGCTTTTATATCACCGATTACCGCAGCGAAGGCTACAAACAGGCGGCCAAAAAAGACTCCGCCGCGCCCGCGCCCGCCGGCGGCGACAGCAAACCCGCAAAGGACGCGGCAAAACCCGCGCCGGCGGCAAAGGCCGGATCCACGGCCAAAAAATGAAACCGTTGTTGAAGCGTTGCATCGTTGCATCGTTGCATCGGTTTGGCGATTCAACGGTTCAACGGTTTAACGGCTTGCCGGTTTTTTTGTCCGCCGCGCTGTTTTTATCGGCTGCCGCCCGCGCCCAGTTGCCGCTGCCGGACGTTTCCGCCATGCGCAGCAGCGCCTCCGGGCAGTTCATTGTCACCGGCGTGAACCCGGATGCGCCGTCCGTTTTCCCGCCCGTCGCCGACACCAACGCCGATTTGGTCCGGCTCGAACCCGCGCTGCTGGCCGTTTCCGCCGAGCGCGTCAAGCAATCGCTCTGGCGCGCGTTGGGTGTTGACGCCTCGACACCGTGGCGCGGCAGGATTTATCTCGTGTTGCATCCGGCGGCGTCGCCGGACGAAGATGTCACCATCATCTCCCGGCGCTTCACCGATGTCTGGGGCTATCGCGTCGAATTGCCGGATGTTCTGCCCCGCGCGAGCCTGGCCCGCGCGCTCACCGGGGCGATGTTGCTGGAACTGGCCAACCGCGACAATGCCGGCGACCGTTCCGCCGAAATCCCCGCGTGGCTCACCGAGGGCCTGTCGCAGCAATTGCTCGCCGCCAGCGGCCCGGAAATAATTTTGTCGCCGCCGGACAAGGCGGTGAACGGCCTGCCGGAAAGACGAACCGTCGCCGTCGCGCGCGGCGTGGACGCGCTCGCACAGGTTCGCCCCGTGCTGCAAGACCAGCCCGCGCTGACGTTTGATCAATTGAGCTGGCCGGAAGACGCGCAATTGCGCGGCGGTGATGGCGGCGTCTATCGCGCCAGCGCGCAATTGTTCGTGAACGATCTGCTGAAAATGAATCATGGCCCGGAACATCTGCGCGCCATGCTCCAGACGCTGCCGGATTATTACAACTGGCAGATGGCCTTTCGCGCCGCGTTCGCCGGCGAGTTTCCGCTGCCGGTTGACCTCGAAAAATGGTGGGCGCTGCAAACCGTCAGCTTCACTGCGGGCGACGCCGGCACGGCGTGGACGCCCGCCGTCAGCCGCGCCAGGCTTGACGAGATTTTGAGCGTGCCGGTCGAGGTGCGTTCCTCGCCAACCAATCTGCCGGAACATGACGCGATTTCGCTTCAGGCCGCCATCCGCAATTTCGATTCCGACCGGCAGGCGGCCGTTCTCCAGACCAAGCTGCGCGACCTCGGCCTGGTGGAGTGGCGCATGACACCGCAATTCGCGGTGCTGGCCGATGCCTACCACCGCGCGCTCGCCGATTATCTTGGCAGCCGCAGCGGCACCGCGCCCGCCGCCCGCGGCGCCGTCACGCGCCCGCCGCCCGCGCTGTCCAACAAAAGCGCCGCCGACGCCGTTGGAAAACTGGACGCGCTGGACGCGCAACTGCGGGCGCTGGAAAAACCAGTCGAGCCGCAAACCCCGGCGCAAAAGCCGCGATGAGGCCCGGATGCGCCGGGCGCACGGGCGGTTCGCTTGACAGGGCGGGATTCCAATTTATAGTTTCCATTGAAAAATGAAGGATGACAATTTGCCGGCCGATGACAAGGAGCCGCCGTCCGGCCGCCGGTTCCAGCTTCTGAAGCAATTCCGCTCCGCCGGCCGCGGTTTCTGGCACGATGTTTCCGACGCCGATTGGAACGACTGGCATTGGCAGCTCAAGCACCGCATCACCACGCCGGAACAATTGCAGCGGCTGATGCCGACGCTCACGCCGGAGGAATTTGCGGGCGCGAAACTCGCCAACACCAAACTGGCGCTGGCCATCACGCCGTATTTTTTCAACCTGATTGATCCGGCGGATGAACATTGCCCGGTTCGGCTTCAGGTCATCCCCAAAATTGCCGAGACGCGCACCGCGCCGTGGGAAATGAGCGATCCGTGCGGTGAGGATTCGCATTCGCCGGTGACCGGCCTCGTCCATCGCTATCCCGACCGCGTGCTGTTCCTCGTCACCGACCGCTGCGCCGCCTATTGTCGCTACTGCACGCGCTCGCGGCTCGTCAGCAACGCCAGCGGCTACGATTTCCATCCCGAATTCGACAAACAAATCGAATACATCGCGCGGCATCCTGAAATCCGCGACGTGCTGTTGAGCGGCGGCGATCCGCTGCTGTTGAGCGACGACAAGCTGGAAAATCTCCTGGGCCGACTGCGCGCAATTCCGCACGTGGAATTTCTCCGCATCGGTTCGCGCATCCCTACATTTTTGCCGCAGCGCATCACGCCGGAGCTTTGCGCGATGTTGAACAAATTTCATCCATTGTTTGTTAGCATCCACTCGAACCATCCGCGCGAATTGACGACGGAAGTCCGCGACGCGGTCGGGCACCTGGCCGACGTCGGCATTCCGCTCGGCAACCAAAGCGTGCTGCTCAAGCACGTCAACGATGACCCGGAGGTGATGAAGGCGCTCGTCCAAAAGCTGCTGATATGCCGCGTGAAGCCGTATTACCTTTACCAGTGCGATTTGATTTCCGGCTCGGCGCATTTGCGCGCGAGCGTCCGCAAGGGCATTGAAATCATGACGCAACTGCGCGGCCACACGACCGGCTATGCCGTGCCGCAATACGTCATTGACGCGCCCGGCGGCGGCGGCAAGGTGCCCGTCAATCCCGAATACGTTTTGAGCCACAACGCCGACCGCGTCCTGCTGCGCAACTACGAGGGCAAACTCTTCGAGTATCCCGAAGCGCCCGACGGCACGCCCACCGGCAAACCGCCGAAGGAAATTGAAGTGCCGCAGTTGGTTTGAGATTTCCAATCAAAGAAAAGAAAATTGCGATCCAGAAAGGGTCTGATATTATTTGCCAACAGCAAATATGAGTTGGCGATTTAGACAATCGTTTAAGATTCTTCCCAGACTCAAACTAAATTTGTCTAAAGGCGGCTTGAGCGCGAGCGTTGGCGGCGCTCCCTTCACAATGAATCTCGGTCGGCGCGGCTTGTATGCCACAGCTTCAATTCCTGGAACGGGTATACAATTTCGACAGCGTCTTTCTAGCGAGTCGCGTCAGAATCCTCAACCCGGCTTATACAAACCACCTCGCTCGCCACTTTTAGACAATTTTCCAGATTCTCCACCAATCTCTCTGCCTCCTCTCGATTCGAGTTCTACTCCTTTGCGAGAAATTCGCAGCGCAAGCACAGAACTTCTTACCAGCGAAAGCCTCAAAGAACTCAAAAACTTGATACAAACAGCCTACGAAGAACACGAAGAGATAAGCAGCGAGTTTTCCAAGGCCAAGCAGGAAAATGCTCGTGCAACAGCGCGGTTCAATTCATGGGACAATGGATTCTTGCTGAAGAAAATATTTAAGAAGTCATTCGCAGTCCGAAAAACTGAAGCTGAAATCGCAGCTGCGAGGGCCTCTGAACTCGAAGAGCAGCTTCGGCTCACGACAATCTCGACACAGGTTGAACTTGCCAAAGAACAGGCAGAGCCATTTTTCAGGATGCGGGACGACTTCACCGCTCTGGCAGAATGCGCTGCGATTTGGGATGTGAAAGCAGATCGGGCAACCGACAAATATCGAGAACGGACAATCGCAGGCAGGACCGTCAGTCGTGAACGGATTAAATTTTCTCTGGGCAGTTGTGATTTGATTCAATGGGAGCAAGAAGTTCCTCATTTGCAAAACGTGAATGGTGGCGACATTTTTCTGTATCCGGGTTTTATTTTGTATCGGTCTTCCAAGACGGCATTTTCTGCCATTAACTTCCACGACGTGAAACTCACGGCTGCTCCAGTCATGTTTCATGAAGTAGGTGGCGTTCCGAGTGATTCAAAAACAATTGGGCAGACTTGGGCAAAAACAAACAAGGACGGCAGCCGCGACAAACGATTTGCGGGCAATTATCAAATTCCAATTGCACTCTACGGTGGCCTGACGTTGAAAAGCGAAACTGGTCTGTGGGAAGAGTTTCAATTTTCCAACCCCGAACGATTGGTTTGTTTCGTAAAATCCTGGAATGCTTTTGTCGCTTCTTTTAATGACAATATATCTCTGGTCTTCACCGAGGAAAACCCTGCTTCGCCCGTCGCTAATCCAGAGACTACAACATCTCCAAAATTAGTTGGAATGGATATACATTTTGAATCAGAAGTGTCCGGTTTAGAAACCTAGTAAACATTGATGATTATGCGGGTCAGT